>JBBCAV010000326.1:0-10273 GCA_051382305.1 Bdellovibrionota bacterium FG-2
CACTTATATAATATACAGATTTATCACAGAGCGAATGGGCGATATTTTTTTGGGGGATTCTTAGAATGAGTGGGTTCGAGGCTGCAGATTCGGACAAAGTCGTTAGAAATATTTTAGATCTTCTATCCGAAATCGAGTTAGGGAATTTTTCTAAAAAAATTGGAGATGCCGAGGACTACGGCATTTTTGCCCCAGTTATTGCAAAGCTCAATTCATTTGTTCATTCCCAGGAAATGAATGGCATTTTTCGCGGCATTATCATGTCGACACAAGACTCCATTCTCATGATGGATTCGGATGGGCGAATCACATATTGGAATCCCGCTGCCGAGAAGTTGTTCGGCTACACAAAGGCCGAGGCCGTGGGGAACAATTTGCATACCTTGCTAGTGCCCGCAAAGTATCATGCTTCCTTTGAAGGGGCCTTTCCGAACTTCTTGTTAACAGGGCAGGGGGGGCTAATTGGAAAAACGATTGAAGTCGCTGCCTTGCACAAAAAGGGGCATGAGATTCAAGTTGAACTTTCCTTATCCGCAGTTCGCATGAATGACTCTTGGCACTCTGTCGGGATCATTCGCGATTTGACCGAGCGCAAGGCGCAAAAAGTAATGATCGAAAGCCAACAGTCGAATTTGATGAGTACGCAAGAGCAGCTTTTTCAGACTTTGAAGCTTGCGACTTTAGGTGAAATGGCTGCGGGGATGGCCCATGAGATGAATCAGCCTTTGTCTGGGATTATGCTAGCTGCCCAAATGATTAAAAAGCTAAAAGAGAAGAATTTGCTGACTGACGAAGAATTAAAAGAAAATTTGGGCAAAATTCAACAAAGTGTAGAGCGATGCACTAAAGTGATCGAGCACGTTCGGACGTTTTCTCGGCAGGAAAAGCCAAAATTCAGCGATGTAGCCGTCAATGAAACCCGCGAATCTGCCCTGATTCTGCTGGGTGAGCAGCTCAGACTTCGCGGCATCGAGGTTGTTAGAACTCTTGATGTTGCACTCCCGAAAATTCAGGGAGACCTTCATCAACTCGAGCAGATCTGGATCAATCTGCTTACGAATTCTCGGGATGCGCTTGCGGATCGAGGTGGACAGGGAAAGCAGATCACGATTAAAACTAAGGTCAACTTTGGAAACATTCTTGTAGAGATTGCGGATAATGGAGTTGGGATGTCTCCTGAGGTTCTGGAAAAAGTGTTTGAGCCCTTTTTTACGACCAAGCCTCCTGGAAAAGGCACGGGCCTGGGGATGTCGATTATTCATGGGATCGTCGAAGCGCATCGTGCAATCATCGAAGTTAAGAGTGAGCCTCAAAAGGGGACGACGGTAACTGTGGGGTTTCCCTGTGGCGAGGAAGGCGGTTGAGGAAGTTCAATGAATAATTCAAAAATCTTGGTCATCGATGATGAGGAGACCATTCGCGAAGGGCTGGCGAAGCTTTTGAAACTTGATGGATATGAAGTGCTCACCGCCGTGGATGGTCCGCATGGTCTTGAGGCTTTTGATCGATTTGATCCGAATATTGTGCTTACGGATATCAAGATGCCCCACATGGATGGGATAGAGGTTCTTAAAAGAATTAGGGAAAAATCCCAACAAACCGGCGTGATTTTAATCACGGGCCATGGAGACCGCGACTTGGCCATCAGAGCTTTGCGGGATGGGGCGTTTGATTTTTTTAACAAGCCGGTCGACTTTGATAAGTTAAGTCACTTGATCAAACGCAAACTTGAGGCGCAGGAGCTTGATCGAGAGCGGGAACGTCTACAGGTTCAATTGTTTCAATCTTCTAAGCTTGCAACTATTGGGACATTGGCGGGGGGCGTGGCCTATGAGCTTAATAGCCCATTGGCGGTGGTCGTGGCTTACGTTGACGAGGTCCGGGCTATGATCGAGGATCGACAGGTTGGATCGAAGAAGGTAGAGGAACTCGCTGCAAATCTTGGGATGATTGGCAAATCAGCTGCTCGTATGCAGGCGATTGTCAAACACCTGCTGACTTATTCACGTCAATCAGATGCTTTGGATTTTCGCGATATCAATCTGAATGATGCCATTAGTAACGCGTTCATGTTTTTTCACAAAAGCTTTCAAAAAGGGATGATTTCGGAGGTGTTTTCATTAGCTGAAGATCTGCCTCACGTTTGGGGGGATTTAGGAAAACTTGAAAGTGTCTTTGTGAGCCTCTTTACCAACAGTCGTGACGCGTTTGAGACGATTACGGACAAGCGTGAGAAGTGTGTTACGATTTCGACCTCGCGCCATTCAAATGGTGGAGTGATGGTCGTCTATAAAGACAACGCAGGCGGCATGAGCGCTGAAATCGTGCAGAAAATTTTTGAACCTTTTCTTGGTACCAAGAAAGCGGGAAAAGGGGCCGGTGTCGGAATGGCTGTGACCAATGGGGTGGTCGGGGCGCACAAAGGGACAATCGCGCTTGAGAGCGAAATGGGTCAGGGTACTCAATTCACGCTGACTTTTCCCGCCTATCAGCAAGGGGGCACCAGTGAGTAAGATTCTAGTGATCGATGATGAGGAAATGATTCGCGATCTTCTGGCTGAGATTCTGGGATTGGATGGTCACGAAATTCTGAAAGCAGAGGACGGTGAAGAAGGGGTCAGGATTTGCGGGGAGGCTGAGCCGGATGTGGTGATTTCGGATCTCACTATGCCCAAGATGGGCGGGCTGGAGGTTCTAAAAAGAATCAAGGAAAACGCCCTTGCAAACGGCCAAAGTGGACCCGGCGTGATTTTATTGACCGGCCAGGGAGACTCCGCAACAATCGTTGAAGCCCTGCGCCTTGGGGCTTTTGATTTTGCCAGCAAACCGGTTGATTTTGACAAACTTTGGGTTTCGATTAGGCGTATTCTAGAACTTCAAACTGCTGAGCGGGAACGAGAGCGATTGAAAGGGCAATTGTACCACTCCGCAAAACAAGCCTCTGTGGGGACGCTCGCGGCCGGAATTGCTCACGAGTTGAACAATCCGCTAGCGGTGGTCGTAGCGTATGTGGAACAGTTTTTGGCAGCTCTTAAAGAACCGCTATCGGGACCGCGGGATAATGGCAAAAGTGCAACGATGGCGCCCGATAAACTCGAGGAGATCGAGGGATATCTGAGCATGATCGCTAAGTCTACGACGCGTATGAATTTGATAGTCAATAATTTATTGGCCTATGCGCATCAATCCGAGTCCACGGTTTGGCGTGAGGTAGATGTCAATGAAGTGATAAGAAGTTCGCTTTTGTTTTTAAAAGGGAGCTTCGAAAAAAATCACATCGCCTCGCCTTTTGTTCTGGGCAGTGACTTGCCGCCCGTTTGGGGAGATACGGGACAGCTTGAGAGTGTTTTTACGAATCTTATGGCCAACTCACGTGATGCATTCGAAACCGTTAAGGACGATCGTGAGAAGCAAGTAACACTTTCGTCTGCTCGCTCGGCAAAGGGTGACGTGCTTATTGTCTATGAAGACAATGCGGGTGGAATGACCGCCGAGACCTTGCAAAGAGTTTTTGATCCTTTCTTTACGACGAAAGAAGTCGGAAAAGGGACGGGCTTGGGGATGTCCGTGACCTTTGGTGTAGTTGAAAACCACAAGGGCACAATCTCAGTTGAAAGTGAATTTGGAAAAGGAACTAAGTTTACGCTGACCTTTCCGGCCTGTCAGGCGAAGAACTAATGTCATATTTTTGGCGCCGCTTCTTATCGGCTAAAGGCATTGCCAAAGATCTCGCCTAATCTTTATAGAACACTTACAATTGTGGAGTATTCACCATATTGGAGGGGCTTTGAGTGAACAGTGATTCTCAAGATCGGACTGACAGCGAATTCAATCGAAGTATTGTCGAATCCCTGAGCGATATGTTGCTAGTCCTAAATCTTGATGGAACGATCAAGAAGGTGAATCGTTGGGTTGTAAAAACTTAAGTTCGCGGAAAGCGAGCTTATTGGTAAACCCGTTTATGAAATCGCTGACGGTTTGAAGACGAGATTCATGGCCGTCGACGCGGTAGAGCGCATTGTAGCAATGCTGCCAGAGTACAAAGAAGAAAATTTTCATACCAAGGATGGGGATCGAGTTCCCGTGCTTTTGTCTCACTCGGTATTTCATGATGACAAAAATGAAGTCAGCGGCGTCGTTTGGTTGGCCAGAGATATCTCTGAGTTGAAGTCGTCTACGGCTCAGCTCGTTCAGATGGATAAACTCAGTGCCATGGGGGAGCTGACTGCCGGGGTGGCTCATGAACTCAATCAGCCGCTAAACGGCATCAAGTTGATCGCGCAAGGCCTGCGTCGGGATCTGGAGAAGAAGCGGTTCAGTGAAGCGACGCTAGGAGAGGAGATTGCGAGCATAATTCTCCAAGTGGATAAAATGTCAGAAATCATCACCCATATGCGGATTTTCACGCGAAAAAGCGACGGCCCGATCACCGACTTGATTAGTCTCAATGATCCTATCACGGGGGTCTTTAAGCTATTTGGAAAACAAATTGAAACGCACGGGATCGGTGTCACGATCGAGCTTCAGCCTGATCTACCGAAAATCAGAGGTGACGCCATTCGAATTGAGCAGGTGTTGTTGAACCTTATCGGGAACGCTCGAAATATTCTGGAGACTTCTAAGAAGCAAGGCGCGAAAATCTGCGTGAAAACCTTAACAAGCGCCGATGGCAAGAGTGTGGAAGCCTGGGTAGTCGATAATGGGCCAGGGATCTTGGAGCGGAACAAGAAGAAGATGTTTGAGCCCTTCTTTACCACCATGGCCCCAGGCAAAGGGACAGGTTTAGGATTGAGTGTCTCAAAAAAGATTGTTGAGGAGCATGGGGGCGCGATCACTTTTGTGACTAAAGAGGGTGAGGGCACGACTTTTAAAGTGGTGCTTCCGGTGGCTATAGTATGAGTATGAGCTTCAGTATAAGGACAATACTATGAGAAGAGTTTTGCTGATCGAAGATGATGAAACGGCCCGAACCACGTTAGGCAAGGTTCTTAGTAAAGAGGGCTTTGACGTCAGCGTTGCGGTAGACGGCAAAGAGGGACTCGAGAAGTTTCAAAAGGATTTTCCTAGTATCGTGATCACGGATTTACGGATGCCCAATGTTGATGGCATGGAGGTGTTGCGGAGGATCAAGCAACGCTCTCGCGATACCGAAGTGATTGTGATCTCAGGCCATGGCGACTATGACGTCGCCATTGACGCCTTACGTGCGGGTGCGACGGATTATCTCAAAAAACCAGTCAATTTAGATGATCTTCTTCTTGCGGTTGAGTGTTGCGTGGAGAGAATCGCCAAAAGAACGGCTGTGGTAGTGAAACCGGTCGTTCTTGTCATTGAGGATGAGGAGCAGGCAAGAGATCTTTTGTGTGAGCAAATGACCAAGGAAGGCTGGACCGTGCTCGCTGCCGGAGATGGCGAGGAGGGAATGAAGATTTTCGGAGAGCAACGCATTGATGTAGTACTTACGGACATCAGGCTTCCTAAAAAGGACGGAATGACTTTTCTTGAGGAAGTAAAAGCCGGAAATGAATGCGAAGTGATCGTGATGTCCGGCCACGGGGATGAGGCGACAACCATCAAGGCAATGCGACTAGGCGCTAATAACTTCATCCGAAAACCTCTGGATTTGGATCATGTGTTGATCTCTGTTGAACGGGCATTTGAGAAACTGCAGTTAAAGCGGGCCAATCGCTTTCGTGCCCGAGAGGTGGAGCTCGCTAATCAGATCATTGCTAAAATCTCGGGTGGTGCGCATTCGGTGGACTTTGAAAAGTTGGAAAAAGTGGAAAAACTGGAAAAGGTGCAATCCATTGATCTTCTTTCCGTTAAAAACCTATTCGATTCTACTGCTATTGCCTGTCTGCTTGTCGGGAAGGATATGGAGATCGCCTATGGCAATCCTCAATCCGTCGCGGTATTGGGCGGGAAGCCCACGAGTTTTGGAATTTCAGAATTGCTGGCGCTTTCCGGCGCGTCTTTAGATGAAGATGCAGCCAAAGTCATCATCGGTAACGTTCAAAAAATTGTGGGCGTTCCCTCAGTTTTAAAAGCTATCCATGTGGGAAGGGCTTCGACAATGGTTGTCCTTTCCGTTTCTATTCCTGATCTGGTAGCCGTCTTTTTTAGGCCTTCAAATGGAGCTATTGTGTAATGGCTGAAAATATTCTTGTGGTCGACGACGACCCAATGGTTTTAGAGTATCTGTCAGCAGAGTTGAAGAGGCACTTTTTTAACCCGATTTGCGTAGGGACGGGCGCCGAAGCTTTGGCGCGACTTCCCGAAGCCCAAATTGTTTTCTTGGATCTAAAACTTCCTGATATGGACGGGGTCGATATTTTGATCAAAATCAAAGAGCGAAACGCGACTAATCCTCATGTCGAAACTATTGTGATCACGGGTTTCGGAAACCAGGAAATCGCTATTCGTGCCTTGCGTCTTGGCGCTATTGACTATATTGAAAAGCCGATTCAACTCGAAGAGCTCCGGGCGGCCCTTGGGCGGGCGCAGGAGGTCCTCTCAAAAAAAACGAATCTTACCGCGATCGATACGATTCTCGTAATTGATGACGAAATCGAAATAGCGGAAAAAATCCGGAGTATCCTGAAAAAGAAGGTTATCAGGCGTTTTGTTGCCCCAGTGGTCGCGAAGGGCTTGATATTATTTCAAGACAGAAGGTCGACGTTGTGCTCACGGATATCAACATGAAGGAGATGAGTGGGCTTGAAGTCTTGAGGCAGGCTAAGCTGCTCTACCCTGATATTGAAGTGATCATGACGACGGGCTTTGGAGGACATGAACTCGCCGTTCAGAGTCTACGGGCCGGGGCTTTGGATTATCTGCCGAAGCCTGTTAATCTAGACCAGCTTTTGTGGTCGGTTCAAAAGGCGACGGAGAAAATTAGGCTTTATCGGAGCTCCCTGTATCGGAACCGAGAGCTAAAACTTTCGTCTGAAATCATGGCCAAGATGAACGAAGAGCAAGAGAAGATCATTGCGGAACGAACAGCGAAGTTGACCCAGACGCAGGCGAGTCTCATTCAGACTTCAAAATTGGCGACCTTAGGAGAGATGTCTGCTGGGATGGCGCATGAGTTGAATCAACCGCTCGGTGGGATTTCGCTTGTTTCGCAGACAATGCGAAAACTAAAAAGCAGAAACCTTTTGACGGACGAGGAGCTGGATAAATCGCTCAAAGATATCGATACCTGTGTCAAGCGCATGACCAAAATCATCCAGCACGTGCGTACATTTGCAAGGCAGGAGAATCTGAAGTTCACTGAGGTGGATGTGAATGAGACGATCGAGTCGGCAATCATGCTGCTCGGGGAGCAGCTCCGAATTCACGGAATCGAGCTAACTAAGACTTTCGGGGCTGCGCTGCCTAAGATCGTCGGCGAACCCTATCAGTTAGAGCAAGTTTGGATTAATCTGATCACGAACTCGAGAGACGCACTTGATGAGATGGGTGCTAAGCACCAAGCAGAAAAAACTGAGTTTACGAAGAAGCTCTCTCTTCGCACGTGGTTTGAGGAAACTGAGTTAAGGGTAGAGGTCATCGACAATGGGATTGGGATGACTCAGGACCAATTAGAAAAAGTTTTTCAACCCTTCTATACTACGAAGCCTGTTGGAAAGGGGATGGGTCTAGGGATGTCAATTACTTACGGTATTCTTGAAGCCCATAAAGGGAAAATTGAAATTCACAGCGAAAAAGGCAAAGGGACCACGATTCTTGTCAAACTGCCGGTGGCATTAAAGAATGAAACAAAGAATGGTGTAATCTGATGCAGACGCACAAAATTCTTTTGATTGATGACGAGGAGATCATTCGTGAGCGAATTTCGAAACTGCTGATTTTGGATGGCTATGAAGTCATCACCGCAGAGGACGGTCGCCTAGGGCTTGAGAGCTTCGAGAAGAACTCGCCAGATGTGGTGGTGTCGGATATTAAAATGCCCCACATGGATGGGATTGAAGTCCTTCGAAAGATCAAAGAAAAATCCCTCGATGCGGGCGTGATTCTACTCACAGGACATGGAGATATGGAGTCCACGATCGAAGCCTTGAGAATCGGGGCTTTTGATTATCTTAGTAAGCCTGTCGAATATGAGGAACTTGCGATATCAATCAGGCGTCTGCTGGATCTTCAGTCAATGGAGAAGGACCGCAAGGTGCTTCAGTCTCAACTCTTTCAGTCCGCTAAACTTGCATCCGTGGGGACATTGGCAGCCGGAATTGCCCATGAATTAAATAATCCTCTGGCGGTGGTTGTGGCCTATGTTGAGGAGGTCCTGAATTTATTGAAGGCGCCTCCTTTTGATACGCCGAAGGTTGAGGAGATGACAAAGTTTCTCGAAATGATCGGCAAGTCCTCCGCGCGCATGCAGACGATTGTCAAGCATATGTTGGCCTATTCTCGGCAATCGAGTTCGCCCGAAGGGCGGGCAATTGATATCAATGATGTGATCAATAACTCGTTTCTATTTGTGAAACGCGACTACGAAAAGTTCGATATTGCAGCCGCCTTTGAACTCGCCAGCGGAATCCCTCAAGTTTGGGGCGATTCGGGGCAATTTGAGAGCGTCTTTGTGAATCTCATGGGGAACTCGCGCGATGCTTTTGGAACTCTTAAAGATGACCGCAAAAAGAGTGTGAGGGTGTCCTCTTCCGTTCATGAGGACGGGGGGGTGTTAATTGTTTATGAAGACAACGCCGGTGGAATGAGTGCCGAAACAGTACAAAGGATCTTTGACCCTTTTTACACCACTAAAGAAGTCGGCAAGGGCACAGGCTTAGGGATGTCTGTAACCTTAGGCATTATCGAGAATGCCAAGGGGACGATCACGGTTCAAAGTGATCTGGGCAAGGGTTCAAAGTTCACGCTCAAATTTCCAGGGCACAAGCCATGATGAAATGGCTGTCCAATCTCCCTTTGTCTAAAAAGTTGAATTCGATCATCATCATGTTTTTGGTGGGCACGCTTGCGATGGCGGGCCTCAGCACGTTGGGGATGAAAGTGCTCTCGGGCACGAGGGCCTTTGTCGGCGCCGAAGGACAATGGGCGAAAGCGCAAAAAGAAGCCGTATATTCTCTTTATAGTTATGTCTCAACTCACGACGAGAGGTGGTATCGGCGCTTTCAAGAATTTTTGAAAGTACCAAACGGGATGGAAGTGTTTCGTGTGGAGATGGAGAAACCCGACCCCGATATGAAAGTGGCTCTTAACGGCTTGATTGCGGGGCACAACGCCCCTGAAGATTTTGATGACATGGCCAATTTGTTTAGACGGTTTCGTGGTTTTGGCCACATCGATAAGGCAATCCACATCTGGGCCGATGCGGATCTTGCGATAGACGAACTCGAGAGCCTTTCCGGACGTCTGTACACTCACCACGTTACTCACAAGTCGCACCTCGATGCCGAGGATCAAAAAGAGGAAGCTTTGCTTTCGAGTCAGATTCACACCGTAAATGATAGACTCATTGAGCATGAGAATAACTTCTCCCGAACTCTGGGTGAAGCCTCGCGGTGGGCCAAAGGTGTTCTTTTGGCCGGAATTCTTTTGTGTATGGCTCTTGTCGCGGCTTTTGGTTTTCTTTTTTTACGTCTAATCATCAAAGATCTCACTCATAGAACTCGAATTCTTGTGCAGGGCATGGAAGCCGTGGCAAAGGGCGAGCATAATCTAAGATGTGACGACAGCGCAAAAGATGAGATCGGTGTTGCCGCGGCTTCTTTTAACAAAATGACTGCAAAGTTGCAGGAAACAACCGTTTATCTGGTTCAATCAGAAAAACTCAACGCGTTGGGGGAGCTCACCGCCAGCATCTCTCACGAACTCAAGAACCCTTGAACATTATCCAGATCATCTCGCAGGGGCTGGAAATGGATATCAAGAAGAACCGACTAAAAGAAGATGAACTCAAGACAGGCCTATCAGACGTACGGGTGCAGATCGCTCGAATGTCCGAAATTATCGAACATATGCGGCTTTTCACGCGGCGAGCGGAATTTGCCATGGAGAAGCACAATGTGAATGCGGTAATCGAGCAGACATGTAAGTTTTTTACCCAACAACTTACCAACCGCAGCATTGAATTGACAAAAACTCTTGAGACGGATCTCCCTTCTTCTATGCTTGATCCGATTCAACTTGAGCAGGTGGTGATCAATCCGGCGCCGCTCACCAAAAAGGACCCACTTGCGCTCAGTTAAAGGGACCCACCCAGGACTTAGCCGCGTAGCATAGTCGCAAAAAACCCCACTGCAGCACGAAG
>JBBCAV010000327.1:0-5192 GCA_051382305.1 Bdellovibrionota bacterium FG-2
AAGTCACGCAGTGCAAACGTTGGTGTTGTCTTCGCTCATCAGGCGTTAGGCGATCTTAAGGCGCTGGGTGATTCAGTGGCAAACGCAATCTTGACCAACTCCAACGTCAAAGTCTTTATGCGCGGAAACGATCCCGACTCTGCTGAATACTTCTCCAAGGTCATTGGAACCAAGGGGACCGTCAAGTACACGGAGCGACAAAAGATCGGTTTTTGGACGAAGGAGAAGTCCGGTGACGTATCAGCGCGCGAGGTTGAGGAGTTCGTCATTCATCCGAATCATTTCAAGCGAGAGCTGGGCGTGGGTCAAGGGGTGGTCGTGATTCCTCACCCGAGCGGGGCCAAAACGTGTCGGGTGAATTTTCAAATGTTCCCGGACCTTCCCGTTGAGAAGCCGTTACCGCGTCCGCAGCATCCGTGTCCTGTCGTATTGAACGTTCCAGTGAAAGCGAGTTCGGAAGAAAAGCCCTTTCTTGAGGAATTAAAAAAACATCAACGAAAGGAAGTAGCATGAGCAGGATTAAGCAAGACATGTATCCCTTGGCCATTGCAATCTGTACGGCGCTCCTAATGCTGACGAGTTGCGCAACACAAAGCAAGAGTCTGGCCCTCGGCGGGGCCGTTGGCGCAGGCGCCGGAGCGATTGCGGGGGGGCTTGCCGATCCCGGCAAAGACGGCCAGGACCGGACGCGAAATGTCCTAATCGGAACCGCTGTGGGGGGAGTCGCTGGCATCATGGCCGGTGCGCTTATAGGCGGCAGTGTTGAGGACCAAAAACAGGAGGCTTACGAAAAAGGAAAGGCATCGAAGGCACCCGCAACGCCTGCGGGATCACCGCGTTTGCAAGAGCCGAAAGTCGAGGCCCATTGGGTAGATTCGTCAGTCATCGGTAATCGCTATGTCGAGGGCCATTGGGAATATCAAATCATCGAGCCCGCACGTTGGGAGGGCGCAAGGTGAAATATGCCAATGGCAAGGACATGCCGAAGAACGTTATTAGGGCACTGATGATTGCTGGCAAGGTTGGCTTTTTGAGTCGCGCGCTTTGGAATGAGTTTTGTGCAACTGGCAATGAGCGATGGAATCAAAAACAACTCCAGCTTCTCGGGAGCCGCGGCCTTCTCATGGCTCATCCAAATCCTGCGGCGCGCGAGTATTGGGTTTTGACTCCTCTTGCGCGAAGGCTTCTTGAAAACAGCAACTGCGTTTCTATTCGCCCTGCCCCGGTGGCTCAGATTCACCATGACGAGTGTATCACGAGGTGGCTTCTGTGGCTGGGGCGAGAAAAAATCGTAACAAGCTGGCGAGGAGAAATGGAACTTAAAAGCGCTCAAGTTAAGGAGTTTCAACTTGGTCGCGACGCCAGAAATCAGAAATACCCCGACGCAGTTTTTAAGATTCGCGCGTTGGGCAGTGACCGGACGTTTGCTCTTGAGTACGAACGTACGGGAAAATCTGCGCTTCGGTATAAAGATATTCTTTGGCTTTATTCGAGGATGGATTCGATGAACCTGGTGATCTTTGTTTGCGAAAACCTTGCTCTTGAAGCGATGATTTTGGGGCGACTCAAGCACTTACGACAGCCTGTACTCTGGAATCGAGTGGCACTCACTCAATCCAAGGACTGGCAAAAGGGACCAACTGACGCGCCAATTCGATTGGACGGGAATACCTTTACGATTCGCGAACTCGCTCAGCAGCAAATGCCACCAAAGGCAAATGATCTAGCCGCCACGATAGCCGCATGACGGCCATCAGTGAATTGAGCGCGCGTAAAACTTGAGACAGTTAAGTCATTGTAAGACGGGCATTTCCCCACCGCCGCCTTTTAAGGCGCTCCCCTGATCGGCTTCTGACCCCTCCCACCCAACGATGTTGTTGTGGAAGGGGTCAGAAGCCTGGGGAGAAGATAAAGGCGGCGGTGGGTAAATCAAAGATCAAATATAAAATATGGAATTTAAGGAAAATAATTCAAGGGAGATATTAGACATGAAAAAAAATATAGAAAATAATCAGGAACAAAATACAGAACAAGAAGTTGGGATCAAGGAGGTGAAGAGTGGATTGCAGGATCAGTATAGGGTGGTTATCAATAAGGAGGCGCAGCTAGCGTTGATGGCGTTGGTCGAGCGAGTGAACAGCGGTTTCGAGGGTGGAGAAATTACGAAATCAGATATCGTAAACTGGATGCTGGTGCATTCGATGCGATTCGTGACGGACGCAGATGTAAAGGCGCTGAGGAGTTTGTATTTCGATGAGAAGAAGATGCTAGGTTCGTTATTGCGAAATGCTGGGGAGCAAGGCGCCCTACCCGACGAAATCAAGAAGGTACTCCGAGATTACTACAATATAACTGAAGGAAGCAAAAAGCGGACGACGCCACAAAGTGCGCCAGCGGGATGATAAATTTCGATTCAAAATATTTAGGTTCTCTAAGCTCAAATTTATAAATCCCATCCTTGCCTTGTGACGGTGAAGTGGTAAAAGTCGTAAGAAGGATCGACATGACCAAGATCATCGAGAGAAAAGAAGTTCGTTACTACGAAGCTGAAGATGCTAGCTGCCCCTATGTCGAATGGCGAAACGAACTTGATGTCCGGACGCAGGCGATTCTAGCCGCGCGAATCTCTCGATTAGAGGCAGGCAATCCCGGTCACGTTGAAAATCTAGGCGACGGATTGCATGAACTTAAAATCGATGTTGGACCAGGCTATAGAACGCAGACGGGCGGCTTGTGATCGTACTTGCAGGTGGCTCAAAGCGGCATCAAAACAAGGACATCGCGGAAGCTAAGGTTTTTTGGAAGGATTGGAAATTCAGAAACGAGTCAAAACCCACTAAATCTAAGCGTTAGAATGAGGCTTGACAGTGGGTATATTATATTATACCATCGTTTTTAGGAGTTAAATGAAATGAAGAGCGCAGGCCGTAATTTTGAAGACGATCTGATTGGGCAGCTAAAGAATCCAGAATTCGCCGCTCATTATTTGAGTGAGATTCTAAACGACTCTTCCGATGGGCAGAAGGAACGAATTCTAATCGCGCTTAAGCGTATGGCTAAAGCTTACGGAGTGCGGGCGCTTACGCAGGAAATCGGACGATCTCCAAAGGCTCTTTATATTTCACTTTCCAAGAAAGGAAATCCGACTCTAGAAACGTTTTTAGCAATTCTGAACGCCTTGGGCATTCAGCTAAAAGCAGCGGCAGCGGAGCCCACGGGGCATGTTGCTAAGAGAAAACGTGTAGCAAATACTTAAGTTAGCGACCGATCGCGCGACTCTCCGAGTTTAGAAATTCTAAACGCACCCACTTGAAATGGGAGCAGGCTTCGGGAGTAACATGGGCGCTGAAAACAATGTTTTGGAGCTTAAAAACTCCGGGTTCTTTGAAAATCGAATAGTACGCGAGTGGCTTTCAACAGAAGAAGCAGCTTACTTTCTTTCAGTCTCCCCGAACGCGTTGAGAATCATGGTCCATCGGGGCCAAATCAATGCATATAAGTTCGGTAGGAGGTTGAGGTTCAGCGTGAAGGATTGCCAGGCCCTTTTCCATCGGAAAGGAGCCTAAAAATGGCAATTCGACACTATACTGAAGACGGCCCAAAAGGCCAAAAGAAGCTGTATGAAGTCTACGTCAATGGATTTGATTCCAGAGGAATTCGAGTCCAGAGAAAAAGACGTAACATTGAAACCTTGAGAAAAGCTGAGACCGTCGAGTTCGAGCTGATGCGCGAACTCGCTAAACTCAGAGAAGACAAGATCCCGTTTCGGTGGTCTGAATGGTACGATGAGTGCTTAAGACGAATGAAGATCGTTCATCGACCTTCTACGATCTGGTGCTATCAAAAACAACTCGGCCATTGGATCAACCCTTTGTGGGGGATGCGTGAGATTCACACAATCTCACGAGCAGAAGTTCACGACGCTATTTTTGAGAAGATCGGAGCACACCTGAGTCCTAACTCAAGGAAAACGATTCTCAAACAAGTGCGACGGATCTTCGAGATGGCAGTCGAGGAGGGTATCTTAGACCGAAATCCCTGTGCGGGAGTTCAAGTCAAAGTGCCGGAGGTAGAACAGAAAGTTCTCACCACCTCGGAGGTCGAAATCTTCCTCAAAGAAGCGAAGCTCACCCAACACCGTTTCTACCCCATGTGGGCCTTAGCCCTCATGACAGGAATGCGCTCAGGCGAGTTGTTCGCTTTGAAGTGGACTGATCTTGATTTTGATGGACGGATCATGTCGATCTCAAGGCAATGGACTAGTAAGTGCGGGTACGGCCCGACCAAGACGCAAAAGAGTCGCGTGGTTCCGATCTCAGATGACCTGCTTAAGTTTCTAAAGGAACTGAAACTTAAGCGCGGAGCTGAGAGCGAGTTTGTTCTTCCGCAATTAACCGAATGGGAAAACGGAGAGCAAGCTAAGATCACGAGGGAGTTTTGTGCTGCGGTTAGGATCACGCCCGTCAAGTTTCACGATCTCAGGGCAACGTTCATTACGAACTTGCTTGCTCGTGGTGAGTCCTTGGCTCGGGTTATGGCCATCGTTGGTCATAGCCAGATAAAAACCACAAACGGCTATCTCAGGAAAGCCGGAGTGGAAGTCCAAGGAGGCACCGACAAGCTCGGCTACAAACTGCCGGATGAGAGTTGTGGAGCAACGGTTTTGTCTCTTGTACGAGGTACAAAATGACAAAACAGCACTGCAACGAACTGATGCTTCTTTTAGCTTCTCGCGGAATTCGATATTGAGTGGTTACAGGGGTTTACCGTCAAAACCGGTTCCCCAGCCATTTCGGCACAGCCCAGCGTAATTGCTGGGTTTTTTATTTGTCCTCCTATTTTTGCGACCACTTGCGACCAGTCTTTTCATGAGTTGCCCACATCAGCGTCGCCACTTGAGTGACCGCGCCTGCCCTTCTTACGGCGTACACTTTAGCTGCGTCGTCTGATGAATCGCCAAGCAACTCCTTCGCGACTGCCATGTCTGGATTCGCGTTGAACACTTCACGAGTCCAACCATGTCGTAGTACGTGAGTAGCGGTGTAAGGGAGTCCCGCACGTTTGAAAGCCAGATTTGTTAGCGCCCACCCTTCTTGACATTCCTTTGCTCACGTTCGCTGTCATTGCCTGAGCAAAAAAAACGGGGCTGGCATTATTGCGCGAGCCCCGTTTCGTACTGCCAACGATTGTTT
>JBBCAV010000328.1:0-14189 GCA_051382305.1 Bdellovibrionota bacterium FG-2
ATTTTAAAGAAGATGACCCTCAGACTCTTAACCCACCGCTGTCGGAGGCTTGTAAGACCTTCCGGGCCGTTAGTGAACTAGGGACTCTTTTTCGTAAGGTCGGAAAGCCTTTTTTTCTGCGGTTTTGTGAGCTCAGCTCAGAGTCAATCACCAGTGCTAAAGACTCTTTGAAGCAACTTTTAAATTTGCAAGTCAAAGCAAGCCAACATCGTACATTGATTGATCAGCTTTACTCAACACTGAATGCCCACTTTGAAATTCCACTATTTCTAGATCGTAATGCCCAAAATAACCTGACTTACCAGGCGCTGATTCACACCCTAAAAGACTTAGATGCACTTGAGAGAGTTGATTTACAATTCGAGAAAGTATCGAAAGCCATTCGGTCAACACCTTCAAAGGAATTTCTAGAACACTTGCTTAAGATTGAGGTGCCATGGAGTAGCTACTGCAAAGCTATCATAATCCGTGGTTGGGTTGACGATCTCCGTGCTCAAACCCCAGGGCTACGTGCATTTGAAAGTAGTGGTTTCGATAAGAAAGTTAAAAAATTTAGGAAGTTAGAGACCCTGCATCGGGAGTCGGCCCGTGAAACCGTCAATAATACCCTCTTCAGGCGGTGGAACGGAGGACATGGTGAGCACGTGGGATTAGAGCTTTTAAAGGGAGAGGCCAATAAACAGCGACGAGTACTATCTCCGAGAGAAATTATGGAAGTCGGCGCGCTTACTGCCATGATGAAGCTTAAGCCCTGTTGGTTAATGAGCCCGCTTAGTATCTCCCAGATGCTTCCCCTACAGCCTGGCTTATTTGACATTATTATATTCGACGAGGCATCCCAGGTCCGAGTCGAGGATGCGGTTCCTTCGATTTATCGATGCAATTCGATGGTAGTTGTGGGCGATCAAAAACAAATGCCGCCCACAAATTATTTTCAGGGCACAGAGATTCCAGAGGATGACGAAGACGAGGATAATGAACCGGCTACAAGTATCTTGGATTTGGCTTCCCGAGTCTACCCATCGGAAATGCTTTTGTGGCATTATCGGAGTCGTTCGGAAGGTCTGATTGCCTTCTCTAATCGCGCATTCTATGAAGGTAGACTGATTGCTGTTCCTAGCCCTCATTGCATCACAGAATCCGATGCACTTTGTTTTCACAGAGTCGAAGAGGCGTATTTTAATACGAAGGACGGGAACATCCAGGAAGCCGAGGGAGTTGTGGAAACAGCTTATCGACTTCTTAAAGAGCATCCAGACAAATCTTTAGGTGTGATCGCAATGGGGATACCCCAGATGGTTGCGATCTCGCAAGTTATTGAATGCCGAGAAGCTGTGGACAATGCCTTCCGAAATACTATTGAGGCAGCGCGAAATTTCAAAGACGGCGAAGCAGAGGCCGGGTTTTTTGTGAAAAATCTTGAAAATGTTCAGGGGGATGAGCGTGATATAATCCTGATCTCTGTTGGTTACGCTCCTCCAAAAAAGGGAAAGAACCTGAGACGTAGTTTTGGGCCACTATCGAAGGAGGGCGGAGGGAGACGCCTTAATGTAGCCATTACTCGTGCCAAACAGCAGGTACATGTATTTTGTTCGTTTGATCCCCAAGAGATTCCAACGGACGAGGCAGCCTTTTCGAAGAATTCAGATTCAGTTTTCTTCGTGCGTTATTTGAAATATGTGCAAGCTTTCTCTGAGAAGAGGACTTCGGATGCACTTTTGATTTTAGATTCTTTTGGGCCGCGGCGGAGTGGGGCTAGTGGCGGGAGAGTTCGTAAGGGGGATGGTTTCACTAAAGAGGTACAGCGTCGTCTTGAAGACCTGGGATATAAAGTTTCGGTTGATATTGGCACCTCAGGTTTCTTTATCGATCTTGCGATTCATAATCCCGACATCCCCGCGAACTTCATTCTCGGGATAGAGTGTGATGGCGCTTTGTTTCACTCGACTCCATATGCACGCGATCGGGATAAGATACGAAATGATCTGCTCGTGAGCCGGGGATGGCGTATTGAGCGAATTTGGTCGCAAGATTGGTCACGTGATTGGAAGGCGGAGATCGCGCGGCTAGACAATATTTTGAAGTTTATCGTAAAGGAAGTTCGGATCGTGCCTTCAACGGAAGATAAGATGGCTATTTAAGGTTGTGTGATCAATCGGGGCTTGCAAGGCCCACTGCCCAGTTCCCCTCTCGGAAGCATTCTTTGCGCCAATATCTTGCTATTATTTAAACGGTTCTCCCTGAGTGACGTCTGAGGTCACTCAACAAATATTGCAAGTGTTTTGGAAGGGTCAAGGCCAATTGATTGCCCGATCACAAGCAGCAGAATGTGCTATAATCCTATTATGGAAATCCTAGATCACTCTAATAGAGTGGCGCGGAATCGCCTTTGATTTTGTCTGTGATTGGGTTCTTCTTCCCGTTCTCAGATTTATCAGCGATCATCCTATATTTTTCAACACAGCGGCAATTGTGTGATGATTAACATTAAAAACTGGAAGCGACAGAATTCCAACCCCCCGTCACCCCAAGCACTGCTTCGGAAAAATCCTAACCCCACGCTCCTGCGCTTCGTCTTGAAGTTTCGGATCAAATGTAAGTCTTCCCGAAAGCAAGATCGCATTCTGAGACAGTTTCTCAGCAACGATTAGGTCGATCCCGTTGCGGTCACCGCCGTAGTCATAATCAACTAACACCAGGGGATCAATAGCGGTGCGAAGTCCGGTTAAGAAGGCTTCTTCTGTATCAAAAACTTGAACCGAGTGGTTTGGAAACGCCGATTTCAATTTTTCTCCCATCGTCAAATCATCG
This sequence comes from Bdellovibrionota bacterium FG-2, assembly GCA_051382305.1. Taxonomy (GTDB): domain Bacteria; phylum Bdellovibrionota; class UBA1018; order UBA1018; family UBA1018; genus CAIRTR01. The sequence continues at coordinate 2,812 of JBBCAV010000328.1, forward strand.
TCGAGTGCAATGACGGTTTGGGCGTGAGTCCTTGTGATATCGAAAAACCACAGGGGGGTATCGACGAGGGGAAGATGAATTCGAATTGTTGTGCCATTTGTCAGCTTTTGAATATCCAAGTCACCCTTTGCCTGCGCAACCAGTGCACGGACGGTCTGAAGTCCTAGTCCTGTCCCGCCTGGCTTGGTAGTCATTTCTTCAGACGCCATGACTTTGGTTAGTACCTCTTTGGAAAATCCAAGCCCAGAATCTCGAATGACGATTTCACAGATTCTGTTTTGAACTTTTGCGGTGAGATAGACTCTTTTGGCTCCGGCCTCTGATGCGTCGATAGCGTTGGTCAGAAGGTTTGAGAATATTCTACACAAGTCCGAGAAGCTTAGGGCTGCAAAAGCCCGCAACGCAGGTTTCGGGACATCGCAAACAATCGTGACGCCACGAGCCCGTGCTTTTGCTTCTTCTTCTTCAAAGATAAATTGCAAAGCACCTCCGACAGTCGCAACCTCGGGTGAGGGAGTCTTGGTTTCTGGCTCTTTTGCTTTTGCGATAGCATCTTCTGTGTACTTTTTAAGACGGAGATCGATCATGGCGCGAAGGCGGCCGACGACCTGCCTTATCCTGTCCTTGTTTGCAGCGGGCAGAGTTTCTAAGTCCGTATTGAGCATGATAATCACGGAGGCAAGTGGGGCTTTTAGATCGTGCATGATTCTATGTACGAGGGCATAAACGGCAGATTCGGTTCTCAAGCGCTGAGTTTCTTGGACGGCGAGGTTGCGCTCCTCATATAGTTCTTGGTTCTTTTGGGTGAGAAGTGCAACGATCTCCAAAATTTCCCATGCCATTGTCCCCTGAAGAGCGGGACGCGCTCCAAGTTCAATCGAGGTGTATTTTACCATCTGCGTGTGAATGCGCCTTAGGCTTTGGCAAAGGGCAATTGAAAATACATTGGCAATTGCCCAAATTACCGCGAACGTAAGGACATATGCCCCAGCGTTTTGAACGGTCGCAACTTTTAGAAACGATAGGAGCCAAGACGTACCAATTGCAAATGCGAGGAGTGAGCAAAGGGTTATCGTGGCAGTGATAACGCGCAAACTATGAATAGGCGCCGGTGCTTGCACAAGGCGGCGCTGTTCAGGGCTTCGCGAGGACTCCATGAGTGCGACCGCGGTGATCGCGGCGAAAGAAAACTCCTAGCCATACTCAAATACCGAAAGGCCAGATATTGGGCCGCCAATGTCTTGGTATCTCAGCACGAAATCGCTTGCAGCGACCCCCGTGAAGAAAAACCAAAGTAGAAACTCCGTGAACCCCAAAGTCCTAACGCTTGCGATGAGGATGCCGCCAACCATAACGGCTTGCCCAAGCGCATAGAGGATCGCGGTTGTGTAAATGAGGATCGGCCTTCTTTGTGGATCTTTGAAAAACGGTAATAGAATGAGCTCATAGGAGCAAACAAAGTAAAGCCCCGCGATGAGTGCAATCGCCAAAACGACCCACTTGCGAGATTTTGCTTCAAGTTGATCGGTCGCTCTCAAGACAACTGCGTAGCCCGATAAGAGGGCAAACGCCGCATAAGGCAGTTCATGAAATAACGGAACCAGGCCCCTTGGGGGTGGAAGCCGTAAGATGTAGGCAGTTATCCCATAGGCAAGATCGGCGACTCCCACAAAGAGGAGAGACCACTGTAGGCTTTGCGTCCAGCGGGACTTGGTGTCTTGCCCTGGAATATGCCCGGAAAAAGCCGCGCGTAACAAATAGAAGGAGAGCATTGAGGTAATGAACTCGTGAATGGCCGAAGCCATACCTGTGACAGTCACCGACAGTCCGTAACGTGTCGCGGCCCAATTATAGAAAAAGGGAATGAGGCAATTTAGGATTGCCAGAGAGATAAAGGCAGGAAGTTTTAGAAAAGTTTTTGAGGTAATCATTTTCGTTTCCGAATTCTGAGCCATCCGCGCGGCATTTTAAATGCGGGATTGATAAAAGCCATACTCTCGAAGGCCCGTTCAATCGAAATCCAATAGGGGGCGGGGACTTCAAAGTCGACATCGCAAATAAGGATTTCTCCGGCTTCCGAATCATACCCTGAGATCGGTGAGAAATGGGGGGAGCCTTGTCCCTGCAATGGCTGAGAGAGGGCATGATCCTGAGTGAAGTTCATGACAAGTCCAAGGTCCTCGCGAGAGGCGGCCTCTTCGAGGTCTGACTTAAAGAGCGCAATATTCTCAGGAAACGCTCGGCGAAGTTGAACTTCAAGTTCATGGGAGTAGACCATTTCGGTAGTGAAATGGGCTTCATGTAATGCCATCCCGCGTTTGGTAGTAAATTGTTCGACGGGAACCCAGCGTGAGAGTTCGGGTGCAAGCCAAGCGCTTTCAGGTTTCTTTTCGCAGCCTAGCGCTTGTGCAACAAGTGAGATTGAGGCGGGGCCGCAGGTGCAGGGGTGCTCTTGCCTGTGGCCCGAATGGTAGAGCTCAAGAATGCGATTGAATGTGGTGTGCTTGGGAGAGGGGAGTTTCATAAACACTCCTCGGACTCGAAAGCGGATTCAGGCTGAGTCGCCGTTTGAGTAGTTAGTCCAGGCGAGGTGTTGCCATAGGTTTGTGATTTTTTGTGTAGTCCAAGCTCCATCATTTTTCGGAACAAGGTGGTGCGACCGATTCCTAGGCTTGTCGCAGTCAATCCTAGGTTGTTATCAAAAAGATTTAGGACAGCGAGCAGATAGTTGCGTTCGCAGTTTACCAAAAACTTTTTGAAAGCGGCTGGATTAACTTCATCAATTGCGGCGGGGATTCCTAAGGCTCCTTTGCCGGAGGCCAGGACATTATTGCCCCTGGTTTCGACATCGCGTCGCTCAATGAGGGTGGAACTACGGCGCCCAGTTAAAATCGTCGCTCTTTCAAGTGTGTTTCTTAGGTCGCGTACATTGCCAGGCCACGGCTGTTTGGTAATGAAACTAAGCGCGCTGTCAGTTAATGAATAATTGCCCTTGTCCATGCTGGCCAGGAGGAATTGCACAAGATCTGGGATGTCTTCGATGTGTTTTCGAAGAGGGACCGTATCGATTTCGTAGACGTTTAAGCGGTAATATAGGTCATCGCGAAATTTGCCCTGAGAGACGAGCGTCGTAAGGGATTTGTTTGCTGCCGCAATTATTCGCACATTTACCTGAATCGTTTTAGTGCTGCCAAGTGGCGTGACTTCTCCGCATTGAAGAACGCGAAGGAGTTTGCTTTGCGCGTTCAACGGGAGGTCACTAATTTCATCCAAAAATAAGTCCCCTCCATCAGCGAGGACAAATTTTCCAACCTGATCTTGAGTGGCCCCTGAAAATGCGCCACGGACATGTCCGAAGAGTTCACTTTCAACTAGATTCTCGGGAAGGGCAGCACAGTTAAGGCCATGGAAGGGGCGCGAAGGATCATCTTCAACAGCGTGCAAGCGACGCGCGATGAGCTCTTTGCCTGTTCCAGTTTCGCCAGAAATCAGTACAGGTGTCAGCGATCCTTTGAGGCTTTGCACAGTGGCACGAAGTTCCGCCATGGCGGGGGAGCGACCTATAATCTCATATTGAAAGGCTTGTTTAAATCGCGCGATGAGTTGCTCTGACTTGCGCTCAATTGAAGCGCGACTCAATGCCATTGGAATACGCACAAGGAGATCGGGCACGATGTTTTCACCCTTGTGGAGATAATCACTTGCGCCAGCGGCGAGACATTTGTGGACGAGAGTCAAGTTGCTGTCGGCGGTCAAGATGATCACGACAGTTTGGGGTGTCGCAGCTTTGATTTCTGGAATCAGATCTAAGCCGTTTCCATCGGGGAGATTTTTGTCGAGCAGAACAATGTCGAATGTCGTTCGCGAAAGCAGGGTGCGAGCCTGCGCGATTGTCGCAGCCTGTGCGATGTCATTGTAGACTCCCAAAAGGGTGACGACCTGTTCACGAAAACATCCGTCATCCTCCAAGAGTAGAATTCTGAGGTCTTGTTTGATTTGATTTCGGCCCTTCATCTGTAAGCTCCTTCACTTCTGCTCGTATTGCCAGAGCACAAGAGCAAGTGATGGGCCAGTTGCGGCATTCTTGGCCGCGGGTGGGGGAGGTTGTCGTAGTGGGCTAATTTAAAAGGGGAATTCTAATTCCGCTGAAGGGCGGTCTTTTTTCTGGAGCTGGAGGGTCGAAGGAATTGATGGGAATAGCCTACAACAGGTTGTGGGTATTTCCCATCAGTTGGCATTGGTTTCGCCTAGCTTCCCCACTTTTCAGTTACGGGTTGAGTCTTGTAAAAAATCTCTTCCAGAGTCATATGTTTGAGATCAAGCTCTTGGATCTGAATTTTTTCAAATGAGTTTCTTAGGTCATTTCCCTCAGAATCCAGGCTTTTGTCTAATTCGATTTTCCTAGTTTTTGCAGCCGATAAGTCGTCGGCGCGTGCTATTGCCCCGGAACTTAATGAAAAAGCTGCCGCCAATAAAACCAAAATTCTTTTCTTCACAAAACACCCTCCATTTTTTGATACCCAAAGATAACGCAACGCGTATATCATTGCTTTGGCACTGACACAAGCTCTATAATTGGCAAGTGTCGAAACATAAAAAACGCATCGTGGGCGCCCTCCTTTTCATGGGTGTCGCGACTTCAGTACTTTTCTTGGGAATTACAAGGAGATCTCAATTGATTAACCTTAAGTCCAACCCACCAACTCGCCCCTCTTGTATCGCTGTCGGGATCCCTCAGATCCACCCCACTTACGACCCCAGCGCGCTCTCAAACACGGACAAAGTCTTTGTCGTTAATTCCCTGCTTGGAAAACTACTGTCGATAGGGCCAAGTAACGAAGTCTATTCTGCCATCATCAACCGTTGGAGTGTAGATCAAGACAAAAAGGTTTTTGATCTGTTCCTAAATCCTAACGCGCGTTTTTCAGATGGCACATCCATTCGCGTTGAAGATATTGTCGCCACCTTAAAACGCCTTATCCTCTTAGAAGGGGTGCATATTTCCTTAAGAGGCAAAATTCTTGGTGCAGATCAGCTAAACAAGATTACGGAGACAATCCCAGGAATTGAAACCCTATCCGCCAATCAAATCAGAATTCGTCTGGCAAGCCCCGAGCCCGATTTTTTGTATTGGCTTGGGTTCCTTGAGCTTGGCGTATTAAGAGAAAGTGATGCCGCCCTACCTGCTGGAAAAATCACATTCAAAGTAACGAGCGGCGCCTATTTTCTGGAAAAACAAACCGCCACTGAGCTCACACTCAAAGCGAACCCCTATTTTTATGAAAAAAAAGGGGACGCCTCTGCTTGTATTACGGTTAAACAGTATTCAACACCGGAAAATGCTCTCAAAGCACTTTACGCCGATGAAATCCAAGTACTCGAATATGGCGCGGTTCTGAGTCGAGAATTTGGAAGCCTTTTAGACTCCCATCGCTTTGAGGTGACCCTCAGCAACTCCAAAGCGCTGCTCTATCTCATTTTGAATCCAAGGCGGGACCTTTTTCGCGACAAGCCCCAGAGACTTTGGTTAGCTCAAAAACTCAGGGAAGCTATGTTAATTCCCTACAAAGAAGGATCGATCTTTCTCCCCGCCGATCAGTTTTTGACTGATGATCATGTGGGTTTTTTGGACGCAACAGACATCAAAGCCATTCAGGGGGAACTCTCAACCCTAAGCCAACCGCCGAATCAAAGCAAAATCAGAGTACTTTACCCGGAGGTTTTTGGAATGGAATATGCCGACCTTCTTAAAAACCAGATAAAAATCGCTGCGCACCTTGATACCGAGTTTCTAATGGCCACCGATCAAAGCGCCCGCCAGCGAATCGAAAGCGATGACTATGATGCGACCGTGATGATCACCGGGATGGGCGAGAAGGCGACCAACATTCTTCTTTCCTATCACTTTCAGCCTCTTCTTAAGTTCTACAGGTTTCCTGCTCTCGACCTTCAAAGCCTTTTGGAAAAAAGTGAAGCAACGGGAGATCCAAATGAGCGGCGAAATTATTATCGCGAACTCTCGAAATCCATTCTTCGCCAAGGGTACATTTTGCCCGTTTCTGTCTACAAATGGCCGACTTTTCATCGAAGTGATCTGTTTTTTCAAAACCACCATGACTACATCTACGACACGGAACTATGGAATCTCTCCTGGAAGCCGTAAGTTCGAAGCTCATAGACGAGCAAGAGTACCTGAGGGTTGCGTCCCATGTTTTAGGAGCTTGGGATTTTTCATCGTTCATTGGTAACCGGATTTTTCCCAACCAAAGCAGAATCAAGCTCGCAGATTTTTTTGCCCATCTTTCTAGAGATTTTGATGCAGAGTTTGGTGCGTTTTCGATAAAGAACACAAATCCATTTTTCGCAGAGCAGACAACAGTTTCTGCTGAACTTCGATTGCCTGCGAGGTTTCCTGAAAACCAACGTTTACTCTTAGGTTCAGGCGAGCGAGCGGAAAAAGAAGAATCAAAATATATTGCGCTTGTCGAACTCTTGGAGAGACTTTGTTTTAAACTGAGTGCAGAAAGAGGGTTGAGGCATTGCATTGACCTAAAGACCGGTAAAACTTGCCATCGGTCTTATCACCCAGAAAACACTTCCGGCATGGCGATCCATACCGATCCAAAGCTCTCCCTGGAAAATGCGATTTTCGAACTGATTGAACGAGACGCGTATATGTGCCATTGGCTTACCCAAATAAGGCCGATACCCATCGTACTTCGTGAACATCGGGTTTTCGATCAAGTTCAAGCACGAATGAGCGAGCTGGGCCTTGAGTTTTCCGCTTTTCTCCTTAAGGGGCTGTGCGGAGTTCCTGTAGTCCTAGTTTCTTCATATGATCGGCAATTTCGCAACGATAGCACCTCTTTTTGCCACGGGATTAGCGCTGCTGGCTCCATAGAGATCGCGTTTGATAAAGCGGTGGGCGAACTTGTTCGGTTCAACAACCACTGCGCCAACCTTGGAGGTATTGCTCGGCAGGTAAAGTCTGAAATTTCAGAGCCCATGGGCCGATTCTATTACTACCTTGATCCGAATAGACTTGGAGACTTGTCGGTCTTTATGTCTGATGGCACTCGGCCCACGATAGTCGACAAAAAAAGTTGGCACAAAACTTCTCACAAGACAAAAGATCTGATTAAGCAGATGACTCGAATGGGACCTTTGTATCTTTACCCCGCTCGACAATTCGCCATCGTCGCGGATACTTTTTTTCCATTTCTTGTCGATTGTGATTTTGTCCAAAAGCCAAACTACGGAGATAAACTTGTGATTAATCAATCAAGAATTGAACAATTCAGTTCCCAAGGGTCGCAGGGACTCTGCATGAAACCGCACCCACTCCCATGAAGATTCGTGAATTGAACCCCATTTACGTTTCCTCAGTTGCCTTATTCTTATTGGGAAACGGGGCTATGCTTGTCGGACAAAAAATTCATTTACGGGGAATGGATCGCCAAGTTGAGGTCATGACCAGGCGCCACATTCTTTCGGGAGATTTTAACGTCGCTAAAGAAGCGATGACCGCACTGAAACCTACATTCATTGAGAGTTTTCAGATTGTAGACGCGAGCAGATCAAAAGACCTGACCTGCGCACGAGGAATGAGGGCGGTTCCGATGTATTTTGACTCCGACCGCATTATTCCAAAAGCTTCTGTTTGCTATACCCCTGACCGTAAAGTTTTTTTTGAAGTCTTATTTTTGGTGAATGTGCTCATTGTGCTGGCCGCAGGATCAATGATTTTGCTCCAACGGCGATACTTGAAACTTGTTCAGAATTCACAGCGCGATTTTTTCAGTCGGTTTTTGGGGATGATGGAACACTATATTCGAAGCGACTTCTCAAAAGGTTCCGAACCTCAATTAGAGTTATCAAAGGATTCAGGTGAATTTGAAAAGAAGGTGAAAAACCTGATTCAACTTTATATTACACAGAAGTCAAAAATGGATTTGCAAGTCTCACTCTCGAATCTTGCCTCCCAAGTCGCACATGATATTCGCTCACCACTTACCAGTCTCAACGTGGTCATTGAAAAAGTGCAAGCCCATGGCGTCCTAGACGAGCAAAGCCGCACCATGGTGCGAACGGCGGTAGGACGTATTCGCGACATCGCCAACAACCTGCTGTCTCAAAATCGCAGTCTCAGCGTCGGCGCAACAGACTTGGAACCATTGCCATCCACACCCGATTTAACAACCAAACCTACTTCTCCCACATCAAATGAAACCGCATCTCCAACACTTTTATGTACCCTCATCGACTTGATTGCCTCAGAAAAGCGCGCGCAATTTTCTAAACAAATTGAAGACGGAAAGCTAGAGATCCTTACCGATCTGTCAAGCGGATATGGGCTTTTTGCGAAAATCCAGCCCACCGAATTTTCACGTCTTCTCTCCAATCTCATCAATAATGCAGTTGAAGCGATGTCTGGGGTGGGGAGGGTGCAAATTACTCTTAAACCATCGCCCATAAGCGAGGCCAAAATAGAGCTGGAGATTTCGGACAATGGCAAAGGGATTCCACCCGAATTGATTCCCTTGCTCGGCACCAAGGGCAACACCTTTGGCAAAAATGGTGGGTCGGGTCTCGGACTGTATCATGCCAAAACAAGTGTTGAGTCATGGGATGGCGAATTTTTGATTGAGTCCTCTCAAGAAGCGCGTTTTACGAGAACCAAGCTTCGCCTTCCAAAGCTTGACTCAACAGAGATTCCTAAATGGTTTCCTGAACTACTTTTGATCAACGCCCAAATGACGATTGTCGTTTTAGATGATGACCCCACCATTCACGACGTTTGGAACGAGAGGTTTCGCGACCTTTTGACAGCTAATCATAAAATTGACCTTTTGCATTTTCACAGCCCTGAGGAAATCCTTGCCTGGTATCGAAAAACCTTGGGTCCAGAAGGGGACGCACTCTATCTTTGCGATTATGAAATGCGGGGAAGCAAACATTCCGGAATCGATGTCATTCAAATGCTCGACATTGCGAAAAAAAGCATCCTAGTGACGAGCCACACCAGTACGGCCACTCATGGCGACGCTCCTCTGATAAGCGAGCGATGCGAAAAACTTGGAATCAGGTTTCTGCCAAAAGCGCTGGCTGCCTTAATTCCTATTAAAGTGGCACTCCCCAGCTCCTGATGCGTGATTACTGATTCATCTTAGGATGAAGCGGCTTTGCATTGTTTTCGTGGTCGAATTTCGCAAGCTCACTGGCCATCTTGGCTTGAATATAGCCGGAGTAAGTCCCATCACCGTGACGAATGATTTCCTTCAGGAGTTCTACCGAGGGTTGAGTGCGACCGTTACGCTCTTTTTCATACATGAGTTGAGTTAAAGTCGTCGCCGTAATGTCATTCTTCGTTTTGTTATCAATAACCCGAACATCTCGCCCCGCTTTGAGCGTCTTGTCGATCTCGTCGAGGGTGACGTAGACGGACTCTTCGGTGTCGTAGAGCTTGCGGTTCTGATAGCGTTTGATGATTTTGGCTTCGGTCATAAATTCCCCCGTTGGCGCCCTTTATCCACCAAGAGACGTCGCTCCGCAACCCAAGAGTAGGGCGCGGTGCGTAATTTGTTTGGGCTGGTTGATCCCTTTCGTTCCCAGACGACTCGCAGCCCTTGATTTAGGTCACTCGTTTCACTTAAAATAAGCTCCCGACCTTTGAGGGTAATAGAACGCCTCTGAGTGGTTCCCAATCTCTTTGCCAAATTAGAAACCTCCACCTGATGGCAAACAAACGGGCCATCAATACTAAACGTACCGGCATAGGCAATCGTGTGATCGCGTAACTCATTGTCGATAAGTGCCTGACCTTGAATGATCACGGACATAGAGAGATCTGGGAGATAAAGTAGTATTCCACTGAAAGTTTCAGGGTAAAGCGAATGAGCCTTCAAATGCCACGTTCCAATGAGATCTTCAGGTTCGAATGGAGGGGACGGATTTTGGGTCATACAATTATGCGAAGGATTATTTCTTGCTACCAGGGCCTAAGAATTTTTCTAAGGCTGGCTTGACCTTGCTGTTGTGGAAGTCTATGCATTTAGTGTTTTCAGGGTCATTGTCGAGGTATTTTGAGCATTCCTTTATTCCTGGTAAGGTAATTTTGAGACACTCTTCCATAAAGTGCACCGCTACGAGTGCTGCTTCATCGGTGAGATGTGCAAGTTTGCTTTTTCGTTTCAATTGGTAGTCGCTGAACGAATCCGAAGAGGATCGCGCTTCCATTTTTTCGTTAAGGATTAGGGTCGCCTTTTCTTCCAACTCCTTCGGGAAGGCGTTCATTTTTTGTCCTGAACTTTTGGCCGCTTCTTTAGCGGTGTTGATTCTGATTTGCTCAAGCAGCCCCCTAAACGCAAAACCTTTGCAAACAGTCTCAGCAGCTGCTTTAAGCTCTGCTTCCTCAGCAAATGCGGCCTGTCCCATCAGGAATATCAACCCAAGTCCTGCGAAAATGGAATATTTCTTCATAACAAACTATAGGATCCTCAAGCGACAAAATCAATAGGGCAACGAAAGGTGGCTTAGGTTTTCTCCCAGACCTAGAACCTTCTTTTCCATTTTTGAAACATTCATGTTCCGAAAGTGGAACATGCTCTCCGCCGAGATTTTCCTGAATCGTAATATTTCAACAACTTACGTGTAACCAAGCTCTGGCACCGACATTGCTTTAGTGGTCCCCAATAACAAATTGTTCCGAAGACGGAACAGAAAAGGGGATCTATATGATTAAGACGCTAAAGAGTTGGTTGGGCAATCTGGTTAGTACAAATGAGGGTTTTTCCCTACACAAGACGGGCAGAAGAATGGTGGCGCGGCCCAAGCGCGCTGTTCGCGATATCGCCTTGGACATCAACGGCGAGAGGATACTCACACTGCCTGTATCCTATTTCTCGACCTTAGAAGAGGGACGTGCGCGCGCCTATTTCCCGAGGGGGCTCTGATATGAACTCCCTAAAAGACAAATCGATTCCGGTGATGGCGATCCTAGTTGAAGAGGAGCTTCGGATTCGAAAGCTGTGGCAACACTTCTTTCACAAAAACGGACTGCTCTTATTGGTGTTCGACTCCCCAGAGCAGTTCTTGAAGCATTACAAGCCAAATGGCCGCCCAATTGAGCTCTTTTTTGATCAAGACTTTGGTAATCGTCGCGGCGAAGGGGTGAAGCTTGCTCGCCTAGTTGTCTCGTGGCCGGGGCGTGTTGCGACCAATCTTGTAACTTCATACGAACCCCAGAATTTTGCCTCCGAATTTCGCGAAGGCATTTTGGATGATGTCTTGTCTAAGTTCCCCGAAGAGATCTTCGGTCCGAACTATTTTCTCGATCATTGCCTTGATGCTGAACCTCCCGCGAGCTTATTTGGTTTCAG
>JBBCAV010000329.1:0-15266 GCA_051382305.1 Bdellovibrionota bacterium FG-2
CGCGTCCAGGTATCTTTTGCTGAGACCCGGAATCTCATACACTCCCTTGGATCCGTTGCATTTGGGCGTGATGGTGGGACGAAAGGCGAGTTGGAACTATGCAGGCATTGAAACCGATTCTTTTTCCGTAGGCGGTTCCGTCGCCTTTGATATTCTCTCAAACCTAAACATCTATGCCGGCCTGGACACCAAGGGAAGCCTGTTAAAACCCAATGGGCAAGATTTGAACTTCACCGTTGTGGATGGAAACACCTCTGAGGCCTCACTTGGCGTGACCTATAGTTTCTAGCTACACAAAGGCCCCTGAGTCAGGTATATTGCCGGATGTGCCCGGGTGGTGGAATTGGTAGACACACTCGTTTCAGGGGCGAGCGCCAAAAGCATGCTGGTTCGAGTCCAGTCCCGGGCACCATTTTATATAATCAAAGAGGCTCCCATTAGCCTAAACCCCTTCAAAATAAGACCGATTTCGAAAAACTTCCTGTCGAAAATCAAAATGATTTCACAGAATCCTTTTTAAAGGGTCAGATTCCATGAACGAAAAAAAAAACAAAGCTAAGCTCCTAGAGATCAAAGAAGCGATGAAGAACTTCCCTAAGGAAGTTCGCCGTCAAGAACGGGCTCATCGCGAGGACATGAAAGTTCAAAAAGCATTCGGGACATTGTCTCTAAAACCAGAAAAGTCAAATAAAAGCCCCCGCCAGGGCTTCTGAAGGTATAACGGACAAACTATGCCTCATGAAGCCGGAGCCAGAAATATTCAAGTGCTAGCGGTAGAGGACAACGCGGTCAACCAAATGGTCATTGCGCGCATTCTGGAGAAGCTAGGTTGTTATGTCGAAGTGGCCGCGGATGGCATTCAAGCACTCAAAAGAGCACAGCTTGAGGGACGCTTTTGCGAATTTGATCTCGTCTTCATGGATTGTCAGTTGCCTTTGATGGACGGGTATGAAGCGACACGGCAGCTGCGAGCTTTGGGCCGGGGCTGGGAGCGTGTTCCCATTGTTGCGCTCACTGCCCATGTCATCGCGGGAGAGCGTGAAAAATGCCTCGCGGCCGGCATGACTGATTATTTGCCAAAACCCTTTCAAAAGGACGATTTGCAACGCATCATTCACAAATACACAAAGGAAAATGCTACGCAGGACATCCTCGAGTCTGTATTGCTACGCATAAAATCATTCACAGAAGTCATGGGCGAGGATTCCGCCCAAGAAATCCTAAAGGTGTTTATTTCTGAAACTCCTGCTAAGCTGGAAATATTAGAAACACTCCTGGTTGGAAAAGACTTTTTGGGGGCTGCGCGCATTGCGCACACTTTGAAGGGCAGTTTTGGAAATATCGGAGCAAAGGCGATCTCTTTGGCTTGCGATAAACTTGAGCACTTTCAGAGTGGGGACGTTCAAGAGGCGCTAAGTTTATTGGGGGAGATCCAAGTCGGTTTTGGAATAATTAGGGAGAAGGCTCAAAATGGCTCAGATTCTAGTCGTTGAAGATGCGCTGGACATTCAGAAAACGGTTCAAGGAACTCTCAGAGAGCACACAATTGTCCTAGCAGGTTCCCTTGCAGATGCAAAAACCCGTTTAAAAGGAACACATTTCGATTTGATGCTTTTGGATGTGACTCTTCCGGATGGCGATGGTTTTGAGTTTTTTTCTAAGCTGGATGAATTCACGGCAGAACGTGTCCCCGTGGTATTTCTGACTTCAAAAACGGACGTCACCGATAAAGTTTTAGGCTTCTCTATGGGAGCCGATGATTATATCACCAAGCCTTTTGAACCTCTGGAGCTCAAGGCACGGGTCGAATCGCATCTTCGAAGGACCGAAGAGTCTCGCCAAAAGGAGACCGTAATTACATTGGGTGGCCTCACCGTAGATTTGCGTTCACAACGAGCAACGATGAAAACAGGAAACAAAGACGTCAGCATGGATCTCACCCCCGTTGAGTTTCGCCTTTTGCTCTTTTTTTGTAAGCGCGTCGATCAGGTTATCAGTCGTGAACAAGTTTTGGCTGCCGTGTGGGGACACGAAATCCACGTTTCGGATCGCGTCGTCGACACACATGTAAGTCACCTTCGCAAAAAGCTCCTCGGTGGAAGCTGTGCGGTCGAACCCGTGTATGGGATGGGATATCGATTCGTCATGAATGAACGACCGTGAATTGCCCGCCTACCACTTCCCGGAAACACCGAACAGAACTTGGAAAGCAAGGGACTTGTCCGTAAAAGTGACTTCCTCACGCGTTGTATCTCGCATATAGACGACAAAGTTCGGTGAGGCAAAAACCGCGAAGTTTTTTGAAATATCGTAGGTGAGATCTAAATAGGTCTTGGATTGAAATGACAGATCTCCCGTCACGGTCTTATAATTATCCGTGCAGGACTCTGTCCAATATCCACCTTCTTCATAACCATATTCGTCGATATAACTATCGACATAAACACTATCGCAAGTCGTATCGACGTAGCGACTGCTATCCACTGATTCCACCATATCCAACTTCTCGCCGAAGACGATTCGGAAATATTTTGCGATTACCGCGCCGACCTCAAACTGACCGCCCATGCCGACGCCCGATTTGATTTCGTTAGCGACTTTGTGAAACCCGATAGCCATCATATCAATCGACCCGTTTAGGAAGAATTTGAAATTTTGAAAAACATCTTTACTGAAGTTTCCAAGAACTCCCAAAACAGTCACTCGCATCATCAGGTTATTTCCCATCGGAATATTGCGCGGAATATCCAAGCCACCCAGGGTAAAAAACGCTCCACCGTTTTGATTCACGACCCCCTCTGCAAGAGTTTCGAAGTGAATGTCGACGTCATCAGCGAAATGGCCTCCATCGAGAAAACTGGTTGCGCCTTTGAAACGAGCTCAAACCAACGAACCGCCGAACGGAACCAGACCCGGAAATTCGACTTTCAGGAGTGCTTCAACAGGAGCATCGCCCCCTATAGCTGCGGCACCGACACCCACTTCAATCAGGGGGGCATCCTCCATGGGGACCTCATCAAAGAAGGCCTGTGCTGGGAAAACTCCAAATAGCGAACTAATGATCAGAGATAAAAATATGCGTTTCACGATCGGTACTCCTTCTGGGGACTCTTGGGGGTTTATGGAATTCTTTTGGCCGGTATCAGCAATAGGTGTGCCTGCGTCAAATCGAATATAGGCGAGCTGACGCAATGAGACGGGGCCAAATGGGGGCCTTAGGGTCGGGTTGATACCGGGATAGGTAATAGAAACTAGAGCCGTATTTCTCGAGTTTCCCAAAGAGGGAAGCTGGAAGCCTCAACCCCTCCCCCTTAACGCCTCCGGCTTCCTCATTGCGGAAACTCGCGGACACTCCGTACTCCGCGAGCACGCAATAAAAAACCGGCGCCCCCCACTCAAGAGAGACGCCGGAACCAATTCTGCAAAACGACTAAACTAGCGAAACGCTTTAAACGCGCTCAAACACGGTCGCGATGCCTTGGCCCATGCCAATGCACATCGTCGCAACACCCGTACGAGCGCCCTTTGCCTTCATCAAATGCAACAAAGTGCCGCTGATACGTGCGCCGGAGCAACCCAGCGGATGGCCCAAGGCTATAGCGCCGCCGTTGAGGTTGACCTTCGCTTCCATGTGATCCAGAAGTTTCAAATCCTTCATCACCGGCAACGATTGAGCGGAAAACGCTTCATTAAGCTCCCAAAGATCGATGTCTTCGATCTTCATTCCCGCGCGTTTGAGCGCTTTTTGAACCGCAGGCACGGGACCATAGCCCATGATCGAAGGATCCACGCCGGCGGTTGCCATTGCGCGAATCTTCGCTAGTGGCTGCAAGCCTAGTGCCTTTGCACGGTCCGCTGACATCACGAGAAGGCCCGAGGCCCCGTCAGAGATGGCGGAGGAATTTCCTGCCGTGACCATCCCATTCTTGGGATCAAACGCTGGCTTGAGTTGAGAAAGGGCTTCGAGGCTTACGTCACCTCGAATGACTTCATCATAATCAAACACTTTCAGACGGCCGTCTTCATCGTGCCCCTCTAAAGGTACGATTTCGTTTTTGAAACGCCCCTCTGCGGTGGCCGCTGCGGCGTTCTTGTGGGAGCGATACGCAAACTCGTCCTGCGACTTGCGAGTGATCCCATGCATTTTGGCCAAAAGCTCAGCGGTGATTCCCATCATTCCCGAAGCTTTTGCAAAATACTTGCTGGCAGCTGGATTGGGGTCAATTCCGGTGGTCATGGGCACATGGCCCATATGTTCCACGCCGCCCACCATGAAAACATCTCCGTTGCCGGTCATGATCGACATGGCGGCGGTGTGAAGCGCACTCATCGAAGAGCCACACAGACGATTGATGGTCTGGGCACTGGCCGTGTGCGGAATTGGGGTCATCAACGAAGCAAAGCGCGCAATGTTGAAGCCTTGTTCCATCGTCTGCTGAACACAGCCCCAGATCACGTCTTCGACTTCGCCGGGATCCACTTTCGGGTTTCGCTCTAAGAGCGCATTAATCATGGAAGCCGAGAGGTTTTCCGCGCGAACATTGCGGAATATTCCGCCTTTTGAGCGGCCCATCGGCGTTCTCACAGCATCAATTATGACTACGTCTTTCATTGATCGTTTCTCCTATTTCTTAATTACTTAGTAAAAACCTTTGCCGGTTTGAGCCTGGGTACGAATTTGCGCCGTGGGTTCATAGAGTTTGCCAAGAGAGGTGTACTTCTCCGCCGTCTGGCAAATCACTTTAGCCGTCACCGCATCCGCGTACCGCATAGCCCCTCCTCGGAACGGAGGGAAACCCAAGCCATAAACCAAGCCCAAATCGACTTCGACGGGCGACTCGACGATCTTATCTTCCAAGCAACGTGAGCACTCGAAGATCATCGGGAGCATGATACGATCAATGATCTCTTGATCCGTAATCGTTGCGCCCAGATCTTTTTGAACGAGAGGTTTAAGCATCGTGTAAACGGCTGGATCAGCTTCTTTTTTCGGACGGCCCTTTTTATCAGGCGTGTACGAATAAAAACCCTTGCCGTTTTTCTGACCAAAGCGATTGTTTGCAAACATCACTTCGATTGCGGTTTGGCCGGTCTGCGACATCCGATCAGGGAACTCTTTGGCCATCACTGCATCTGCATGATGGGCGGTATCGATCCCGACGACATCGAGCAAGTAGGCAGGACCCATAGGCCAGCCGAACTTCTCCATCACCTTGTCGATCTTCACGAAGTCCACGCCATCGGCTAGGAGTTTCATGAAGCCTGCGAAGTAGGGGAACAACACGCGATTGACCAAGAAACCTGCGCAATCATTGACCACGATCGGGGTCTTGCCCATGGCAAGTGCGTAACCCACAGTCGTTGCCACTGCTTTTTCGCTGCTCTTTGCACCACGAATGACTTCAACTAAAGGCATGCGGTGAACGGGGTTGAAAAAGTGCATTCCGCAAAAGTTCTCAGGACGCTTCAAGCCTTCGGCTAGACGCGTGATTGAGATCGTCGAAGTGTTGCTCGTGATAATGGTGTCGTCTTTCATCTGGCCTTCGAGTTCGGCCAAGACTTTCTTCTTCACGCCTTCATTTTCTACAACCGCTTCGACAACAAAATCCACGTGTCCGAAATCGCCGTAGGAGAGGGTCGAACGAATTTTACCGAGGACTTCACCCATCTGTGCAGGCGTCATCTTCTTTTTTTTGACTTGTTTATCAAGGATCTTCGACGCTTCATTAAATCCTAAATCCAGGGCTTTTGACGCAATATCCTTCATATAAATCGGAATCCCTTTAGACGCCGACTGATAAGCCACGCCGCCACCCATGATCCCAGCACCCAAGACGGATGCGGTGGTCACAGGACGACCGGCTTTAGATAATTTCTTGCCAGACTTCTTGATATATTGATCAGCCAAGAAAATACTCACGAGCGAATGCGCCGTGGGTGTCTTTGCGATCTTCGCAAAGGTTGCGGCTTCAATAGCTAAAGCTTCGTCACGAGATTTCCCCGCGCCTTTTTGCATGACTTCAATAGCGGCAACAGGAGATGGGTAATTCGGGCCGGCTTTGGCGCCTACAAATCCTTTGGCGATTTCGAACACCATGGTGGATTCAAGCGGATTGAGTTTAAGTGGAGACGTCTTTTCGGTGCGACGTGCTTTCCAATCCAATTTTCCGTCCATGGCCGTTTTCAATAAATCAATCGCGACTTCGCGAAGTTTCGCAGGAGCAGCGATGGAGTCGATTGCGCGAATTTTTAGCGCGCTTTCGGCATCATATTGTTCGCCACCACAGATCCATTCAATCGCATTGTCGGCACCTGAGAGGCGAGAGAGTCTGACGGTCCCCCCCCAGCCCGGGAAAATTCCGAGCTTTACTTCGGGCAAACCAATTTTTGTATTAGCTGCCATCACGCGATAACTCGTTGAGAGCGAGAATTCCATCCCGCCACCGAGTGCCACACCATTGATGGCGGTTACGGTTGGGTAATCTAAATCTTCAATGTCTGAAAAAAGCTGATCCACCCACTTGAGCCAGCCGACAAGTTCAGTTTCAGATTTCTTGAAGTGATCCAAAAATTCCATCACATCTGCTCCCACAACGAAGCAGTCCTTGGCGCTCGTGACTAAGAGCCCGCGGATGGATTTATCGGCCTTGATCTGGTCGACCGCTTCACGCAATTCTTTAAGCGTGAGCGTATTGAACTTATTGACGGAATCGTCTTTCAAGTCGAACTTGAGTTCAGCGATGCCTCCGTCGAGCATTGAACACTGAATGGCTTTGCCTTCGTATTTCATACCCGTGACTCCTGTGTAGATAAAAAGTTGAAATGCAGAGAAAAGGGTAAACGAAGTTTCGGGTGAAAGCGACTCATAAGAAGAAAATCTGATGCCGTTTTGCGTTAACGGTTCCGATCTGGAACCAGTCAGAATACAATGCACATTATGACAAAAACGTTCTCAATACTGTTGTTTGTATTTTCCGTGTGCGCCCAAGCTTCGAATACTCCCCCTCGGGTATCCCCACCCTCTTCACCTCAACCCTCTGGATCAACACTCAAGCTAGATGCGGCCCTGGGTAGGGTCGTAAACCAGTGCAAATTCGTTTCCGGCAAACGTCACATTTGGCTATTCAAACAATGGCACCTCGCGCCAGCCGTAGATACCCATAATTTAGCCAAAGCTATTGAACTCCCGCAGCAAGAAAATCAGCGCGCGATTTTTCGACAACTCGATCACTGGGTTAAAGACAAGCAAATGCCGATGATCATTGGCGAGGGGTGTTCAGGTGAAATCTTAGAATCGACGCCCATGGTCTTCAATGGCTGGGGCGCTCCCGAACTTCGAAAAAATGCGATGCTGCCGCAGTACGATGACATTACCACGCATATTCCGCTGAAGCTTGAGGTCAAGTATGGGAGTCGTGTGCTCACACTCTGCGGTGATGACGATGTATTGATAAAGGAAACGAGTTTGGCTTTTTCAGACGCGCGCGGTTCGGCTGGATTCTTGGGCCGACTCGTACAACACCGCATGGATCCTGTGAAATCTAAACTCTACCTCGACGGCGTAATGGAAGCGTTCAAACTCCCACCTGCGACCACGATCGAAGACGCAGTCGAATTTTTGAAAAGCGATCTGCGAAGAACTATTGAACGAATTAGAAAGTTATTGGACAAGCGAAATCGTAAGGTGATCGAGACATTGAAAAAAAAGGAAACGCCCGAGGCCGCAATCGTGTTCGGCGGCCTTCACGCTGGCGGAATCAAGACCTTGCTTGAAGAAACCGGGTTCAACTGTACGATGGTCGAACCCGCAGGTTACCCTGGGGGATCGGGTGGAGACGAAGAATCGCTGTTGACGAGGCTTGATCAGATTTTAAAGTAGAGTTTCGACCGTCAAACCATTGGCGTATATTCGGCATATTGTCCTAGATGCGGACTACATTTCAGGAATTTTTGAAAACCAAATCAAGCAGCTCTCCTCGTGAGAGTCCTTGGTTAAAGCTGTACCGAGACACCCCTCGCAAAGACGATAAGTAGCCAGGTTTTTGCCTTAAGTTTTTCTAGTGCGATCCGATGAACAAAATAGTTGGTTGGACTATTATCTTTCATAGGCATCACCTCCTTTCCTAGTAAGAAGGGAGGTGGTTCCATCCACTCTGCTTGATTTGGCAGAGGACCGCAAAGCAAGGGCCATGCCCTAGAGCCAATTCAGGCGCTTTGCATTCGGGCAGCAAATTGCAATCTACTGGCAGTCTTGAATAATCATATAATCATACATAACGGTCACGTCCCCAGACGCTAAACCCATCATCGTGGCAGTCGCGTTAGTTCCGTTCGTATAAATGTGAGAATACGATGATCCTGTCGCTTGCGTAACTGTTGCAGTGATTTGAGTCGGAGTCACATCAAGTCGTATCACGTCACCGGCAGTTGGAGTGACACCAGCGAACGTGCTTCTTCCATCTTCCATATGGAGCACTGAGGGCGCAGAGACATCGACCAATTTATATCCGGTCGCCTGATCAGCAGTATTTCCCAGCTCAGGCATAGTCAATCCTTTGCCTGTGTCCGCAAAGAAAAATAGCTGGCTCTCCCAACTCACAGCACGAACAACAAACCCCGCAAGGGCAGTAGCCGCAGGCAACGAGGAAAGCTTCGATATTAGAGTACATGTCGTAAAGCCCGTATCAATGAAGAGCCCCCCAGAGATTCCCGGCACTGGCGCCATTACATGCGCTTGATTCGATGTAATCCCCCAGACGGAGGCCGAAGGGCTCATGACGTAAGGTTTCGCAATCCCCCCAAGCCCAAAATCTGTGAGGGCAGGCGATGGAAGTGTCGAAGGCGAAGCTCCAGGGTTCCTATCAAAAGTGTCTGAGGTAAAAATCACGGGAGTCGGTGAAACCTCAGGGCTCGCCGCTACTTCAGGCGATACCGAAGGACTTGGTGAAGCGGCGACGTCGGCGGCAGGGTCAGCTTTCTTGCTGCAGCCGCCAATCACGCCTATTGCAATCGTATAAGCAACCATCACACTAACGGACACTACGCCCAACCGAATCAACCCTTTTTTATTCTTCATAACAGAATTCTACTGACACCTAAGAAGTTGTAAAGCCCCAATTGTTTGGTAATTAGCCCTCCACGTGTAAACATGGTGGACACCCCAGACTCGTCGCATACCCACCTTAGCGATGTAACAGTGCGTTTTGTAACAGCTTTTACTTAGACTCATCCTGCCGTGACTTGGCCCCCCTCTTGCTCTTATACCGAGTAAGAGGAGGTCCCAATGAGAGTTCAAAGTCAGATCTTATCCGCACTCGTTTTGTTCACCGGGCTCTACGCCCTTGCAGGATATGTCGAAACGCAGGCAGACACCTCCACCCATCGCTCATTGGTAACCCGCGCCCAAAGAATTTTTGATTTCGACAATCTCAACCAAAACAAGCTTCCCCGCTCACACGTCATTGCACTTTCCATTGCACTGGAATTCAAAGACGACCGCGGCGCAGAACCCTTGCTTCGACAACTCGAACAGCGAATGGGAAACTAACGTTTCACTTCACTCAAAACGTGTTTTCGCACAGGTTCCTTTATCGGCAAATTTGACTCCACTAACCAAAGATACTTATCCATCGATCGAGTAGCTGACACAATAATATCTTCTGTGACTCTGTCTTCATAATCTTCGCAAACCAGAATGCACTCGCGACACGACTTTGCAAACGCGGCAATCGCACTGGAGAGCGCATTAAGATGATCCGCACACTCAACAATGTCCCTCGGATACTCTTCAATTTGTGACCGTTCCGAAACGATCCATGCCGTCCCTTCGGCATGTCCCCCGAGTTGCGCGATGCGCTCTGCAATCGTATCAACATGCTCAGAAATTCCTTTCGTGACTTCATCAAATAGTTTGTGAAGCTGAAAAAATCCCCGGCCCCGTAAGTTCCAGTGCGCTTGTTTAGTCTGAAGCATCAACTCAATTCCGTCGGCAAGCCGATCGTTAAGCATCTGCACAGTTTTGGAACGGACGGATTCAGTAATATCAATTCGAGTCGCCAGCATAAATGGGATCCTTCTTTCTGGCGTCTTGTGTGTGCAAGATTTGTGGCAGGGACACCGCACCATCTTCAAACGAAATATTCTCGCTTTTGAATCTCGTGCTGCTGAATCTTTTTGTGCAGATAGGTCCTTTCGATCTGCAGCATTTCAGAGGCTTTTGAAATGTTTCCGTCAGTTATTTTCAGAACCGATACCAAATAGTCTCGCTCACTGCGATCCTTGAAGTCTTTGAGAGATAAACCCGCGTAGTCATTTGCAGCGGGCACAGCGTTATCAAAAAGATAGGCCGGCAGATCTGCTTTCCCAATTTGATCTCCACTCATAATCACAATTCGCTCAACGAGATTCTGAAGCTCGCGAACGTTTCCAGGCCATGAGTACTTGCGGAGTTCCGAAAGTACGTCTTCGCCAATAACTTTTTCTTTGAAACCATTCTGAGTGCATGCCCTTTGGGCAAACCAAACCACAAGCAGCGGAATATCCTCTGGCCGCTCACGAAGCGGGACCGAATGTAGGGGAACCACACTAATTCGATAATACAAATCCTCGCGAAACCGCCCGGCCTCTACCTCCGCCTTGAGATCTTTGTTCGTTGCAGCCACTATTCGTATGTTGACAGAAATCACGCGCTCCGAACCCAACTTTTGGATCTCGGCACTTTGAATCGCCCTTAATACCTTGGCTTGAGCACCCAGCGACATGTCGCCAATCTCATCAAGAAATAAGGTCCCATGATTTGCCTGTTCAAAAAAACCACGTTTTGCAAAAGCCGCACCCGTAAAAGCCCCTTTTTCAAAACCAAAAAGCTCGCTCTCAATTAGGGTTTCGGGGATGGCCGAGCAATTCACCTTAATGAAAGGCTTATTTTTTCGCTCACTTTGTTCGTGAATTAGTTTGGCGAGCAGCTCTTTGCCCGTACCGCTCTCGCCCTCAAGGAGAACCGTCGCATTTGATTTAGCGACTTTAGTGACTTCTTGCAAAAGTCTCTCTGTTGCTTTGGATTGACATACAAAATGTGTTCGGCCCGCGTTCGCGTCCTGCGCCTGAAGCACTTCAACCTTGCGTTTCAAATCTTGATGCTCCAGGCACCGCTGCACAGTGATGCAGAGTTTTTCACTGGTAAAGGGTTTTTCGAGAAAATCAAAAGCTCGCAGCTTCACCGCTTGAATGGCTTCGGTGACAGAAGCGTTACCAGAGATAAAGATCACGGGTGTCGGTATCCCATTCTCCACCATCCTCTGAAAAAGCTCCAACCCAGCAACTCCATCCATTTTGATATCGAGAATGGCTAGGTCATAATCTTGCGTGGCAATCTGCTGATAGGCCGTAACCGGCGATTCGTAAGGATGAACACGGTAGCCGTCATTTTGTAAGGAGAGCTGCACCTCCCGGCGAATATTGGCTTCGTCATCTACAACAATGATTTTAATGGCGTCCTTATTAATCTCCATAAACTAGATGCCTCCCGCAGTTTGATCGACTCTCGGGAGTTCAATGACGAATCCTGCACCCTCTCCACGATCCCAGCACGCAATCCGCCCGCCATGATCCATAACAATCTTCTTCACCACCGACAGGCCCAAGCCCATATGGTCATGATCGGATTTAGTAGAAAAGTAGGGCTGAAAAATCTTCTCACGAAGCGCCACAGGAATCACGCGTCCGGAATTTGTAACTTCAATTTGAATCCCGCTTTGGGATTCAGCGAGCCTAAACCGGATTTCGATTGGAACTTCTGCATTAGCCTCTGTTGCATTATTGATCAGGTTCATAAAGACTTGGCGAAAAAGCCCGCAATCAAGCGCGACTATTGCGGGCTCCAACAGTGATGATCCATCAAAAGTGATCGTGACATTGGGCCATGAAGATCCATAGGCATCGAGATATGATGTGATGAAAGGCTGAAGGGCAATATTCTCAAACTGCGGTGCGGGAAGCTTAGAGAAACTCGAAAAGTTATGAACCATTTTTCGGAGATGACTGATCTCCTCAGAAACAATTTTGTGGGTCTCTTTGAGTTGCTCACCGAAGGCGCCGGCCTCTTTCGTAGCGTGAGACTTTACAAGATCAGAAACCAAAATTTCAATCGGCGTCAAAGGCCCCTTGATCTCATGCGCAAGTTTTCGGGCTACCTGTTGCTATTGCGAAATCTCCTCTAAGTATTTCACCCGGTCTTTTTGCTCGAACAATTGTTTAAGCGTAAGCGTAAAAGTTCGCGAGACACTCCGATTAAGGAAAAATGCGCTAAGCACGGCCGCCAGAAAGACGAGCGAGATTCCGCCCGCAAAGTAGGTGAACAGCGTACTATTCAGTGCGGCTTTGACGGCCGAGTTATCTGAGTAAACCGCCTGTAGGCTTCTACTTTCCTCGAATTCCCGCCGATAGTCGTTTTGTCTTTCGGGCTTCAGAACCCTCAGTTCCTTGAGATGTTCTTGATGGCGATCAAGAAACTGAGAGATACTCGGATTGAAACCAAGATTGAGGGACCGACCGACGACATCACGCACGAGGATGTAGGCGGTTGCCATCGGCAGAACCGCGAGGATCAAAATTCCAATATAAAGTTTAAATCTGACTTTATTCTTAATCATGCAATGCTGTAATCCTAAACTCTTTAGAGCGAACCGTGGTCTTCCATTTTGTACTCGAAAGTCCCTCGCTAAGATACTCTGAAAAAAGAGCGCCCATAATCCGATTAGAACTCATGCTGCCTATTTGGCCTTGTCCCGGGTTGGGCGCCCCTGAGCCGTTCCCTTGGGCCGGACTAATTCCGGTGTTTACATTATTTTCTGAAACCCACTTTCGAATGACCTCTGCGCGGTCTTTTTGAATAGGATCCAAGAGGACCGTAACTTCAAGCGAGTAGGATGTCGCCGGATTAAGCACCGAGATTTTTTCAATCGGAAATAGCTTGATCGACTCCAGCCACGCAAGAACCTCATCGGAAGATCTAAAGACGCGACTCTCTTTTCCCGAAGCGCCAGAAGAAAGCGAGGATAGAAATACCTCATCCCAGAGGTCATAGAAAACCCCAAAAATATATTCCTTTGAAAACGCCGCCTGCTTTCCATGGGTAAGTTTGAGCTGGAACACGACGGTTGTAGTAAAGCCGCTTTTTAAGCCCTTTTGAAGCTCGGCCTTTGGAATTTCAATTCTAGATAAAAGTACACCCAGAGAGTCGCCACCACGAAATGGAGTAAGAGTTCCAGCGGAGGCAAACCACGCTCGAATACAAAAAAACAACCAGGACGATGAGCGGTCTCATCGTTGCCCCTGCCAAGAAGCGATTTCGTGCGCATAAAGCAAAAACAATTTGACCGTTCCAATGACAGGAACATCAAGAGTGAGACCCGTCCTTGCTCCAGGCGCAATGACTGAATAAAAACCTTGAACGCTGCCATAACCCAGACCGAAAGCTTTAAATCCGAGATCAAAATTAAGTCTCGCATTTTGGGTCGCATCAGAATCATGATGCCGTTTTAGATCGTAACCATAACCCAGAGAAAATGGAAGTGTATCTATATTCGTATATCGAGCCAATCTGAAGATCCCATCCCCAATCGGATTCCAGCTTCCGAGGTTTAGGTTTAGGGTCGAAGTTTCAGTCAGGGACCAATATTTGCGGTAACTTACATCAGAAGAAAAATAGTCCATATCGGGGAAATTGAAACCTACCCCGGCCTGGAAAGTCGAACCCTGAGTTGAAAAATTCGCATCATCAACCGAGTTCCATCCGTAGGTTAGTGAAACTCCGTTTTTCCCAAAAAAATCGTTAAGATCTCTTCCGTCAAAATCGATATATTTGGTATGCAGGAAGCGTTGATATCGCAGGGACAAGTAGGAAAAGCTCCCCACTCTGAAGCCAAGATCCCCAGAGGCGCCCAAAGACCGCCAAACGTACTATCGTTTCTTGCTGTCCAGGCACCCTGAAAGATTTTGCCATTTCCGAAAAGGTTTCGATTGCCGATAGTTCCGCTAAAAACTTTAGCTGAACCGTAGGTATCATAGATAGCACCTGCAGTCAGTTCAGAATAATACGGTGCCCCCTCGACGACCCCAATATCGACAATCACTTGACCGCGCGTGCCGCCTTTTTTGAGCGTTATATTGATTTCTTTAAACAAACCCATCAGATTAAGACGGATCCTGGCATTCTCGATTTCTTTTTCGTTGAGTTTTTCACCGGGTATCAAGCGGAGTTCCTTTTTTAGGAGTTCGCAATTCGTAGATTCATTGCCCGAGCAGGTGATTGCCTCGACCACGAGTTGATCCGGTGTCAGTACTTCCGGAGACGCCCATACTGCGCTGGCGATGGTCGAAAATACCATTAAAAATAAGCCAGCAAACAGCGCGATGGATCTCATACGGTTTTCTCTCACAAAAACTCCTCTCATCAAATGTGTAATTTCTGAGAACCCTTAGAGCAAGCATGGGGCCAGCGGCGGAGCGATCGCAATATTCGCAAGTGCATGTAAATACTCATGAGAACTTTTCCCTGGAAAACAGGGGGTGTCCATTATTGTAGACAGTTGTTGAGGTATTTTGGACATCTCTGAACTTTGAACAAGATAGAATAGATTGAAGCGATGTCTAGGACTTCATTCTCGCTTTCACTCTTTATTCACCTCCTTATGCTAGGGAGCCTATTTTGCTACACTTCTTTGAAACCGAAAGATTCACAAAGATCCGTTGAGACCTTTATTGTTGAGACAGGCACGGCAGATCACACAGGCCCACACAACCAGAAAACTCAAAAAGTGACTCATGCCCGCGCGAGTCGTCGCACACATATTGCAAAAAAATCAATCCGATTTGGGGATGGCGATTTCAAAAAGATCGAGAAGCCTGGACGCGGCGGTGAAGCCCGCCAGGACGGCTATGACATCGCTCGATCCTTAAAATGGTCAGAAGAAAATAGATCCTACCCCTTCTTTCAAGCGCTTTGGAAAAGAATCGACTCCAGCACCAACTATCCTATCGACCTCGCAAAGAGGAGGATCACGGGTTCAGTCGAAGTCCAATTTACAGTGAACCGACAGGGTGAGTTTACAAGAGAGTTTCTATCCGCCGAATCGGACAGCCTACATTCCGCAGTTGAAAAGTGTAAAGCGACTCCCGCTTTCCGACCAGACTATGCGCCGCGCAAGTATTGTTCTGGCGGCACTCCGAGGAGCGTGATGATCTGTGCCTGAATCGGCGTCAGGGGA
>JBBCAV010000330.1:0-1055 GCA_051382305.1 Bdellovibrionota bacterium FG-2
ACGTTGACCAAGAGTGTCGCCAAAGGAAACGGCATGGGGCTGTAGGCGCGAACCCAAAGGTTGACCCCATAGCGGGTAACTGAACCTAAGAATCCGCCCATTCCAACGATTAAAACGTTCATGTCCCATTTCTACCACGAATCGGATAAGATGGGCCACGAATATGAAGTCCAGACCAGAACATATCGCCTATCGCCTCTTGGAAACCAATCCCGACGGTTCCCTATGCGACGTGGCCTTTTTTGAGTTTGATTCTATCATTTATTACAGCATTCATCCCAAAGAAGCTCTCCAGGGGCCATTTTCCTCCATAGTGAATCTCATCCAAGGGGTTTACGAGTCCTATCCCGAGAACGCGCGAAGAATGTTACGTCATCGACTTTATACGACTGCCACTCTTACCTCGATGTGCAGAGGCATGATCAAAGTAGCTGCTAAGAGAGCCTCGGATGAAGTGGTTCCTCAGTCGCACGACCTCGATGCGTCGGAGGCGTTGGTGAAGGTCCAATATGATAGTAGCAGGCAAGGTATGAGCGTGCCTTTTGTGCCACAGGCGAACGAATTCGATGATCAGGCTTGGATGCAACTCGCCTTTTCACTTATTTGCAAGCGCCCCGAAAACTCCGGCCCCCGTTTCCTGCTTGACCGTCCCGTCGGTGCACTTTTGGTGTCTGCTGAAAATCGACTGCTTTTCATCGCTACTAACGAAAATGCAAGCAACAAGACTTCTCACGCCGAAGTGAAACTCGTTCAAGGTTATTTTCGCGCCACGGGAAGCCCGCTTCCTCTGGGCTGTCGAATCTACACCACGCTGAAGTGTTGTAAAATGTGTGCCGCAATGATTTGGCAGAGCGCCAAGGAGCCGACGTCGGTTCGCGTTTATTATGGCGAAAACGATCCCGGACCCTATGCCCAGAATACAATCCTCTCAAAAGAGAAAGTCGAGTTTCTAGTTCCGCTTCTTTGAATTGGGAATTTGAACGAGATTCGCCATTTTTTGGTTGTTAGCAATTCTTGTGACAATTGGCGTAGGAGCGTCTGCGATTGCCGCTTGA
>JBBCAV010000331.1:0-27961 GCA_051382305.1 Bdellovibrionota bacterium FG-2
TTTTCTTA
Source organism: Bdellovibrionota bacterium FG-2 (assembly GCA_051382305.1). GTDB lineage: Bacteria > Bdellovibrionota > UBA1018 > UBA1018 > UBA1018 > CAIRTR01. Next base: position 9 of record JBBCAV010000331.1, read on the forward strand.
CATTACCAAGAATTGGCGTGGCAGACCCCTAGCGAGTTTGACCACCATCATAAACCTCATCGCCTCCACCCGGACAAAGAGCGGCTTGCGGGTCAGGTGCGAGTTGGATAAGGGCAAGTCTCCCAAGGGTGTCAAAATCTCCGATGCGCAATTCGCCACGATCAACCTGCGCCGTCACAAATTTCATGGTGATTGGAATTATACGATCCGACCGACAAGAAACTAAAATCACTCAGTTATTTTGTTACAGTTCCTAAGACAAAAACTGCTCATGCATCAAGTGATCTCTTTGTCTTGATGAAAAACAACCAGACAAATAAGTGCGGAGTTGTTCACTTTCGGCAAGAAACGAGTGCCACGGGACAAGGTTTTATGTCCTCCGTTGAAAGTATGGCGAAGGAATCAATACAACCCTACAACCGCGCCCTACAAACGGCTCTGAACAAGACAGAATTTTGTCAGTAAACCCAGAAAAACACGCACCTTCGCCGCACTAGTTAATTTTCGGGTTTGTTAGGAAATCAAAATTCCGAACAAACCCGAAAATTAACTAACGAAATTCGGTCTCGCCTTAGAACCCCGCGCGCGGACTCTAAAACTTCATTTCCAGCACATCCGCCGGCACAATAAGCTGCGCAGCTGTGGCCTTGCGAATTTCATCGTTTGAAACTCCCGGCGCGCGCTCACGCAGCACGAGCCCATCCGAAGTCACTTCAATGACGGCCAACTCGCTGACGATCTTCTTCACCACACCCACGCCCGTCAAAGGCAACGAGCAGGCAGGCAATACTTTGCTGGACCCATCCTTAGCGACGTGCTGCATGGCCACGATGACGTTCTTGGCTCCCGCGACGAGATCCATCGCGCCGCCCATTCCCTTAACAACTTTGCCAGGGATCATCCAATTGGCGATGCTTCCCTTTTCGTCGACTTCCATCGCGCCCAAAACAGTGAGATCTACGTGACCGCCTCGAATCATGGCAAACGAATCGGCGCTCGAAAAATAGGAAGCCCCCGCCGTCGTGGTCACCGTTTCTTTACCTGCGTTAATGAGGTCGGCATCGATTTCGTCTTCCGAAGGATACGGCCCAATCCCCAGAAGTCCGTTCTCACTTTGTAAAATCACGGTCATCCCCTTGGGAATATAATTCGCAACTAACGTCGGAATCCCAATCCCCAGGTTTACGTAGTAGCCATCTTTAAGTTCTTGCGCGATTCGCATCGCTATTTGTTCACGAGTAAGTGCCATGATAATCTCCTGAATTTAAGCTTTGCGAGTGACGCGTTTTTCAATGCGCTTTTGATAGCCTGAACCTTGGAAAATACGCTTCACGTAAATTCCAGGGACATGCACCAAATCTGGGTCCAGCTCGCCTGCGGGCACCAAGTGTTCGACTTCCGCAATGGTCACCCGACCTGCGACCGCCACCAGGGGATTAAAGTTCCGTGCCGTTTTTCGAAAAACCAAATTCCCCATCGTGTCGCCCTTCCAGGCTTTGACAATTGAGAAATCCGCTTTGAGCGCCTTTTCCATGATGTATTTTCTGCCATCAAACTCGCGACATTCTTTACCCTCGGCAATCAGCGTCCCCACCCCCGTGGGGGTAAAAAAAGCCGGAATCCCTGCGCCGCCAGCACGCAAGCGCTCGGCAAGCGTACCTTGAGGATTAAGCTCAACCTCTAACTTACCCGACAAAACGAGCGTTTCAAAAAGTTTGTTCTCCCCCACATAGCTTGAAATCATCTTTTTGACTTGGCCGGCTTGCAGCATGAGCCCAATCCCAAAATCATCCACGCCCGCGTTGTTGGAGATACAGGTCAGATTCTTTATCCCCATTGAAACCAAAGCGCTGATACAATTTTCAGGAATTCCGCATAACCCGAATCCACCCAGCGCCAAGAGCGCGCCATCGGGAATATCCCTCACCGCTTCGGCAGCGTTTTTGACGAGTTTATTCATAGGCGTTCCAAACAGATTGCCGTGGCTTCGCCGCCACCAATGCAAATTCCGGCCATCCCTTTCTTAACGTTGCGATCCTTCATAGCCGACAAAAGAGTAATCAAAATACGCGCGCCGCTCGCACCAAGCGGATGGCCCAACGAAATCGCCCCACCCCAAACGTTCAATTTGTCGCGAGGCAACTCAAGCTCACGCTGCGCCGCCAACGCGACCACTGCAAACGCTTCGTTCACTTCAAATAGGTCTACGTCTTTCATGTTCCAGCCGGCCTTCGAAACCGCGCTCTTCATGGCTGCCGCAGGAGCCGTCGTAAACCACACGGGATCTTGAGCATGCCATCCAGTACTCACAACTCGTGCCAAAGGCTTAAGCCCCAAGGCGCGAGCCTTATCACCAGACATCAATACAAGGGCCGCGGCCCCATCGTTGATAGTTGAAGCATTAGCAGCCGTCACGGTGCCGGTTTTATCAAAAGCTGGTTTCAATCCTGGGATCTTATCCAACTGCCCCTTCATCGGGCCTTCATCGTTCTCAACGCGCACGACATCGCCTTTTTTGCCCGCAATCTCGACCGCGGCGATTTCGTCTTTAAATTTCCCTGATTTTTGCGCTTCTTGGGAGCGCTTGAAGCTCTCAATGGCGTAATCGTCTTGATCCTTACGCGTGAAGTTCTTTTCACGCGCGCAAAGCTCAGCACAGTTGCCCATGTGCTGATTATTGTAGGGGTCCCAAAGGCCGTCATTGATCATCGAATCCACCATGTTCTGATGGCCCATGCGGAATCCGCTTCGTGCGCCTTGCAAAAGATAAGGAGCGTTACTCATGCTTTCCATGCCGCCGGCCACGACAACATCACTGTCACCGCAAAGGATCGATTGAGTGGCGAGCATCACAGCCTTCATGCCACTGCCGCAAACTTTGTTGATCGTCAGCGCGGGAGTAGATTTCGAAATCCCCGCATAAATGGCAGCCTGCCGAGCTGGAGCCTGTCCCACGCCCGAGGTCAAAACATTGCCCATGATCACTTCAGAAACCTGCTCCACGCCCACACCCGCGCGCTTCAGTGCAGCTTCAATGGCCACGGCGCCAAGTTTCGGGGCGCTCAAGGCGGCCAGAGCGCCTTGAAAACTTCCGATAGGAGTACGAGCATAACCTACGATCACGACTTCTTTATTTTGTTGCGACATGGTCTATTACCTTCCGAATTTTAGTTCCAGCTTTTGGGTTAGAAAACTTTAATGAGCAGGATCTTGAAACAATTCCCGCAACAGATTACATAACTCCCTATGTTGACCTTCGCTACAAGAAACAGCAAAATGTGCACGCTAATCTCCCTGTCAGTCGCTCTGGGTTTTGCCGGGGCGCTTCAAAAAGCCAGGGCGGCACCCCCTCCTTCAGCCCAGTTGCCAGATCTTGTCGAAAAAATACTACCCGGCGTAGTAAACGTCAGCTCTACCTCCGTTTCAAACGTTCGGGCCTTCGGGATGGATGACTTCATGCGGTATTGGGGCATACCTCAAGAACGCAAGCAAACTTCCCTGGGGACCGGCTTTATTATCGATAAAGACGGCTATATATTAACAAACAATCACGTCGTCGCCCACGCAACCGAAGTGCTAGTGACCTTACTTGATAAACGCCAGTTTCGCGCCAAAATCATTGGTAAAGACGAAAAGATGGATGTCGCACTTTTGCAGATTCGTAACAAATTAAAGCAAGTGCCCGGGGATCTAAGCCCCGTGCCACTTGGGGATTCAGAAGCCGTGCGAATCGCGGAATCCGTTTTTGCCGTCGGCAACCCCTTTGGACTGCAGCACACAGTGACGCTCGGAATTATCAGCGCGAAGAATCGAACCATTGGACAAGGCCCATTTGATAATTTCCTTCAAACCGATGCTTCAATTAACCCCGGAAACAGCGGTGGCCCCTTATTCAACATCAGAGGCGAAGTCATCGGAATCAATACGGTCATCTTCTCCAAAACAGGTCAAAGCGGCGGATTGGGATTCGCAATCCCGATGAATGAAGCCAAAGGTTTGATCCCCGATCTTAAGCGCTATGGACGAGTACCCAGGCCTTGGATTGGAGTGCTTGCCGAGCGCATGAATCCCCAACTTCAGCAGTATTACAATTTGCCCACGGACACGGGAGTGCTCCTCTACAGTTTAGTCGAGGGGGGCCCCGCGGATCAAGCCGGTATCCAGCAGGGCGATATTGTAACAGCCGTGGACGGTGCGCCGATCAAAGAGCCTAACGAAGTAGAACGCGCCTTGGTTAAACGTAAACCCACTGAAACTGCGGTTCTAAAAATCCGGCGCGGAAGAAAAACATTAGAACTCAAGATTAAACTTGAAGAACTTCCGAAACTGGAGAATCTCCCTCCAGGCATACTCTAGCTCCCCCTTTAACTGAAAGGCCACGCCCATGGAAAGACGACACGCAACGTTTTCTAAATCAAGCCCACTTCCCACGGACTTTCGCAAGATGGTCGCTGAGGTCTTTACTACCAACTTCGACGCAGGACTGAAGCTGCTGCAGAAGCTCAAAGCCGGCAAACGCCACTTTGAAGTGAGGGGCGACATTTTTGCAGATGAAGTGATTCTCTGCATTTCGTTAGGAACCTCAGGCCATCTCTCCGCAACCAGCGTCTACGCAAGCTGCGATTTTGACCCTAAAGCCAGCGCGCCAAAAATCGAAGACGTCTTGGGCGCCTGCGTGGACGCCATCGGTTCCGTGTATCTGGAACTCCTAGACCCCGCAAAACCAAAACGCGTCGAGCAGGTTGCTGAAGATTCTTTGGCGGCGCTCGAAGGTATTCCGTATGAGTGGACTTCAATGAAAGTAGATCGTCATAAGATTTTTGTCCGCGTCGATAAGGCCAATCCCGCGCTGGATGAGATGACGGATTTGTGGCTTAAGAAGAACGACCCCGCTTTTCGCTCAAAAGAACAAGAGGAGCACGAAGAGACCGAAAACTTGTTTGTAACGGGCCCCAAGGTCAAAAAGCCCCTTCATTGAGCCAAAAACGAAAACCACTGCAAATCGATAAATCGTTATTTACAGTGGTTTTTGAAAATGGTATCACCACTTGGGAGTGGAACCTCGAAAAACTGATAGAAAGCTCAAGAATTCTTACAAACCGTTCTTTGGCAGAGCAAAAGAACTCGCCTCACTAACCTCTCTCAAAAAGAAAAAAAACGCGAGTCTGGTTTGTGTGCTTGGTAGGCGCCGGATCGGCAAAAGTACCCTCATTGAAGAATTCGCGAGGCAATTCCCATCCTTCATAGCCATCCAGGGACTCGCCCCGGAAATCCACTCTTCCAATCAAGACCAGCTTGATCATTTCGCTACAAGGATGAGCATTATATTTGATACCCGCAAGGAGCATTTTGAGGACTGGTCCGAAGCCTTTCATGCCTTAGCGGCTAAAGCCAAGAGGGGCGAGCATCTAATCCTGCTGGATGAAATCTCCTGGATGGGCAAAAAGGACCCCCTCTTCGCCGCCAAATTAAAGGACGCATGGGATCTTGAGTTTAGGAAGAACCCAAAGCTCATTTTGGTCGTATGCGGCTCTGTGTCGAAGTGGATCGACGAAAACATCCTCAAAAATATGAATTTTGAGGGGCGAATATCCCTTGAAATCAATCTCGGAGAATTGTCCCTCAGGGAGATTAACCAGTTTTGGACCACCAAAAACTATCACATGGGCTCCATGGAAAAAATGACCGTGCTATCCGTTACCGGGGGCGTACCAAAATACCTAGAGGAAGTCTTATCTGGAAAGACGGCGGAGCAAAATCTCATTTCCATGTGTTTCACCCCCTCAGGAATTCTATTCAATGAATACGAAAAGATATTTTCAGACATTTTTGAGCGCAAAAAGAAGGGACTGGCTAGAATCGTAAGGACCGCGCTAAACCAGAAACTCACCCCCCAACAGCTCGCAGCAAAACTTGGCGTATCTCAAAGCGGAGATTTAACAGAAAATCTACATATCTTGGACATCTCCGGTTTCATAAGCCGGGACTACTACTTCAAACCAGACGGACAAATGTCAAAACTTGGACATATACGAGTCAAAGACAACTATTTACAATTTTATCTCAATCAAATTGCGCCGAGCAAAGACCGCATTCTACACGGCGGGAAAACGATTCGCTCACTTTCGGATCTGAAAACATTTGAGTCGATCTTGGGCTACCAATTTGAGAACTTAATTTTAGGCAATAGAACTCTGATTTATCCCCACCTGGACCTCAATGAGGGGGCGATCGTCTCGTCCGCACCGTATGTGCAGAGAAAAACCGCACAGAACAAAGGCGGCTGCCAAATCGATCTTTTGATCCACACCAATCTTGACGTATTTTTCATGTGCGAATTCAAATGCAAGCGTGTCATCGACAAGTCGATCATCCGAGAAGTTCAGAAAAAATGTGAAATTCTAAAACTGCCCTCTCGCTCATCTCTCAAGCCCGTTCTTGTCTATGAAGGCGAGCTCTATCCACCGCACCGCGAGGCCATAGAAGCGTATTTTTATAAGCTGATTCGATTTGAGGATTTATTGATCTAAATCCTAACCAACACCTGACACGCAGTCCGTAATTTGACTGGTATTGTATGACTCAAGATGAGCACAATTTCCAGAACCCTTGAAAGCATCTTCTATATCGATCAAATCAGCCTCAGGTGGATTGCCAACCGAAGGCATCCCATCACCGACCGCTTGATGCGAGGACTTACTCATGCTGGAGATTGGCAGCGCTGGACGACCCTCATTCTTGCATCCTTCCTAGCAGGTGAACCCTTTCGCCATATCGCGAATCTAATTACACCCAAACTTCTGCTCACCTTGGCCCTCTGCTATGCGATCAAGACAATCTCAAAACGTCCGAGACCTGTGGAATCAATGCACGGGTTTTCTTCGCTACTTAAGGATCCCGACCCCTATTCTTTTCCCTCCTCGCACTCAGCCTGTGCGTGGGCCGTATGCATGAGCCTTGCCCTCATGTTTGGAGGAGGATGGAGTCTCTTGTGCCTCTATGCAGCGGCTATCAGTTATTCGCGCGTTCATGTTGGCGCGCACTATCCGCTTGATGTGCTGATCGGGAGCGCATTGGGAATATTAATTGCATCGATCTTTTAGGTCGCATCTCACGTCAAAAACCAATCTACTCAATATTCATTCACGACCTATTCACATAAAAAAGCTGCTCGCTTTGGACAATTTTGAAATCTAGGATTAATTCCTACAATAAATATTGCCCCCCCCCCCCCGGGGGTTACGATAAAATCTGACCACGTATTGTATACAACAACAACTCTCATAAGAACTCTCAAGGAGGAGCTACAATGTTCAAAAAGTGCATTCTATTAGTCGGATCAATTGCGTTTATTTTTCAAGTCCAAGTTTATGCCGGTGAATGTATTCTCTCGAGCACCCGCGATGCTTGCCCCGGAAAAGACAAAGAATCTTTTGCCAAGTGTGCGGGCAAATCATCCTGCGACGAAGCCAAAAAAACCAGTAGCGCTGAAGCTTGCGCAAAAGAAGCTGTAAAGGCTTGCCAAAATAAACGAATTGACGTCACCAAAAACAAAACGATCACCGCCAAATTCGGTGGCGCAGCGGTCGAAGGCGGCAAAGACTTCTGCAAAGATAAAGTCGAAGGCCTCTTTGATCCTGAAAAGGACTTCCCACATCGCGGCAAAGCTGACTGCAAGTAACAGACTCAAAAACTAGATAAAGGTGGAGACGATATGTTAGAAAAATTCGGAATCTGGTTGGATCGCTTTCCAATGAAAACCAAACTGATCGTCTCCACCTCTTTGTTCCTTCTAACCACCGTGACAGTTGGCGTGGTGAGCCAGGTTGTGATTCGCTCACTTACAAAGTCGGTCTATGGCCTCTCTTCTTCTTCTGCATCGGCCGATTGGTTATCCCAAGCTTCAATCACGAAGCCCGAGATCATTCAAAACCTCTGGATCGCATCATTTGATTATGATGCGGGCAAAAAAGCTTCGGCTTCATCCATTAAGGATATTAAGACTTCGAGCGAAAACTTTGCGGATGCGTTTCAAAAGTACGCCATCGAAGCCCCCCTCAATCCCAAAGAAAAAGAATTGTACGATAAGTTAGAGAAGACATGGGCGCCCATTAGTCTGAAGATCAAGGCGCTAAGCGCGGCTCTAACCGAAGCAAAGCTAAGTCGCGCGGAGATAAGCAGCCAAGTCGCCGCACTAAGCGACGAATGCTTGACCTTAAGCGATATCCTCTCTGAGCTAGGAACGATCGTGAAACAAAAGGGCACCGAAGCCGCCGATCAAGCCACGGCACTCAAAAAGAAAAACTTGATCTTTGCGATCGTTATTGCCGTCCTGGGCCTTGCCGTTGCGGCACTCTCCTTTGGCATCGTTTCAAAGATTTCACATTGGCTGGGCGAAATCGCAAAACGTCTGGTTTTAGAATCTCAAGCAGTCGCCTCCGCTTCAACCAGTATTGCCGCTTCAGCTGAGAAACTTTCATCTGGCTCAACTGAACAAAGTGCGGCAGTTCAAGAAACGGTTTCTTCGCTCGAAGAAGTAGGCTCAATGATCGAGAAGAACGCTGAGAATTCAAATCGATCAAAAGATCGCTCCGAGGAATGTTCTAAAGCTGCCTGCCAAGGCAAAGAATCCGTAGAAAAAGTCATTCTCGCTATGGACGAAATCAATCGAAGTAACGGCGAGATTATCGAGCAGGTCAAAAAAGGCAATCAAGAGATTTCAGACATCGTAAAAGTGATCGCTGAAATCGATACCAAGACCAAGGTCATCAATGACATCGTCTTCCAAACCAAACTTCTGTCTTTCAATGCCTCCGTTGAAGCAGCACGGGCGGGAGAACACGGCAAAGGCTTTGCCGTTGTCGCAGAAGAGGTTGGGAAACTTGCCCAAATGAGTGGCAATGCCGCCAAAGATATCTCGGAAATGCTGGATGCGAGCATCAAGAAGGTTGAAACTATCGTTACGGGCAATCGCTCTCGAGTCGATCAATTCATCGTTCTAGGTCGCCAGAAGGTTGACACGGGCATTCAAACAGCAAAAGAATGCGGAAGTGTTCTTGAAAACATTGTTGTAAATGTCGATGACGTTCATAAAATGATCATCGAGATCGCAACCGCTACCCAAGAGCAAGCCCTCGGGGTTGGCCAGATTAAGCAAGCGATGAATCAGATTGAGCAGGCAACAATTCAAAACTCTGATGTTTCACACCAGTCCGCAGCAATGGCCAAACAACTCACCGGACAATCAGAGAATTTGAAAACAATTGTTAGCGATTTAGAGTCTCTCGTTAACGGACAATCGGAATGACGATCTAGGCTTCCCCCGGAAACCGACAAACAAAACTCGCCCCCTGCCCCACCGTACTCTCAACCCACACGGATCCGTCGTGGCGTTGCATGATGTGTTTGACAATAGCAAGCCCTAACCCCGTCCCTCCAAGCTCGCGGGACCTAGCCTTATCGACTCGGTAAAAGCGCTCAAAAAGCCTTTCATGATGCTCTGCCGGGATCCCTGGCCCCGAATCCGAAACCTTTAGGAGAACCTCATTTGAAGGAGTCTTCTCCCAACTCAACTTAATCTGTCCTCCCGAGGGAGTATACTTAGCAGCATTATCCAAAAGATTAACCAACACTTGCTCTAAGCGAGTGGCATCAGCGTAAACGCTCGAAACTGCGGCCTGAACTGCAACTTTTTGCTTCTTAGCCTCAAATGCGCCACTGAGCTGTTTCAGAACCCGAGTACTGATTTCTTCAGTACTCAATTCGGCTCTTTGCAAATTATCCGCATTAGCATCTAAAGAAGAGAGATCCAGCAAATCATTGATTAGACTCATCAGGCGCGCCGTATTGCGACTGATCACTTCAACAAACTCTTTTGAAACCGCGCGCCCCTGCCCAATGTCCTGCTCGAGTGTATCGGTGTAACCTTTAATGGCGGTTAAGGGAGTTCGAAGTTCATGGGATACGTTTGCCACAAAATCAATTCGAATTTGCTCAGCCTTCTTTAGCGCCGTGACATCATGAAACACCCCAACCGCTCCGTAGACGCCCCCGATAGAAGTCCTTCGTAAGGGCGCCACTGACAACGAAAAAAACCTCCGCCCCTCACTATGATCAAAGCCGTGCGCGCTGATCGAGCTGTTTCTCCCCTCTGTTAAAGCCATCCGAAATGCATCCAATACTTCAGGATCCCGAAAAAGTTCCCACAACCTTACCCTGCCCGCTCGAAGCGCTTGCCCACCAAAAAGCACGGCAAAACGGCTATTATAGAACAGCGGCGTACCCTCTAAATCAACAGCTATGATCGCGTCCGATATAGCGCTCATAAGCGTCGCTTGCTCATCGCGCTCGCGATTCAAGTTTTCGGCCTTCGCTTCGAGGTCACGTCGAATATTCTCAAGCGATGAATCAAGCTCAGACAATTCCCCAAAGGTGTCTTCTTCAAATCGCTCATCACTCGCCTGATTATGAGCTACATTCTCAGCTTTGAGCAAAAGGCGCCCCAACGGCAATGCCAATTTTCGCCCAGACCAAAGCGCAAAACCACCCAGCACCAACCCAATCAAAACCAAAAACCCCATCAAAGACGAATCCAAAACCTGCAGAGTCGCCATGAGATTTGAAAGCGGAATCGCGCCCCTTAAAATCACGCTTTTACTTTTTATGTTAAGCGCGCCATAAAGCATTCTCTCGCTTAATGTCTCGCTATACCGAACGCTCTGACCAAACCCAGATGAAGAACTGAGCGCCGCCTGCACCTCAGGTCTGCGCAAATGATTTTCCATCGTTTGAACTCCATGATGCGAATCACAAAGCACCTGACCACTGGGCGAAATAAGAGTTAAACGAAAGGTCGAGTCGTGAGAGTGGGAGACGCAGCATTGAGCGGTAACATTCGCTGGCAAATCATCTGACAAACGCTCCAAGGTCACGTGAAGCTGAGACTCTACTTGCGCAAGGAACTGTCGCTTATAAAAATAGCGCGCAGCAACCCCCGAAACAGCAACTGCCACAAGTACGAGAAGGGCTTGAATCAGCACAATTCGTGAAAACAGTCGCCATGGGAATTTCTTGGAATTAGTCACGCTATTCTTTTCCGGCCTTCACGCGATACCCCACTCCACGAATGGTTTCGATAACTTCGGCACACGCCCCAAGTTTCTTTCTTAGCCCAAACACATGGGTATCCACGGTCCGATCCGTCACACTTACGCCCTCACCCTGCACGTGCTCAATTAGTTTGTCACGGGAAAGCACGCGACCCCTATTTGCCAAAAGTGCCACAAGAAGCTTGAATTCTGAGGTCGTAAGCCCAACTTCTTCGCCGGCACAAAATACCTTATGCTCGCCTAAGCTTACCTTAAGATCTCCAATGCTAAATCCGGCCTCGGCAGAGCCCTTCGAAACCTCCAGCCCCCTCCGCAGCAGCGCCTTCACTCGCGCAAGAAACACAGGGATCTCAAATGGCTTAGTAACATAATCATCGGCGCCTGATTCAAGCCCACGAACAATATCAGCTGAGTCCGCGCGCGCGGTGACCATAAGAATAGGCAACTTCCCACGAAAAGTTTTGCAAAGTTCTAGCCCTGATATGCCAGGAAGCATCCAATCCAAAACGGCCAGATCAAATTTCCCTTCCGAAAAAAGACCAAGGCCCAACTCCCCGTTTTCCGCGCCCATGGCTTCAAAGCCCTCACGCTTGAGGTGCAAGAGCATCAGCGTTCGAATGTCGGCTTCGTCTTCAACGACAAGAATTCGGCTGCTCATTTGGTCTCCAAAGCCTTTTTTATGGCTTGCACGCTCCCAGAATGCCTAATGTCCTCACCGGTTATCGCAAAAATTACGTCCTCGGCAATATTGGTCGCATGATCGCCAATCCGTTCCAAGTTTCTTGCGATGAGGATCAGGCTTAGACCCTGTTCGATCATTTCGGGTTGAGCCTTCAAATGCTCCAGTACATCCATGAAAATCTTATTCTTGAGCGCATCCACTTTATCATCGCGACTTAATACCTCGCGAGCCAAAGCTTCATCGGTTTTCACAAACGAATCAATTGCAGCCCTAACCATAACCCGCACTTCTTCTGCCATCACTGGCAAATCAATGAGGGGCTTAAGGGGTTGGCCTTTAATATAGCGATCACTGTTGTGCGCAATATTTTCAGCTTGATCGCCCATTCGCTCTAAATCCGTATTGATCTTGATGATCGCAACAATGAGCCTAAGATCGGCCGCCAGTGGCTGCTGCAGGGCCAGGAGCTTCAGGCAAGAATTATCCACGGCCTTATGAGCTTGATTCACCTTCTTCTCCATCTCATGAACATGCGCAATCTTGGTCAGATCCCTTTTTTGAAGCGCCTGGGTTGCATCATCAATCGCACGCTCCACAAGCCCTGCCATCGCCACCAACTGCTCTTTTAGCTCTCTTAGGGAAACATCAAAATGCCGCTCCATTACCCAAACCTCCCCGTAATGTATCGCTCCGTTCTTTGATCCTTCGGAGCGGTAAATAGGTCTGACGTCTCGCCGTATTCAATCATTTCACCTAAAAGAAAAAACGCCGTCTTATCCGAAATCCGCGCAGCCTGCTGCATATTATGAGTCACAATCACGATCGTGACGGCTTTCTTAAGTTCGGTCATGAGCTCTTCGATCTTCGCCGTCGAAATCGGGTCCAAAGCGCTCGTAGGCTCATCCATTAGCAAAACCGAGGGTTCAACCGCCAAAGCGCGTGCAATACAAAGTCGCTGCTGCTGCCCCCCTGAGAGACTCGTGCCTTGTGAATTGAGCTTATCCTTCACTTCATCCCAAAGGGCCGCAAGTTTTAGGCTGCGCTCAACCGTTTCGCGAAGGATGGCCCCACGTCTCACCCCTGCCAATTTCAACCCAATCGCGACGTTATCAAAGATTGAGAGTGAGGGAAACGGATTGGGCTTTTGAAAGACCATTCCGACTTTGCGTCGGATCGCCACGGGATCAACATCGGACGCATAAATGTCATGTCCTTGAAGGAAAACCTTGCCCGCAGCAGTAGCCTCCGCCACTTCTTCGTGAAGGCGATTGAGGCATCGAATAAATGTTGATTTGCCACAACCCGAAGGCCCAATGATGGCCGACACTGTAAACTCATCAAAATCCATTTGTATGTTTTTCAGGACTTGCGTGGATCCAAATGAAGCACTGAGATTTTGAGTTGAAAGCAAAGAATACATTAATCATCATTCCTATTCTTTGGCCCTCTTTTTAGGCCTGTTTTTTTGAACTCCCGCCAGAATGCAATACCACTCGAGTCAACAAATTCATAGCAAACACGAGCAGCACCAAAAGCAAAGCGCCCGCCCAAGCCTGCCTATGCCAATCATCGTAGGGACTAATGGCGTAAGTATAGATTTGAACTGGGAGGGAAGCAATCGGTTGATCCAGTCCACTTTGCCAAAAACGATTATTAAACGCCGTAAACAAAAGAGGAGCGGTTTCGCCGGAGACTCTCGCAATTGAGAGCATGATGCCGGTGGTGATCGGACCCCGACTACCCTTGAGAATAATCCACAAAATGACTTTCCACCGTGGGAGCCCCAAAGCCAAGCCCGCCTCTCGAATGTGCTCGGGAATCATTTTAAGAAGTTCCTCATTCGTCCGACAAACCGTCGGAATCATCAAGATCCCGAGAGCCAAACCTCCCGCAATGGCCGAAAATCGTTTCATGGTTATAACCACGAGCGCGTAAACAAAAAGGCCCACGATAATCGAAGGAATGCTCGAAAGCATGTCCGCACTAAAGCGCACCACGCTGGCCAACCGGCCGCGCCCTTGTTTTCCCCCGTATTCGGACAAATACAACGCAACGGACACGCCCCAAGGGATCCCAATCAATGAGGCCAACGCGACCAATGTACAAGTGCCCAAAAGTGCATTGGCCATCCCACCACCGATCTCACCCACGGGCTTTGGAACTTCGGTGAAAAATGCCCAATTAAGCGCTGAATACCCCTGCGACACAACATAGCCAAACACACTAAAGAGCGGAAAAATCGCGGCGATCGCCGCCAACACCAAAAGCCCACTCATTAAAGCATTGATGGTTTTTCTTTTCCGGTAACTGCGAAAAATGTAGTCTGCAAAATGGCGTTGCACTATTTCGCGCCTCCAGGCGAACCAGATGGTGCGCCCCAACGAAATCCCCGAGAAATGAACAATCGGGCGAGACTGTTAATGATGAATGTTACCGCAAAGAGCAGGAGTCCTACTTCAACCAGCGCGGCGACATGGAAGTCACTCGTCGCTTCGGCATACTCATTGGCAATGATACTGGCCATGGTAGAGCCCGGCGCAAACAAAGATGCAGAAACCTCATGACGATTGCCAATGAGCATTGTGACTGCCATGGTCTCACCCAACGCTCGTCCTAAACCCAAAATCACGGCGCCGATGATTCCGCGCCTTGCACTTTGTAAAACGGATAACCTCATCATCTCCCAGCGAGTCGAGCCCAGAGCCAGCGCCGCTTCACGCTGCACACGAGGGATTGCAATGAAAATCTCACGCGAAATGCTTGAGATCGTGGGCGTGATCATGATGGCAAGAATAATCCCGGCAGCCAACATCCCTACCCCATAAGGAGCGCCTTGAAAAAAAGGCAAAAACCCCAGAGTTTTTGCAAGAAACGGTTCTACGGTAATTCTGAGCCAAGGCGCCAAGACAAATATCCCCCACAAGCCATAAACTACGCTCGGAATCGCGGCCAACATCTCTACGAGAAACCCCACAATCCTGCCCACACGCGTGGGCGCAATCTCCGTCAAAAACAACGCCACTCCGACACTCAAAGGAGTTGATATAAGAATGGCAATAAAAGAAGAAACCACGGTTCCGTAGACGACTGAGATGGCGCCATAGACGTCATTAACCGGATCCCAAACTGAGGTCATGACAAAACTCCAGCCCTGCTTGTGAATCAAAGGTAGAGCATGGTGAAAAAGATAATAAGCTATAGAAACGAGAAGCAAAACTAGGGCAACCGAGGGCACCTTCAAAATGAAGGCAAACACTCGATCGCCTAGGTGAACTTCGCGCGACTTCTTATTCGAGTGGTTATTTAGTTTGGATCTCATTAATACGAGCCTCGACCTTGGCAAGCATGGCTTTCGGAAGTGGCGCATAAGATAAAGGCTCAGCTCCCGCTTGTCCCTCTTTGATGGCCCAATGGAGAAACTTCACAAGTTTTGCGCCTTTGTCTTTAAACTGTTCAAGAGACATGGACTTGTAAACCAGCAAATACGTAAGGCCGCTTATCGGATAGGCCTCCTTGCCCTCAGCGTCGGTGATAGAAACCCGAAAATCAGCAGGCATTGATTTCAGTGATCCGGCTGCGGCAGCGCTCACACTTTTTGTATTGGCTTCAACGACATTCCCCGCCTTGTTTTTCAAAGTCGCGTACGAAAGCTGATTGTTCTTCGCATATATCAACTCGACGTATCCAAGCGCACCCGGCGTTTGTTTAACGAGACCCGTTACCCCTTCGTTGCCTTTACCCCCTAAACCCACGGGCCAATTCACGGCCGTTCCTGCCCCCACTTTGGTTTTCCACACGGGACTGACTTTTGACAAATAATCGGTAAAAATCCCGGAAGTCCCACTGCCATCCGATCGATGCACGACGAGTACCGCGTCTTCTGGAAGTTTCAAGCCAGGATTAAGCCCCGCAATTTTGGGATCGCTCCATTTGGTAATTTTACCCAAAAAGATTTCAGAAACTGTTTGAGCATTCAACGTAAGTCCCGTTGCGACGCCCCGAACATTATAAGTCAAAACCACCGCTCCCAGAACCGTGGGAATATGAACAACCGGAATCGACGATTTATTCATTTGCTCCTCCGTCATCGGAGAGTCGGTTGCTCCAAAATCTACCGTTTTTTCCAAAAACTGGCGGATGCCCCCACCGCTTCCGATGGACTGATAATTGATCTGGGTCTCAGGTTCGATCTTTTGATACTCCGAGAACCATTTGGAGTAGAGCGGATAAGGGAATGTCGCCCCTGCGCCGTTTATAATATTTGCGGCATGGGCCAATGAGCCCAAGGAAAAAGAAAGTGTAATCATGAGTGCGCTAAATCTTTTCATAAAGCCTCCGGTTGCTCATCACCCTAACGTAATCGGGGGCTCTCGTGTGTCAGGGTTGTGTTAGGAAACGAATATCTGCGCCAACGCGCTCTCAAGATCGGGATACTTGAAGGTAAACCCCGCCTGCAGCGCCTTCTCCGGAAGCACGCGCGCGCTTCCTAATAAAAGCTGAGACATTTGGCCCAAAGCGCCCTTAAGGACAAAGACCGGAACTCTGAGCGCAGGAAATAAAACGGCCGGCACCCCCTTTGCTTTTGCAAAAAGCCGCGTAAAATCCTTGTTTCGCACGGGCTCAGGAGAGACGAGATTGAAAGGACCGGTGATCTGATTTGAAAGGGCAAACGAAATAAAACGAACCTCATCCTCCAAATGAATCCAACTCATCCACTGCTGACCTGATCCCAAAACAACGGGCTGCATTTTCGCCAAGACGCCTCCACCACGTCCGAGGACCACACCCGTCCGAAGCAGAACCACGCGTACACCCAGCGATTCAGCGCCCATTGCCTCTCGCTCCCACTCACTTGTAACTTCCGCCAAGAAGTCATTTCCGGCGGAACTTGATTCACGAAGCATTTCATCACCACGGTCGCCATACACCCCGATTGCCGAAGCTGAGACCAGTACTTTCGGGCGCAGCTCCGGAGAAATCAACGCAAGCGCTTGCACAAGTTCTCGTGTTCCCAAGACGCGGGAATCCCGAATCCGTTGCCGCGTCGCCAGATTCCAACGACGAGCAGCGATCGGCTCGCCCGCCAGATGAATGATTGCATCCTGACCGGAGAGAATTTCTTTTAATGCTGAAACGGGATTTCGCACCAACGCCGTGATCTCATGCCCCTGATGCACTAATTCTAAAACTGCGGCTCTTCCGATAAAGCCCGTGGCACCTGTGATTACGCATGTCATAAATGGCCTCCCTCTGAGTCTAGCTGAAGTATAACGGGATATGCACTCAAGGGGCCAGGGGGCATGCCGTGATTGAGAAAGAGAAATAACACAAGGTCATGCAGCGCAAGAAGAGTCCCAACCTGTATCGATACGGAGCGGTTGCGTTATTTTTAATGCCACGTTATTAATGATAAATTTACGATTGCTGCCTTGAGCGAGTCTCACTCCAGCAGCTCGATCTCATAGCCATCCGGATCATCGACAAAGGCCATCGAGCGTTTCTTATCCGGTGTAAGCCCCGGGCCCCAACTCAGGTCATAGCCGCTGGCCCTTAACCTTTCACGCACTTTTTCAACTGAATCTACGCGAAAAGCCATGTGTCCATAGCCATCACCACGCGTGTACTGAGTCACTCCCCAATTATGGGTCAGTTCCAAAAGCGGCGCGCTCGCACCCGGCGCGTTTTCTTCGCTTGCAGCGGAGCTCAAAAAAACGAGGGTAAACTTCTCTTCTGGGAATTCGTTGCGCTTAACCACACGAAACCCCAAGCCTTGAATGTAGAAGTGCAGCGATTTTTCAAGATCCGTAACCCGAATCATGGTGTGAAGGTAGCGCATAAACTCCACTCAAAAGTTTCGAACTAAAACGCGTCCCCGTCATCATCAAAGTCGCGCTTGATCGAATCAATCAATGCATCCACCGACTCGCCTTCAGCATCAAAATCATCCACCGACTCATCCAGATCAAGATCGTGAATCACTTTGGAAAACTCTTTTTCAGAGGACAAATCGCCGCGAATGGCTTCGATATAGCGATCGGGATATTTTGCGACCAGCTCTTCAATATACTGATTGAGCTTCCCTTCTTTCAAGATGAGTTCCTTGCGCTTAATCTTTTTCCAATTCTTGATATAATGAAGTCGGCAATACCCCAGCGTCGTTGCTAAGCCTTCGCAAGCCACTTCCCGACATACGGAATCATCAATGCCGTATTCGCCCAAAGCGCCTTTTTTACCGGCCTTCACACTTGCTTTGGCACCTGTTTTTACACTTGGCAATCCAGCGGCCTTACCTTTAGCCTTGGCGGGAATTTTATCTTGGCCCTTATCTTGGCCCTTATCTTGAACTTTCAAAACAGGAGCCGTGGCGACCGCCACAGCCTCTTTTTTGCCAGGCTTTGGCGAACCCTTCACTTTTATTTCTTTAAGTGCGGGTAGAACGGTTTTCGCCAACTTGGCCACATTCGCAACTTTTGGTTTTTTATTGGGTTTGGCGTTCAGTTTGGCGGTTACTTTGGGTGGGATTTTAGAACCCTTTGGGGCCTTCGCTACCTTAATAACTTCTTTGGTAATTTTTGAAACTTTGAGAGTTTTTTCGGGCTTAGCGGTTTTGGAGGGCTTTGCAGCAGCCTTAGCCGCCTTGTGCTTGCTCCCGAAGAGCGCTTTTTTAATTGAACTCAATGTGGAGCCTTTCTCGGCATGCTTTGGGCCACCTTTAGAACTTTTTGAAAAGTTTTTCGGGGGTAGCTTTGCAGACTTAACAGTCGCAGAACCAGTTTTTTTCTTTTGAGATGCACCTTTTTTTGAAGCCGGCATTCCTTAGTCTCCCATGTTTGTGGTACCTTAGGTAGGTGCCACACCGCAAAAACCCAGTCAACATCAAACATCAGTCGGCGGGCTTTGTCGATCTCCACTTTCATGGTGCTTTTGGCATTGATTTGATGCAGGCCGCGGAAAAAGACTTAAACTCACTCGCCCGTAAGCTCGCCAAAGAGGGCATTTCAGGGTTTTGCCTTTCCACTTTGTCTTCGCACCCAAAAGCGCTTCGAGAAACGCTCACGCGATTAGGAAAGTGGACTCGGTCCATTCACGAAAAAAGCGGGCTTGCAGCAACCCTGCCCTTGGCATTTCCTTTAGGAATCCATCTTGAAGGCCCGTTCCTAAGCCCCTCCTTTGCTGGCGCGCACCCCGAAAACACGATCAGAAAAGCCACACTTGAGGAACTCGAAGACCTGCGTCTCGCGTCAAAGGGGATGATCCGCATGATTACGCTTGCCCCAGAAGAGATTCCGCCAAAGCTCTTGGCGCCCCTTTGCCAATGGGCTCATGCTCACAAAATCAAACTTTTCGCAGGTCATTCGGCCGCCACAAAGGAGCAATCTTTTCACGCATTTGATCAAGGTTTCTCCGGGGTCACCCACGCCTGGAACGCGATGAAGTTTCATCACCGCGCGCCCGGGCTCATTGGCGCCGCATTAGGAAACCCGAACGTATTTTTGGAACTTATAGCCGACCAAATTCACCTCTCAAAAGAAACCCTGCACTGGAGCCTCGCCCTTCACCCGAAACACCTGAGCTACTTTGTTTCGGACGCCGCCCCTTCGGCAAACTCCAGAAAATGCTGCTCCTTTGGGCCTATCCAAATTACAAATGTAAAAGATAAAAACGGGGGGTATTCCGCCAGAATTTCGGCAGGCCGGCATAAAGGCAACCTGGCAGGTGGGGGTGAACTACTCCCGCAAAATTTCGTGCGCTGGCTCGAAACCGACACCTTAGCTTCACCTGAAAACGCCGCGAAATTACTTCAAAATTACCTTCCCCAGGTCACTCGCAATCCTCTAAGTGCGCTTAGCCTCCCACTCAGCATTAAACGCCTGTGCCTACGCCATCGACTCCAGTGGCAGATTTTTTCAAACGGAAAACTAGCCTTTTTCGTTGACTCACTGAGATAAGGCCGCTAGAGTCGCGACACTGTAGTTATGAAAATCTTTTTAAGAGCAATCAATGAAAGCGGAACAGACCTCCACTTCACCCATGAAGACCCCTGGGTGTTGGACTCCATTAAACGCGTCGATGAGACTTCGCATGAAGACTCTTCTGCTCTTGATCTTTCCTCGTTGCGCGCAAATACCGCGACCAAAAAAAATGCCCACCAAAAACGCGAAGCGCAAGTTTCTTTCAATCTTCGAATGGTTGACGAAGTGGTTTTGGCTAACGGCAAACTGGAAACGAGCCTCAATCTCCTGTGTAGCCGTTGCGGCGCACCCTTTGAGTTTGGCTGTAATGCGACGATTTCTGCCCTTTTTTGCAAAGATCCCGTGATGGCTGGCGTCGGTTACCTGGGTGAAGGTGGAAAACCTGCGGGCCAGGTTCAAGGGTTTGCCCGTCACGCTCACGATATGAGCAGCGGCGAGCCCGGCCAGGATCTCGACATTACATATATTACCCAAGACTTTATCGATTTAGGGGAGCTTCTCACCGAGCAAGTTCAACTCCAAGTCCCCTTTCAGCCCCTTTGCGACGAGGATTGCAAAGGCCTGTGCGTGACATGTGGTACGGATCTCAATTCCGGTCGCTGCGGATGCGCGAAAATTCAAAAATCCTCACCATTTACAGTTCTGAAAGATCTTAAGCTCTCTTAAGAGCACCTCACAAGGAGATTAGCCATGGCAACCCCGAAGAAAAAAGTATCTCGCAGTCGCAGAAACATGCGTCGTTTCGCCGGGGGCAATAAACTCGATAAACCGACCACAACCACATGCTTAAGCTGCAATGAACCCACACGTCCTCATCGTGTGTGCAATTGCGGTTCTTATGCTGGGAAATCCGTACTGCCTGCGCGCCATGTGGAGACACCGGCTTCGAAGTAATGGGCTCTGCTCGTTTTGCTTCGCGAATTTCAGGGATTGGCTCCGCCTTTCCTTCGCGTAAGGTCACTAACGTAGAACTTGCTCAACTTTATCCCTCGTTGGACACATCCGATGAGTGGATTCGGGAACGTACGGGAATTTTGGAGCGTCGAATTGCGCAACCCGGAAACACCGATGACCGCAACTCATCGCTCGCCTGCATTGCCGCGCAGCGGGCACTCGAAATGGCCGGGAAACAGGCCTCTGACCTCGATCAAATCCTTGTCGCCACCTGCACCCCCGACACTCTAATCCCATCGACTGCGTGCTGGCTGCAGCAAAAACTTGGTGCCAATCGCGCCTGGACCATGGACCTAAATGCCGCGTGCAGTGGTTTTATCTACGCCCTTGCCACGGCTGATCAGTTCATTCAAAACGGCCAACTTAAGACTTCGCTCATTGTCGGATCAGACGTGCTTAGCGCGTTTACGAACTGGGAGGACCGTTCTTCGTGCATTCTTTTTGGAGACGGGGCCGGCGCGGTCATTGTCGAACAAGCCCCTTCAAACTCACCCAATCG
This sequence comes from Bdellovibrionota bacterium FG-2, assembly GCA_051382305.1. Classification (GTDB taxonomy): domain Bacteria; phylum Bdellovibrionota; class UBA1018; order UBA1018; family UBA1018; genus CAIRTR01. Next base: position 21,225 of record JBBCAV010000331.1, read on the forward strand.
CCTCCTCTCGCACCACTTGCACTCCGATGGCTCCCTTTGGGAGCTGTTTCACATCGAAGCGGGGGGTTCAAAGCTTCCAGGCAATCCGGAAGTCTACACTCAAAAACGCGACAAAATGCAAATGAAAGGTCGCGAAATTTTTAAATCCGCCGTCCGTACGCTTGCGGAGTACGCCGTCATGGCACTCGAAGAAAACGGCTACTCCGTTTCGGATCTGGATTGGTTTGTGCCTCATCAAGCAAACTTGCGTATTATTGAAGCCGTCGCAAAACGCATAAATTTTCCGATGTCCAAAGTGCTATTGAACATCGATCGTTTTGGGAACACCTCGTCGGCCACGATTCCCACCGCCCTTGATGAAGCCGTACGTGATCACCGCGTAAGACCTGGTCAACTTATTCTTCTTGATGCGTTTGGAGCGGGTCTCACAACGGGCTCATTGCTTTTACGTTGGGGCTAGCTGAGGCTAGCCTAAGGAGGTCGTAATGAAAATAGCAGCCATTTTTCCAGGACAGGGTTCGCAACAAATCGGAATGGGACGCGATTTGTATGAGAACTTTAGAGTCGCCCGAGAGGTATTTGAAGAAGCCTCCGATGCGATTAGCGTGAATCTCAAAAAGCTTTGTTTTGAGGGCCCCGAAGCGGATCTAACCTTGACCGAAAACACCCAACCCACCCTGCTCACCGTCAGTGTCGCTGCATTTCAAGTGTTACAAGCCGAAAGAGAGTTTGCACCCGAAGTCGTGGCCGGTCACTCTTTGGGCGAATATTCGGCACTGGTCTGTGCAGGCTCCCTTGAGCTTGCGACGGCCGTGAGATGGGTTCGTGCGCGAGGACAAGCCATGCAACTGGCAGTCCCTCAGGGCCAAGGAGGGATGGCCGTAATCTTGAATCTAGAGGATGCGAAAATCTCTGTGCTTTGCGCCGACGCCCTTCAAATTGCGCAAGAGAAGCGCGATCATGGCGAAACACCAGAGATCGAAGTCGCGCTTACACTAGAACCCGCGAACTTCAATGCTCCAGGACAAGTCGCGATTTCTGGATCAAAAGACGCCATCGATGAGGCAATTAAACTGGTGAGTTCTGATCCCCAAGGAACGTTTAAAGGAGCAAAAGCCCTACCCCTTCCCGTGAGCGCCCCTTTTCACTGCTCACTCATGGAACCTGCGAAAGAGAAAATGGCCCAGATTTTCTCTAAAGATTCACCCCTCCATACTCCTCGCGCACTGTTGATTCCTTATGTTCCAAATGTCACGGCACGAGTAAACCAAGAACACTCCCTGATTTTAGAGTTTCTAACGGCTCAGGTCACTCATCCGGTATTGTGGAAACAAACGATCACAGGACTTCTGGAGACAGGCTTTGACATCTTTGTCGAATGCGGCTCTGGCAGAGTGCTTTCGGGCCTAACCAAACGAATTGCACCTAAAGGGCTCCGCCCCGAACAGGCACCCAAACTTATTTCAGTGGGCGACACAGAAAGCCTCAAAGAAGGGCTTAGAACACTAAGCAAAAACGATTAAAGGAATCAATAAAGATGCAAACCCAAATCGACGGAGCAAAACCTTGTGCGCTCGTGACCGGCGCCTCTCGCGGAATTGGTGCGAGCGTTGCGCTCAGGCTCGCGAAAGAGGGATTTCACGTCCTCATCAACTACTCTTCACGTGAAGATCTAGCTCGCGCTACCTCCGAAAGCATTCGCGGCGGCGGCGGATCTGCCGAGGTTTTACGTTTTGACGTCTCTTCTTCAGAAGAGGTGGACCGAGCATTCGAGGGCTACTTTGGTGGATCCAAGGATCGAAAATTAGCGGTGCTCGTGAATAACGCAGGAATCAATAAAGACGGATTACTGGCACGACTCAAGGACGAGGATCTCGAAAAGACCCTCGACGTAGACCTAAAAGGGGCAATCTATTGTACGCGCGCCGCAGCACGCCTCATGATGCGCGCGCGCTCAGGATGCATCATCCAAATCGGCTCGGTCATCGGCGAAATGGGCAATGCCGGCCAAAGTGCTTACGCCGCCGCGAAGTCGGGGCTCATCGGATTTTCCAAAAGTGTCGCGCGAGAACTGGCCAGCCGAAACGTCCGCGTCAATGTCATAAACCCAGGATATATCAAGACAGAGATGACTGGGGCCTTGACGGATGACCAAAAAGAGGCGATTCTGCGCAGCATCCCCCTGGGTTTTTTGGGTGAAGGCGAAGACGTCGCATCGTTAGTCGCGTTTCTTGCATCCCCTGGGAGCCGTTATATCACCGGTCAAGTCATCGGGATCAACGGCGGGATGTACATGTAAATATAAGGAGAGCAACGTTCATGTCCGCATCAGTCGAAGAAAGAGTCCGCACCATTATTTGTGATCAACTTGCCGTGGAACCTGAAAAGGTCGTTCAAACCTCATCCTTCATCGATGATTTGGGTGCAGACAGTCTCGATATCGTCGAACTCGTCATGACGATGGAAGAGGAGTTTGATCTTGATATTCCGGATGAAGACGCCGAAAAAATGAAAACCGTTGGCGATGTCGTTAAATACATCGCTTCGAAAGCGACCGCTTAAGTTTCGCGGTTTCGCCCTCATGTCTTCTCAATCCACTCGCCGTGTCGTGATCACGGGCTTAGGCGCGGTGACTCCGCTTGGCCTCACCGCATGCGTTACCTGGGAAAATGCGCTCAAAGGAACCAGCGGCGTCGGCCCCATCACTCTTTTTGATACGACCGATTGCCCCATCCGAATTGCCGCTGAAGTTCGCGGTTTTGATGTGGGACGAGAGTTGGGCCCTTTTTATCCACGGGGCGCGGATTCGCCCGCCCTCACTCAAGCCGCAAATTCCAAGGAAGCAAGACGAGTCGGACGCTACGTCCATTTTGCGCTCGCGGCAGGCCTTGAAGCCTATGGAGATTCAGGGCTTGATCTTTATCGCGACAAAATCGCTGCGGAACGCATGGGAGTAAACATCGGGGTTGGGATGGGCGGGTTGCCGGAAATTGAAGAAGTGCACAACGATTTCTTGGCCAAGGGCTATCGTCGGGTCACACCGTTTTTTATTCCGCAAGTGATCTCCAACATGGCCGCAGGCCAGCTCAGTATTGCGCTGAATTTGCGTGGCCCTAATCTTTGCAATGTGACCGCATGCACCTCAAGTGCGCATAGTTTGGGCGAATCCTTGGAACTCATTCGTCGAGGAACCGCAGATGTTATGTTTGCGGGAGGTGCAGAGGCCGTTCTATGCAAGCTAGGGGTTGCAGGATTTGCTTCCATGCGAGCGCTCTCCTCGCGTAACGAAGAACCCACACGCGCATCACGCCCCTTTGATATGGGCCGCGACGGCTTCGTGATGGGCGAAGGCTCAGTCGTGCTCGTGCTCGAGGAACTCGAACACGCACGCCGTCGTGGCGCAAAAATTTACGCAGAACTTGCGGGCTATGGATTATCGGGCGACGCCTATCACATGACCACCCCTTCTCCCGAAGGCGAGGGCGGAGGACGCTCGATAAAAATGGCGCTTGAAGATGCGGGTCTTTCGCCCGAGCAGGTGGGATATGTTAACGCCCATGGCACTTCGACCCCTGCAGGCGATACTGAAGAGGCCGTTGCAATCGCGAAGGTTGTTGCAAGCGGCTCTCGAACGCAGGGTCGTCTGAATGTGAGTTCAACGAAATCGATGACGGGTCACTTGCTGGGCGCCGCAGGCGCGTTAGAGGCAATGTTTTGCGTGAATGCATTAAGGCACGGCATCATTCCCCCCACGATTAACCTTGAGACGCTCGACCCTAGTTGCGCAAGCTTGGGGATTGATTTCACCGCTAATCGGGCTTGCGAGAAAAAAATATCAGCGGCACTTTCCAACAGCTTTGGCTTTGGCGGCACCAACGCGACCCTTGCCTTCAAACGGATTTAAGCTCATAATCCTGAGCAATGCCAAAAAATATAGCAAAAAAAATTCTGATTGCTTCTGATCATGCGGGTCTAGAGCTAAAAAAAGCACTGCAGGAATCTTTGACCGACTGGTTGTGGGAGGACTTAGGCCCCATCAACGATAACAGCGTGGATTATCCCGATTTTGCGGAACCCTTGGCTAAAAAGGTACAACAAGACGGGGTGCGAGGAATTCTCATTTGTGGCAGTGGCATCGGAATGTCCATTGCCGCAAACAAGGTCCCAGGTGTCCGGGCTGCGGTCGTAGAAAATCCCGTGGCCGCGCGCCTTTCGCGCGAACATAACGACGCCAATGTTTTATGCCTAGGCTCACGATTTATTGCGCCCGCCTACGGAGTGGAGATTGCCCGGATTTGGCTGGAAACCCCCTTTTCAAACGATCCGCGCCATCAAAGGCGAAACGCCAAAGTGGCAGCGATGGAAAACAAAAGAGGAGCCTAAAATGTCCCAACTCAATCAACAGTTCAATCAATCCCTTTCCCAAACTGATCCCGAGATCTTCGCAGCCATTGGTCGTGAATCTCGCCGTCAAGAAGAGGGCATTGAACTCATCGCCTCTGAAAACTACGTAAGCCGCGCTGTGCTTGACGCCCAAGGCTCCGTGCTTACCAACAAATACGCCGAAGGCTATCCGGGCAAGCGCTATTACGGCGGCTGTGAATTTGTGGATCAGGCCGAGGCGCTGGCCCAGACGCGCGCGTGTAAACTTTTTTCGGCCGAAGCCGCAAACGTGCAACCGCATTCGGGCTCTCAAGCCAATATGGCCGTATACATGAGCCTCATGAATCCAGGCGATACGTTCATGGGAATGAGTCTCTCGCACGGGGGGCACCTCACTCATGGCAGCCCCGTGAATTTTAGCGGCAAACTTTTTAAGGTCGTAAGCTATGGGCTACATCCAGAAACCCATCGCATTGATTTTAATTTGGTTCGCGAGCTGGCTCTCAAAGAAAAACCCAAAGTCATTGTCGCCGGCGCCAGCGCTTATCCGCGCACAATTGATTTTGAAAAATTCTCCGAAATCGCTCGTGAGGTCACCGCCTCTTTTGTCGTTGATATGGCGCATATCGCGGGGCTCGTTGCGGCGGGGTTGCACCCGTCGCCGATTGCTCATGCGGCTTACACGACCTCGACCACGCACAAAACTTTGCGCGGGCCACGTGGCGGACTCATTTTGTGTTCAGCTGAACGAATTAAAGCCGTGAACTCGCAGATTTTTCCGGGCATTCAGGGGGGCCCCCTGATGCATGTCATCGCGGCCAAGGCTGTGGCTTTTGGCGAGGCGCTCAAACCGTCGTTTGTCACTTATCAAAAACACGTCGTAGAAAATGCACGTACGCTAGCAGCCGCACTCATGGAGCGCGGAGTGAAACTTGTGACCGATGGTACGGACAATCACTTGATGCTCGTTGATTTACCGAGGACGGGCGACGGCAGTGTCTCGGGAAAAGATGCGGAAACCTGGCTTGATTTGGCGGGGATCACGGTAAACAAAAATACGATCCCCAATGAAAAGCGCAGTCCCTTTGTCACGAGCGGCATCCGCATCGGCGTGCCTGCTGTCACCACGCGTGGGTTTGGGACTTCTGAGATGAAACTCTTGGCAGGATGGATAGCCGAGGTTTTGGGCTCACGCGGGGACGAGAAAGTGCTGAACAAAGTTCATGGACAGGTCAAGGAGTTATGCGGGCAGTTTGGGTTGTATACCGCGATCTAAGGAGAACAAAATGAAACAAACAGTTTTCTTATTATGCCTTTTCCTAATTTTGTCCGCCTGCGCAAAGAAAAAGGAAGAAGTTCCTGCAGAAACAACCCCAAGCCTTCCGCCCATTACTTCGATGGTTCTGCCTGCAGAGGATATCAGCGCCCAAAATCAGTTGCGGCTTGAGCTTCAAGGAGTGCTTACGACTTCTAATTTCTCGTTTGCCTCTTTGGATGTCGCAGTCTGGAATCTCTTAATTAATGTTGGACTTGCTGTTCCAGTGGCGGCCTTTCAAGCGACTATTAACTCAACTCCGGCAAAAAAGAGTGCCGGAATCTAGGATTGGAATTGCACCTTCAATTCGGTGTATTCATCTGCACTTGTGGGTACTTTAGACACAGACGGAGTGACGTGGTCGATGTCCGTCACGAAAACGGGGGACTACACGAATTTCAATTGGTACACCGGAACCACCAAACTTACCAATGACGAAGGCTAAAGTGGACCTTCTACAAAACGCCTACTGCGCCGGTCGCGGCGGTCATTGTCGACTGGCATCAAAACACGACACTTGGAACCTCGGACATCAAGTTCACCAATATCGAAAACGGAAGCGCGGGAGAAGGCGGATATATCTCCTATGAGAAAACTACAAATACCACGTTTAATTCTCAGTACACGATCTACAATGCCGCGCAGGCCAACACGACCTACATTGAATGGAACTCGACGACCATTGCCGGTCGCATAAAGGACGCCGCGCACTTTGGTGATACCGCTTGGCATTGTTGGGATACTCGGACCGCGGGGTTCGGGAATGCGACGTGCTCTCTCTAGAAACTGCTCAAGCGAAAACAATAGGTTGACCTAGCAAAAATACTAGGCCAACCCTAGTGACTAGTGAAAAAAGTAAGCATTCAGTAAATCCGCGTTAGGTTTTTCTGATGATTCCGAAATAAGAGCTGAACACACCAAAGAGTCCGCGATAATGTTTCTGTAGCGCATGTGCTACTCATCCTCGCCGAGCAATCATACTAACCAAAGCATCTTGCTTCAGATCGAGGTGAATAAGCTTCGAGCCGAGGTGGGGTAC
>JBBCAV010000332.1:0-1048 GCA_051382305.1 Bdellovibrionota bacterium FG-2
TCTCTTAGGACGGTACAGCGCCAAGAAATCTCCTGCACACGCCCCGACGATTTATGCGCACTCGTCGTCACATCGATCCAATCCACGATCTCGTACGGCTTATCTAACTGCAGCGCCACGTCCGCGTAAGGGTTCCCCAAGGTGTCTTGCAACGCAAGACCAAGCACCAAGGAGAAGATCGCCGATGTCGCAAGCAGGGGGGCAAGTCTTACATTAAAAATCGAGTTTGCAGCCCACCCGGCGATGACCAGAAATAGAAAAAGCGTAAGAAGATTAATGAGCAGGACCGGAACACCTTCACGCATATGGCTCAGAAAAAGATACTCAAAGGCAAAAATTCGACAGGTTTTTACAAAAACTAACGCACCGGAAAAAATCGCAAAGACGCCAAGGTAAGTCCCAATGCGTAGCAATGCAATATTTTCAAGCCCTAAGTGAAACAGGCCAAAAGTACCCGCCGTTAACACGATGGTTAAGGCGCAATGAAAACCCAAGTTCGCAAAATCTTTTTGAAGAAGGGTATGCCGCTGGGAGGTAACCCGTTTCAAGAAAATCCGGTAAAAAGCCCATGAAACGAGCGCCAAGGCCAGAATGACCACAATGCGTTCAATTTGAACAAGCTCCGCAATACGATCAGATGAAATCCAGGGATTGCCAATTTTTGGAAACACGTGTGAGTTCCTCGCTATGTGTCTAGACTACCCTCCAGCATAATATTTGCAACCGTAGTTCTACTACAAGGAGATTTACGCTATGAAAACTTTGTTATGCAAAGATATGGGTATGGATAGCACTTGGCGAACTCAGGCCAACACCGAAGCGGAGATTCTTCGCTTAGCCGCAGATCATGCACGCGAGAAGCACAACATGAAGGAACTCACACCGGAAATGCAAGCGAAGGTGTGCGCCAAAATTCGGGAATTGAAGGTAGCTTAAACGTAATTGGCCAGCCGTCTAGGACATGAAGTCGGGTAATTTTCCTGCGAACAGCGTCCGCAGCGCATCCATGGGATGCACTCCATTTTTTCTGCAGGTGGAGAGATAGCTT
>JBBCAV010000333.1:0-4019 GCA_051382305.1 Bdellovibrionota bacterium FG-2
TTTAAAGCTCGGAATCTTAGTCCGGGCTTTTTTTATTTGTACCCTCAATCCTAAAATCCGCAACAATTTTATCAGATCACGCCGACGGCGGCGAGGTGAACGGGCTTATCCGGCTGCCATTGGGGTTAAAGATGTGAATACGGTGCTGATTACCGATGTGGCGAGTGACATAAATAAGTTTCAGGCCGTGATTGCGCGTCTGGATACTCCAAAAGCCCAAGAAGAAGTGCTTGCTCATAAACGAGCCTGGGCGAAGAAGGAGCGCTGTCCATCAACTGAAGAAACTAACAATCATACGCTGTTTGTCGGCCTCTTCGCGCTAATCGGCCTTTTGATGGGTTTTATTATTCGGGGCTACGTCATTCGTCGAATTGAGGGGCGGCTATGAAAACAGTTTTGAATTGGTTGGGGTTGGCGTTGCGGCCTCCCGGTGTCGGACTTCAATAACACATTGCCGTTGCGCCATTTCCGCAATCCGAGCAGACACGAGTTTCAAATTCGTCTCGTCAAGGTTTGCGTCCCATTCATCCAAGAGCAGCACGGAGACCTTCACTTCATTCTCAATTTCCCCAAGCTGTTTTAGAATTTTTTGCCCCGAGGAAAAACTCTGACTTGCGGTGGAGGCGAACATGAGATCGGAGTGCGCGGGAAGCAGAAACGCCTCTTTACCCAGCTGTTGTTTGATCAGCGCGAGCAGAGTGGATTTGCCGGCTCCGTTGGCGCCTCGAATGGTATATCGGCCCGCCGTGAAGCCAGTAGGGCCGTTCGGGGATAAATGATCCAAGGATTGCAAAAGGTCACGAAGGGAGTTCACCGGGTTCTCCGGGGCCAAGCCCGAACCCTGCTCCATAAAGATTTCGTCCCATGAAATATGACCACAATGAGCACGATTGGGTGGGGGCAGAATCAAAGCATCACGAAGTCCCCGCAGGCGCGCCCGCAAGCTCGAGTATTGGGTTGCGTATTGAACCACGGTACTTAAGTGTTGAATCGTCAGGACGTGCCGGGGCAGAGTCGCAATCAAAACGGCAAGGATCGCAGGATGAGCGCGGTTCTCGCTAAAGAGTTGCACCAGCACCCAAAGCACGGGAAACAAGCTAGCGAGCATCGTGAGGGCTGAGATCCACTCCACTGCGGCCACCAAACTCATCGCGCGAGCGCGAGCGTTGTGAGTCGCGCCTGTGTGATGTCGTCTCCAGATCTCGAAATTCCAGGAATTCCCCGCCAGCACATTATCCCAAATGGGAAGCAACGACTGCATCATGGTAGCGCGCGCTTTATGCGCGTCGTTCGAGTGTCGGTCAATCCTTTTTGAGGTGCCATACAACGACAAAAGCATGATCGGGATCGCAATCAAATAGGCGAGCGTTAAACGCAAATCGAGCACATAACCTAACGCCACGACACCAAAAAAGACGTTGAGAATCACTGCGACCCAGTCACTAAAAAAACGCAGACTCTCGCTAATCACCAACCACGCCTCGTGAGTCACGAAAGGCTGCCTTGCCTCTCTCAGCAAGGTGCTCGTGCGCAACTCAGGCTGGAGCCAGAACACTTTGCTAAAGCGCTCCATGTATACAAGAAAAGAGGTGAACTGGGCTTTTTCTAGAAAATACAGCATCAGCGAACTTGGGAGGTAGACCGCTGTTAGCGATAAGAAGAACAGCGTCAGCCAATGCCAAAACGGCTCGCCCTTGACCGCTGCCATACTGAGTTGGCTAATCCATACGGTGGATGACGCCACAATGAGTTGTTGAACGATCGAAAATCCCAAGGCTTTGCGGGTGGCGGAATTAATAAGTACGCTCTTCATGGCTATTCTCCGATCCGTTCCCGCACGAGGGGAACAATCACATTTGAAACGAGATAACGAAAATTCTCAAGCTCTTCCCGGCACTGACGAGTGCGATCCCTTTGAAAAGAGAGAACGCATCCGCCACTACAGCTTCCCCCGAGGGGACAGGCTTGGCATTCCTCGTATTTAAACAGATTATGAGATGTCCACGCCGAGTTATCGATCTGAGTCGCCAGATTGCCCGTCCGATATTGTTTCTTGCCCACGGAAAAAGTGCAGCGATAGGTGTTGAGTTGGGCATCGACATAGTGAACTTCATCAATGGGCGAGGAACTCCAACAGTAGTGCTGCAGGGTGCGCCCGCCTTCGAGCTGGTTGAAGGTCAGCCCAAAGTGTTTCAAGATCGGCAGCGACGCCTTGAGAAATGCATATTTGATATTCGAAGGAAAAGGCTGCACTCGCTGCAATTCGAGGAGTTGATGGTAGAGTTCGGCTTCCATAAAATAGCTCCGATATTTGCTGTCATAATTGCGATCATCGACTCGCCCGATCTCGAGTCTAACCAACGGATTGTCGGCCCAGCCGCGTTCCCGGGCGTGGTCTAAGAGCTTGGGGAGTTCTTCAATATTGGAGGGATCCACATTCATCGAAACCGTCACTCCAATTCCCAACTTGATCAGTAGGTCTACATTGCTGGAAATTTTGCTGAAACTATCTCGTTCTCCGCGCGCGATCCGGCGTCGATTATGAAACTCCGGCCCGCCGTCAAGGGTTGTGCCGATTCGCGCGATGTAACCGCGATAGGTTGCAAGGAGATCGGCAAATTTCTCAAGATCCAGGCCATTGCTGGTGGCGACTAACGAAGCGCGCCTAGCGCGGGCAAAGACGAAGACCTTTTGGATAATTTCACGGTTTACAATTTGAAACGGTTCGCCCCCAAAAAGCTCAATCGTGATGGGGCGCTCTGGGGTTTCACTTCTGATCGCACTGATTCTTTCGTCCACGAAGGCAAAGAATTTGTTTAATTTTTCGTCCGAAATCAAACCGCGATTTAGGGTCGGATCATACTGCTGGTAGCAATAGGTGCACCGCATGTTGCACTCGAAGGTTGGGCACAGTATAAAAGAAGCGGGTCGGGAACGCCTTTCTTGTTGTACTCGCTGGTCGTACTTAATTTTGAGCCGCGCCAGTTTTTCCGCACTCCACGACCAGTGGGCTGCCTCTTGAGACGTACTGCTTAGTATTTTTTCTAGGGCGTTTCGATCCAGTATTTCCACACGGTCATTAAAGGTGTCGATGGCCAGGATTTTGTTTTGGGTTACAGGGTGTAGTGATAAATGTTCGAACGATTGCATAGGATGAAGCCTCCTCAATGTAAAGGGGGCAGAACCTCGGTTGGCCTGCCCCCGACCGATCGATTCAGTATCTGCGGACTGATTCAAGCAGGTCTCGTTGCTGACTTGTTACGAAGGACTCCGCTGCGATGACCAACTCAGAGGGACTGAGTTCGATTTGTAGTGTGGCGAGAAGTTCTAAAAAGTCGTGTGAGTAATCCATTTTTGTGCTCCTTGGTTTAACAATGGATTTTCCATTGTACTGGCAGGCCCTAGAGCAAGAGATGCACCAAATTTGAGATTTCATTGATGTGAATGTTTTCAATAACCTGGAAAGTCGTGGGCATGGGTTGTGTAGGTGAATGCCGTCACTAGTTAGGGGAGGCGCCTACACCACTTGCCCTGCGGCCCAACCCGATGCCCAGGCCCATTGAAAATTATAGCCGCCCAGCCATCCCGTGACGTCCACGACCTCGCCCACAAAATAGAGGCCAGGAACCTTTTTAGACTCCATCGTTTTTGAGGAAATTTCATCCGTGTTGACTCCACCTCGCGTGACCTCGGCTTTGGCGTAGCCTTCCGTAGAGTGAGGCGTCAGGCGCCAGCGGTGAATGTTATCAAAGAGTGGTGCAAGCGTTCTTTCAGACAACTCCGGCAGCGGAATCTTAGGGACGTTATGCAACTCACACAATCGCTCGGCCAGACGTGAGGGGAGAAACTCGCAGAGGAGATTCTTTAGGATTCCCTTGGTGCCTTTGGCTTTTTCGCGCTTATGCCAATCCGCCAAATCCATTTTGGGGAGGAGATTGATCTCAATCAGATCTCCTTGGTTTATAGTGGACGGCTAAAACTGGACAGCTTTTTTTGAATTTTTCGATCAACTATTGTAG
>JBBCAV010000334.1:0-10568 GCA_051382305.1 Bdellovibrionota bacterium FG-2
CCCTATCATATTGAGAATCGCGCTGACGTATGCTTGATCGGATGGGAAGTGGCGCAACAGCTTTTTTCTAATGTTGCCCCCCTTGGGCAATCGGTTCATATTTCTCGTAACGATAATGCGTTTGTTTGTCGCGTCATTGGCATTCTCAAGAGCCAGAGTTCTAATAGTGAATGGATCAAGCCAAATCTTCAAATCATCATTCCGTTCACCTTTTTCCCTTTTGTCTATGGGGGCGGGGACGCGCAAATCAATGAGTCTGTTTTTCAAATCGATGCGGGCGCCGATATGGAAAAGACGTCTCAAAGTATTAAGGCATTTTTTGAGCAAAAATATGGCAAATCAGGCCGATTTAGCGCTGATTCGGATTCGGTTCTGATTGCGCAGATGAAGAAATTTTTGAATCTTTTTTCAATTCTTTTGGGGGCGATCGCTATTATTTCGCTGATCGTTGGCGGGATAGGGATTACTAATATGATGTTGGTTTCAGTGAATGAGCGTTTCAAAGAAATCGGAATTCGCAAAGCCGTGGGTGCGACTGACTTGAGCATTAGGTTTCAATTTTTGCTGGAGGCAATGATCCTGTGTTGTGTGGCGGGCGTTTTGGGTCTGGTGATGGGGTTTTCGGTTTATGAGCTGTTGATCTATGGCGCGTCCAAATTTGTGACTAAGCTGCAGTTCGAGTGGGTGGTGGATTGGGGTGCCCTCATTATCTCGGTGGTTTCCACGCTGGTGGTGGGTCTTGCAAGCGGTCTCATGCCTGCGCTCAAAGCCGAGAGACTGCAGGTGATTGAAGCGTTGAGGACGGAGTAATGAACGCCGGAAAGAGGCATCGTAACGAAAACATGTTTTAAATTAACCAGTTGAAGGCGCTAATTTCGCTTGTTAATTTATGACGCGAAATGAGAGGTCGGATTCTCACCATGACCGTGAACAAGTTTTGGTTTCAAAAATGTGGATGGGTCCTTTTTGTGACGCTTTTGAGCGGGTGGAGTTTTACGGAAGCATTGGCTCGAGAGTTCTATTCGATTCCGGTTTCCATTCAATTGAACTTTGTGAGTCATAATGGTGGCCAGGAAAAACTGGGAATGCAACAAGGAGCCTTGAGGGATTTGGAAAAGGGCGGCCTATCTTTGAAGTTCGCATCTCATGACTACAAAATTGAGAATGGAAAGCTGGGCTTCCGAAAATTCTTTGAGTGTACGGAAGCCTACAAGGAACGACGGCCCATGATTGCGATGACTTTATCAAGGGACCAGCTTCAATCCGTTTTTGATCACACCGTTAATTCATTTTGGATGAGGAGCGCGACCAAAGCAAATTGGCAGAGATTAATTGCCCGGACCCTTAATTTTGAGACAAAAGAGCGCACCGTGGTGGCGACTTATTGTGAGCATGCTTCGGGGGTGGATGAGAATGAACTGGTGCAGTCGTTAGAGTTTCTGGCGCCCGAGGGCGAGGGTAAGTTCGTGGTTACGTTGAGTTTTGGTCGTCAAGTCAGTGTAAGTGCAGAATCTCCAAAATAGATTCAAGCCAAGCCGCATTATCACCGAAGAGTAAGCAGGGGGTAGTGTGTGATTTGGAATCGCATTAAAAACGCTCTCACGCAAGCACAGTCTAAAGAGGAAGGCTCGCGCTTAGAGATTACCTCAGAAACTTCTGTTTCTGGAGAGTCCTTCAGCGCGTCTGCTCGCCGAGGTGCGGGAGAATTTCAGCCGGCCAGAAAAGTCGTGACGGTGCTTCACGGGACGCTGGGGGAAGTTTCTAGCCTCCTCGAAACGGTGGGTCCAGAAGACCTGGCCCTGGCACTTAATGATTTCTTGACGCTGGCATTTTCGCGAGCACGCGATCGAGGCGCTCATTTTGAGCGTTTTTCAGGAAATAGTTTTATAGCGATTTGGGGTGGGGGTTTAGATTCAGATCATCACGGTCATGGTGAGAATCCGACCTCTCATTTGGCCGAAGAAGCGATTAGTGCATCCGAATGCGCACTGGAGTTGAGGGAGGATTTTTATAGCCTTAATCACGCTCGCAAGAATGATGGTCTGAAGCTGCTTCGGATCAGCATGGGTGTTCATATGGGGGCGGCCTTGGTTGCGAAACTAGGCGCGCCCGGGTTTTCGAAGCTCACTTGTGTCGGCGAAGCAGTTCAGTGCGCGCGTGCCTTAGATCGTCTTGCCGCAAATGCGGGGATTGATTTACTGTTGTCGCACGATATTTGGACGGTGCTTGAGGGAAGGATTCCGGGGAAATGTGCGGGGGAGAGTCCGCTTACCCCGATCACAGGACTGACCCAGCTGTATAGTGTTTCTGGGGGTAAAATGGAGGCGCTCTTTGAAAATGAAACGCCGGGCTTTTCGGGGACACGAAGTTTGATGATCAAACGGGATAAGCCAAAGCGGTGGTCGATTAATAACGGTTCGCAAATCGTTGGGCCCTGGGCCGAAACTGAAATTGCACAGCGCCTTTTTGCCCAAGAGTTAGATTTTGATTGCGAGTGTTGGGAAGAAGGGTCCGGAAAATCTGGGCGAATTTGCGACAGTGGGATGTTTTCTGGCTCCCAAGATGAGGGTGCCAACCTTTGGGTTTATGACGGGCAAACAATTCATGGTCCCATCAGTCCAGGTTTTCTCCGGACTGCCCTGATTTGTGGGGCGATCGCGCGATCGGCGTATGTGTGCGAGGACTCTACGGTGAAGGGATGGGCTTTGCTCGAATCAGCGCCCAAAGCGGTTGAGTCCAAGGCGGCTTAATGGATCCACAGATTCTTGTGTCAACGCCTGAGTGGATTGGAGTGAATAAGCCTCCGGGATGGCTCTCAATTCCCGCCCGTGATTCGGCTCCCTGTTTAAGTGACTGGTTTTCCGCTCAGTTTCCTAATGAAAAAATTTTTGTTGTTCATCGGATCGATCGCGAAACGAGTGGCGCAGTGCTTTTTGCGCGAACGGCGCTTGCGCACAAGAAGGCGGGGATTTGGTTCGAAAGACATCAGGTTAAAAAGACTTATGATTGCCTGACTCTGGGACAGCCACGGTTGCCGACTTTTCGGGTGGATACACCGATTGAAGGCAAAAAGGCGGTTTCACAAATTGAGATTATTAGAAAGTCCGACGCAGTTTTTCAGGCCCAAGTCAGAATTGTCACGGGGAGACGTCATCAGATTCGGATTCATCTTTCAGGTTTAGGCTATCCTGTTTTAGGGGATCTCAAATACAAAGGCCCGCGAAAAGTGGAGATCGGTCAAGAGTGGATGACGTTCGCGCGAGTCGCCCTTTATGCTTTTCGGCTTGAGCTGCCAGATGGTTTGGTGCTCGAGGCGAGTTGGCCTGTTGATTTTAAGTCGTGGGTGGAAAGACTGTTTCCATGAGCGCCTTTTATAGTACGCTACTGCATGATCTTGAGCGCGCCTGGAAGTGGCGAGAGAATCTGGGGCTTTTCCGGGAAACCCAGGCGCTTCGTGTTTTTCATGGCCCCGGCGAAGCCGCTTCTGGCTCGCCTGTCTTTAGAGGGATCATGCTCGATCGTTTCGCGGATCACTATTGGGTGAGTTTTCGATCACAAGATAAATTTGAAGACTCGCTGCCTCCGGCTATTGTGCCGGCACTCCTTGACTTTTTGCGTTCAAAAAATGCGCAATCTTGTGTTTGTGTTGAGCGGGTCAAGGGCGGTGCCGTCCCCCAAAAGCTTCGGGTGCTGTTGGGGGAGCCAGGTCTAGATCCCTATCAAGTGAGTGAGAATGGTATGCGGTTTTGGATTCGATCAATGAATTCTTTTCATCCGGGCTTGTTTCTCGATCACGCTCCTTTGCGAGATTGGCTCCGGAGACGATCTCAGGGCTGGCGGGTCCTTAATACTTTTGCCTATACGGGTAGCCTTTCGGTTGCTTGTGGAATCGGGGGCGCTGCCCAGGTGGTTACTGTGGATTTGTCAAAGCAAACGCTCATATGGGCTCAGTCGAACTGGATGCTAAATGGACTACCTGAGGCGGCGGCGAGTTTTATGGCGGCTGATGCGATGGAGTGGTTTTTGCGGGCTAAAAAGAAGCGAGAAGAATTTGATTGCGTTATCCTTGATCCCCCTTCTTTTTCTCGCGGAAAATCCGGAATATTTTCGACTGCGAAAGACTTAGAAGCTCTTCATTTAAGGGCAATGCCCCTCGTCGCTTTGGGTGGGGTCCTGATCACTTCTATAAATTCTGCCAACGTGTCTCAGGCAAAATATGCTAGCGACATTTTTCGTGCGGCGGAAAAGCTGAAGCTGCAGTTTGAGGTGCTGGCCGAAATTGCGCTTCCGGAGAGTTTTCCGACACCGCTTGCGGATCTTGCGGGCCCCAAAGCGGATCGGTATTTGAAAGGGTGGATCTTGCGTCGCGCTGTTTAGGCTTTGAGTTGTTCAACAAGCTTAAGATTTTCGGGCGTCCCAATTTTTGTACTCACCTCGGAAACTACCGAAGGATTATACGGTAGCAACACGTCCTTCTTAAGAGTCCTCAGTCGTTCGACAGATTCCAACACAAGCTCGGGTTTAAGTTTTCCCGTTTCAAGGGCCTTTTGCAGGGCCTCGTAAGCGATGCGTGCCGCGTTTTCGGAGCGGTAGATCAAAAGGTCGCAACCAGCCTCGAGCGCAAGGCGAGGCGCGTCTTCTGCGCCATAGTGATCGGTGATGGCTTTCATTTCCATATCGTCAGTAACGATGACACGATTGTACCGAAGTTTCTTGCGCAATAGTTCGCGCAAAATCGTAGGAGAAAGCGTCGCTGGAAACTTAGGATCGAGTTTCGGCATGAGAATATGCGCTGTCATGACAAAGGCGCAGTGAGAGCGAAAGGCGCGAGAAAAGGGACGAAATTCGCGCGCTTCCAAGGTCTCCAAATCCGTATCTACACGAGGTAGCGCAAAATGAGAGTCGGTGGAGGTGTCCCCATGTCCTGGAAAATGTTTGACACATGGTTGCACGCCGGCGGTCAAGTGCCCGCGCACAACGGCGCTAGAGATCTTGCTGACATCATCTTCTTTTTGTCCATAAGCCCGGTTTGCAATCACAGGGTTCTTAGGATTGGTCGCGATATCAACTACGGGCGCAAAATTTAGATTAACACCAACGGCCTTGAGTTCGCGCGCCATCATTTCACTGATTTCGTAAGCTAATTTTGGTGAGCCAGAATGCCCAATTGCTGCAGCCTCAGGGATTCGCGTAAACCCTTTTTTAAAGCGTTGAACGCGTCCTCCTTCATGATCGACCGCGATCCAAAGCGGAAAATATGACTTTAGTTCTTGTACCTGGTTAATCAGTTCCGCGACCTGTGCGGGAGAATCATAGTTGTGGGCAAATAAAAGCACGCCTCCGATGTGCTTTTCTTTGAGAAAAGAGGCGCTCTTAGGAGAAAGTTCTAGGCCAGAAAACCCAGTCAAAAAGACCTCTCCAAGTTGTTGAATCGCTTTTTGCGTGGTCGCAGATAAAGTAGGTGAAGCCATATTCGTCATGATAGCATTGAGGCGAGTTTTAGCAAATCAGCAAACACCCCAGCGGCTGTGACCTCGGGGCCCGCGCCAGGACCTTGAACGATAAGGGGTTGAGTGTGGTAACGTCTTGTTTGAAAGGCGACGATATTATCCGTGCCAGAAATCCGCGCAAACGGATGGGTGAATGGGTAAGGTTGCAGTTTGACCGAAGCTTCACCCGAAGGTAGGAGTGTTCCGGTATAGCGTAGAACCGCCTGGTTCGCGCGAGCTGCGTCGAGCCGGGCCTGCATTTGAGAATCAGAAACATCAGCGAGGCTTTCGACATTAATTTGGGGCAGTTCAAGCTCTAGGCCCATTTCGCGTCCCAAAATGATAAGTTTTCGTGCGACATCCGTTCCCGATAAGTCGTCTTTGGGGTTGGGTTCGGTGTAGCCCTTTTGCTGGGCGTCTTTAACAAGTTCCGAAAATGATTTTGAGCCATCGAACTCATTAAATAGGTACGAAAGTGTTCCTGAAAAGACGCCTTGAATCTGCTCAACCGTATCTCCCGTTTGAATCAGGTCTTTGAGGGTGTTGAGAATGGGAAGTCCTGCGCCAACATTTGTTTCGTAAAGAAAGTGGGGCGCTGTCCGCGTGGAATGACTTGAGAGCGTTCTCAGATTTTTATAGAAGGCATAGTCCCGAGAGTTCGCCTTTTTATTGGGTGTGATAATGTGCAGGCCCGCCTTGAGCCATGGAGGATAAAGTTCCACGATTTCGTTGCTTGATGTACAGTCAATGATCACGCTGTGGGGGAGGTGTTCGGCTCGAATGTGTTTTTCAAAAAGCGCGAGATCTCCAAATTCAGCCTTTTCGCTAAAGACTTTTTCCCAGTTCTCGAGATTGAGTGGCAGGTCCGAAAGAAGCATTTGCGTTGAGTTTAGAATCCCTCTCACACGAAGGTCGATCTGCTGGTGGGTTTTGAGTTCCGTGGCTTGGGCTCTGATCTGGGAGAGCAGCGCTTTTCCGATAAGTCCAGGCCCGATGAGTCCAACCGAAATGCTAGCGGGAGAAAGGAAGAAGCCTGCGTGGACCGCGCGCAGTGCTCGCGTAGAGTCCGTTTCATTGATGACAACGGAGATATTCATTTCGCTGGAGCCTTGAGCGATGGCTCGTACATTGACGCCCGCGCGGGCCAAAGCGGTAAAGAAGCGTGCCGCGACGCCTTTGTGCGACACCATGCCTTCGCCCACCGCTGCGAGGATACTGCAGTAAGGGGTGCGCTCGACTTTCTGGATTTGTCCGTGGTGAAGTTCGGCAAAAAAAGTTTGTTCAACAGTGGTCTGTGCCAGTTCTCCTTGGTGGGCGGGAACAGCAAAGCAAATCGAGTGTTCGGAGCTCGCCTGCGAAATCATCACGACCGAGACACCCACGTCTTTGAGAGAACCAAAAAGTTTTTGAGCCACGCCGGGAACGCCAACCATTCCCGTCCCCTCCACATTAAGGAGGTCAACTGAATCGACGGTGGAGAAGCCTTTGACCATGCCTTCTTTTTTGGATTTTGAATGGATCTTTGTGCCGACAGCAGCAGGGTTGAACGTGTTGCGAATCCAAATCGGAATTCCCTTCTTGATGGCTGGGGTCATGGTGCTCGGGTGCACAACTTTGGCACCAAAGTAGGCAAGCTCAGTGGCCTCATGATAAGTCATTTCATCCAGAACGACGGCCTCAGGGACTCGTCTAGGATCGGCACTTAAGACGCCATCGACATCCGTCCAAATCGTGATTTCATGAGCGTCAAGAAGTGCCCCAAAAATCGAAGCAGAAAAATCACTGCCATTTCGTTTCAAAGTGGTGGGAAGCCCCTCGGCAGTAGAGGCGATGAAACCGGTAATGACGATGGTGTCAAAAGCATGAGCCTTGAGCCACGCTGCGGTTTGGGTTTCTGATTGGGCCCAATTAATATGTACCGAAGTCTCTGAAGGTTTCAGGTTGAGGACCTTGCGAGCGTCTAACCAAGTGGAGTGTATTCCCAAACTGCGCAGGAGTGCGTCGAAAAACTGCGCAGACCAGATTTCGCCATACCCCGACACAAGCTCTAGAGTGCGTTCGTCGGCCGAGCGAACCTGCCACACACCACGGAGGATTTCGTGGATGTCTTTGAAGTCGGACTCAAGCGTTTTGATGAGGGGTTCCTGCGTATCAGTTGGAACGAGTTCGCGCACGGTTGCAAGGTGCCGCTCTTTGAGGAGGGACATCTTTTGCTCAAAAGCGGGGTCGCGCCCTTCGGCGAGTTGTACGAGTTCTAAGAGCGCATCGGTGACCTTGCTCATTGCGGATACCACGATCGCTTTTTTGGGGTGGGAATCCATCTGAAGAATTTGAGCGACCGCTTTGTAGCGGTCTGAGCTTGCAACACTGGTTCCACCAAATTTATGAACCTGCCACTTTACGGATTCCGAAGTTTGGCTCTTAGGCATGGTCTCGCTCCTCTGAAATAATTAAAAGTGATAAAACGGTCAGCAAGAGTGGAACGCCCGCTCCGATCACAAGATGAGGCGCCTCAAGGAGATAGTCTTTCCCTTGAATAAGCAGTGCGCCCCAGGTGTCTTTTCCAATGGGAGCGCCAATTCCTAGAAACGAGAGAGTGGCTTCGGCCATCAAGGCGTGGGCGAAGAGATTAGGGGCCTTGAGGCTGCATAGAGACATTAGAAAAGGGAGTAAGTGCGTGTGCAAGATCCGCAACCGAGAAGCTCCGACACTTTGAGCTGCGGTCACGAATTCTTCTTGTAAGAGCTCTTCGCATCGAAGTAAAAGCAGCCTAGAAACAGGCGGAAGTGAGCCGAGGAGAAGCGCGAAAATGAGCGTAGACCAGCCGGGACCTCGAATGGCGGCCCAAGCGAGTGCAAAAAGAAGGGAGGGAAAGCCTAAGAAAAAATCGAGTGTTTTTCTTGCGAACTGTTTCATCGTGTATGGGAGTAATGCTCCCGCAGCCCCGAAAATAATACCTCCGGCGAGCGCGATAAAAGTTGTCAGTAATGCAAACAACGCACTGGTGGCCGAAGCGTGAAGGCTGAGCTGGAGAAGGTCGCGACCAAAAGCATCAAACCCCAGAGGGTGGGTGAGCGCCGGAAGTGCGAGGGCTTGGTTTAGATTAAATTCCAAATCCGCAGGGTTCCCTGAAAAGGGAAGCTTTGCTAAAATGGCGGCGCCAAACCACATGACCAGCCAGAAGATCGCAAGCCCTCGAGCGCGAATCATAAGCTACGCTCCTGTTGCGAGCGGGGATCCATGAAGGTGCGCAAGAAATCTCCGAGGGTGGTTCCACACAGAATCAGGGCTGCAGTCGTAAACGTGGCGGCTTCGACGACGGGGTAGTCGCGTTTGAGTACGGCTTCGACAAAGAGCATCCCCATTCCGCGCCAGTCAAAAATTATTTCGGTGATAAACGCGCCCCCTAGCATGGCCCCGAATTGAGTTCCCAGATAGGCGATCATGCTCCCTGAAGCGGGCGCGAGACCGTATTTGAGAATGACTTTCCACTCTGGAACTCCGCGCGCTCGGGCGCCGGGGGCTGAGCCTTCGGCCAGCGTTTCTCTTACACGCTGCCGGATCAGTCTGGCCCAAAACCCTGCCGTACTAAAAGCCAAGGTGAGGGCGGGAAGGACGATGTGATTGCTTGAGGGAAAAATCGGAATCCAAACACAAAAAACCAGAAGGAGAATGGGGCCAAGCCAAGGCGTAGGCATGGCCGCTGACAGCGCCCCATAATAAGTGCAGATTCGATCCGCAATTCTTGCGATGAGAGAATGACCGCTTGCCGCAAAGAGACCTAAGGTGAGGCTGGCGGTTAGGCTTAAGATTAGGGCAAGGCAGGCGAGTTTTAAAGTTTTAACGAATCGTGAGGCGAGGAGCAGGGCGATGGGCTCGCGGTTGAGAAGCGAAACCCCAAGATTACCTTGTACGGCATTTTTCAGGTCGAAGACGAGCGCTTGAAAAAAAGGACGATCAAGCCCCATTTGGATTCGCAAATCCTCTGGAGCAATGGAACTTCCTGATTCAGCGATGAGCGTTTCAAGTGGATCACCTGGGAGAGCACGCACAATGGCGCGTGAGGCTGCAAAAATGATGAGCAGCAGGGTAAGAAAGGAAACAGCAGAAATTAAGAAGCGTCTTATCACGAGATTAAACTGCCTTATTGGGACTCGAAAAACTTTTTGGCTTCTGCCTCGGGGACACGTTGCACGACGGCTTTTTGGGTCGGAAGCTCGATGCGCGCTACGCAGCCGTTGGGTTCTACCCACCATACGGATCGGAGTCCTCGAAATTCGACGACGAGACGTTTGGTCTTGGTCCGTTGGGCTCGATCGTCAGGCTTTTCAAGTCGGAGAAGACCTTTTTCGATTCCGGCGTTGGGGTCAGGATTGTCTTCGGCAAAGGCCAGGAATGCCCCCCCTTGACCGGTCTTTAGGCTTGGCAGTTTCAAGCCAAGCCAAACGGGGAAAAACTGGGACCAAATCATTTTTTGAGGAAGCGCTCTTTTGCTCGGGGGAAAGTCTACTCCCGTTTTTCGAATTTTTGTGGTGATAAATTTTCCATCGGTTAGAGTGCCGTCGATGGTGACTTCATTGTTTTTGAAGGCGCTGTGATAATTGAAGAACACTGGTGTCAGTTCTGCATTTTTTTCTGAGACCGCTCCGAGTTGCTCTTCGTTAATAAAGCCTTCTTCGTTTTTCCAAGACTGGTATTGAAAGAAAATTCGATTGCCTCGGATCTCAACTCGTTCGTTGTAATATTGATAACGGATGGTTCCTTCAATGGCGACTGTGAACCAGGCGTCCCAGAGAAGCTGGCCGGGTTTGTCGGTGTTTGAGGTTGTTACGGGCGTGGAGGTTGTAGCTGAGGTTTGTGGTGCGGCGGGAGCTTGGGGGTGTGCGATTTTTTGGGAGGGCGCGGTTTTTTCTTGCTCCGGGGCGTCTCCTATTTTGAAGGTGGGGATGTCATCAGTTGAGATGTTGCGCGGCGCAGGTGAGTTGGCCGCCGGATTGGGAGGGGCGGCGTGGGATACTGAGCTGAGCGCAGCACGGAGGACCGTTGCGAGCGTGGCTTTTTTGATCGTGGACATAGCAC
>JBBCAV010000335.1:0-7480 GCA_051382305.1 Bdellovibrionota bacterium FG-2
GTGACAGTCTATGCACTTTGTTCCGGCTAACTCTCGCGAAAAATCATCGCCATAGCACTTCTTACAAGCCGCAATCGTCCCTTCCTGAAAATTTTTGATAAATGCGGCTGCATGCGCTGACTCGCTCGAATTAGCCATCCACTTTGGATCCGTGTGTGGATAATCAGGGTGACAGCTTGTACAAGAAGCGCTCGTACCTTGTTCAGTGTGGCATTCTGCGCAACGATTATCCGAAGCTACGGCCGAGCCGAGATAGTAGCTGCCATGCCCTGAGCCTTTGGACCAGTCTGCGCGATGGGAAACACCTCATGGCAACCATTGCATGAAACCTTCGAGCGCCCACCAGCCAAGTCCTCGCCATGGCACTGAGTGGCGCATCTCTTTAAGGACTCCACTCCCGATGCTTGTACGCCGTGGAGCTCGGGTGTTGCCCAATCTTTTGGATGAGGGTAATCTGCGTGGCAAGACTGACAGCGAAGGCTGTTATTTTTCTGCAAGACTTGATGACAGAGTAAACAATTTTCAGCGCCGTTCTTAAGCGCATAGTCCCCATGCGCATCAATTTTCCCCCATCCTTCCGAATGGGGGAAAAGCGCCGCAGACGGCACAAAACTCTTCACAACCGGAATATTGACCTTAGTACAACCCAAAACAACTAACAGCACCGCTGAAAGAAGTAGGAGCCGAGAAATGAAGAGTTGCTTCCTCGTGAACATAAATCTCCCCCCTTATAGTGTAGTACGCACAAGAATCTCCCGCACATCCACTCTTCGTATGTAAACTTCTTAGACACCAAAGGTTATTTCGTCAAAAAAGCAGCCAAAATAGTGACGTAACTTGCTAACTGCTTTGGGGCCACTTCGCCCCACGCCCGAAGACCTCAACAATACGCAGTGGCACGAAGATTGGATAAGCAGGCTCGGTCGCAACATGTTCGACCAGAGGAAGTTATGGAAATAAGAATAGTAAGAACAATAAGGATCATCGCTTCAACCCTGGGACTGGCCATGCTTGCACTTTCCCTCACAAGTTGCGGACCCGTCGCACCGAGTGTCGACAAAGCTCAGTTCTTGGCCACCCAAAATGCGACTTCGGGTCCTCGAGTTGATAATGATCTCCTCTCAGTCCAAGTTCTTCCAACCAAGACACAAGTCATAAATATTGACGACACTAGCTCCGCTCTCAAGGACTCAAAAGACATTATCAAAGTGTTGTCCTTCTCCAAAAGCGATGGCGCAAGTGGGCTGAGTGAATTCGCAAAAAGCGGAAAAGTCACTTTTGAGTTTTCATTCGATGGCGTCCCCGCCAAGCAGGTTATCGTAATTCTTAAAACCAACAAAAGCGCCAATGAAATTTCAACCCTTGGACTTGATGCCGCTCTCCTTACGGTCAAACAAACAGGAGAAAATAAGTGGAGTGTCGCCCTCGCCGCCAATACCGCGCCATCCCTTGCGGCCCTCGTGCAGGCCGAAACGGTCGAGCTAACCATTGCATTTAGTAGCGCGATCCCTCGTTGAGCTTCGCTTAAGCGCTAAAGACTTCGACCCCGCAAGAGATCCTTAACCACGCCATACATAACCTCCGGCAAAGATTCGAGATGAGGAACTTCTTTTAGCGATCCTTTTCCCTTTTGCGCAAGTTCTCGGCATAACTCATAACTCGCGCGCTCCTTACCCATTTTTAAAACAATAAGGTGAGGAAACCGTGACGCCAGATACGCGGGATCCCTGCCCGCGGTGTATTTACCGTCCGATAAAAGGACAGTGGAAGGCGGTCTTCTCGCAGTGCGCGAGGCACTCCCTCGAATCAATCCTAAGGCGCACTTCATCCCCTCTTCAAGGTACGTGTAGCCCTGGGCCGGAACATCCAAGAATCTCTCGACGAGTTGCTCAATCGTAATTCTCTCCTCGGGGCGCTTAAGTATCTGAGCATCGTTTTCAAAAGCAACCACACCAATAGGGTCCTCTGGAAACTGCAGGAGCACGACTGCGACCGCAACTGCGGTCAGTGCGAGCTTTTCTCCCGTCATCGAAAGGCTAGTATCGACACAAAGAATCACTGACTGGGGCCGGTGCACCGGATACGTCATCCAAATCTTGTCGGACGAGGGGATTCCTTTACCGGCGATCTCCGGTGAATCTTCAAGCGTCATCTCAACATCGATTTCCGCCCGATCTGCGTGCGCTCCAAGATCACTCAAGAGCTCTGTCCTTTGCTCCTCTGGGTGCACTACGGAGCCCAATATTTCGCGAGCCCGCGCCAGGATTGCGTGCGCCGCGATTCTCCGGAGTCCACCCGATAGATTCTTAAGCGACGGCGTATTCTTGAATTCATGATAGCGGGTCGCAATGTCCCACGCACGCATCGCCTCAAGTGAAGGATCTAGGTCTGCCGCCGAAAAATCAGCGCCGGCGAGCATCTCGGGGGACAGAAAGCGCGGCTCCGCGTCTCCCGCAGTTTTATCAAAGAAAATTGATTTGAATTTAGAGGAATCCGTTAGCGCTTTTTTTTTTGATTCTCCTGCCCACTCACCCCTGAGCCTGCAAGAATCTTCTGAATGGCTTCGCGCAAGAAAACCTCAAACTCTACTTTAGCCTCGCCAGATCCCTCGGCGTGGTGCTCAAACTCAATACGATTGGGAAGCGAAAGAAGTGCCGCCTCAAAAAACCCGACCTCAAATGCGCACCCCTTCTTCAATAGAACCGCCCATAATTCTGCGAGCGCCAGAGCAGCTCTCACTGAGCCCCCCCGTCGAATCTGTGCATGCGTCCGAGTGAGCCTTACCAAGCTCACCGAGTAACCCACAATCATCTCCAAAGTTTGAGCTGGGGCTTTTTTGACTGCGGTAGTTTTCTTGAGTTGAACACGAACGATTTCACGCTCGTCTTTTTCGCTTTGGTAATTCAAGACCACCAACTCAAAGCGATCCAATATTGCCTCACTCAGGTGTGAAGTCGCAACAAACTCTTTGGGATTTTGCGTCGCCACGACCAAAAACCCAGGCTTCGCCCGCACCTCGCCAAAGCGTGGAATTACGACTAAGTGTTCGTCCACCGCTGGCAAAAGAATATTCTGTACGCCCTCTGGCAATCGATTCAGTTCATTAATAAATAGAACGCCACCTGCCTTCATCGCTTCGACAAGAGGCCCTGGTATAAAGGCGTCCTTTGAAAACCCATTTTTCACAACCAGTGGTGGATCAAACCAACCCGACAACTTGTGCTCCGAATAGCGAGCATCCCCATCAATTCTGAAAACCGGAACTCCAAGCTCATGACAAACCGCAAGCGCAAGATGGGTTTTCCCCACTCCAACCGGACCTTCAATCAAAACGTTCCGACCTGCCTCAAGACAAGCCCGAAGCCGCGTAAGCTCAGTCTCGCGACCTATAAGTTCTGGGATCTGCGGCACGCGCTTCATTTCACTTTGCCCTTCTTCTTTTTCACCGGTTTTTTCCCCGGCGTCTTATTGGGTTTGCCACCGCGGCGCCTCAGGAGCTCATCCAAAATATAGCCCGCAACTTCTGATGGTTTCGTTCCAACCCCAAAGCCGGCATCGAACCCGCATTCAAGCGCCATCGGATGCGTAAGTCTGGGCCCCCCCGAAATGAAAATCATTTTATCCCGAAGGCCCGCTTTCTCGGCACGCTTGATAAGGTCTTTCAAATCCCGAATATGAATATTATGTTGGGTCACGACCTTGGAAACTAAGATCGCATCCGCCTCTTCGCGCTGCGCGATCTTTAGTAACTCTTCGTTTGGCATCTGCGCGCCTAAGTTTTTAGCATCAATCCATTGATAGCGCTCGAGTCCGTAATCCCCCGCAAAGCCCTTCATATTAATAATGGCATCAATTCCAACGGTGTGGGCATCGAAGCCGGTGCACGCGCCGAAAACTTTGAGTTTTCTCCCAATTTTTGTCCGAATCTCTTCATCGATTTCGTCGCGCCCACGCTTTATTGATTCGACCTTGAGGACTTTGATCTGCGTATAGTCGACTGAGTGCCTGAGGTTTCCGTAGATCACAAAAAATGAAAAGCCTTCCCCGGCCTTTTCCATCGTCGCGACTTTAATTTGGTCATAGCCCATTTTTTGGACAAGAAGAACCGCAGCTTCGCGGGACTCGGGGGAGGGTTCGGCCGGCAAAGTAAATGCCAACTGAACGGTTCCGTCGCCCAAAATATCCCCGTAGGGCTTTAATTTCTTTAAATCGATTTTCGCGGCTTTAACCATTTTAGACATCCTCGCCTCCGATCATCACAAAAGCTCAAAGAATGGATTGAGGTAATTTGGGTCTCGCTCAATCACGCCATCATGGCCTTTTCCGCCAGTTTCCGTCCGACTCACTTCTGCAAAGGCCCGTTCTTCAATGGCTTTAAGAAGACCCTTGCCTTCAATCATCTCTAGGTGGGCCAGCGTTTCGGAAAGCACCTTACGCGCCCACTCTGAGATTATTCCGTGCGGTTTGTATTCAATTTCATGGCCTAGATCCTTGGCGCCATTGAAAATGTATTTTGCATTCTTGATACTCATCCAACGATCTTGCAGAAGGGGCGTGTGCATCGCCTCGGTCGGCATTCCCAAGAGTTGAATCGTTTGTCCCGTAAGAACGCCCACAAGATTAAACATCGCATCCATCAGGTGACTATAAAAAATGTCGCCGCACTTAAACCGAGTGGGCGGCATAAATTTGATGGGCGCTTCTGGGAAAATGTCTCGGGTCATTTGCGCGCGGGCAATTTCTTTCAAGAATACGTTGGGATGCTCTGGATCCATTTCTTGCGCATGGCCTAGCCCCATGAGATGGGGCTGCATTTTAGCATTGAGCGCAAAACGTTCATTGATAAACTGTGATGCGAGAACTTGGTGCCCGTTTTCAATCGCGTCGGACGTGGTAAGATAATTGTCTTCACCCGTGTGAATTACAATTTGGGAAAGCGCAATAATGCGCCGGGAAAAGTGCTGATCAACCAGCGTGCGCTTGGGGTTGATATCACGAAAGAGAATGCCGTACATGGCGTCGTTAAGTAAAAAGTCCAAGCGCTCCATCGCGCCCGCCGCCGCAATCTCAGGCATACAAAGGCCTGAACAATAGTTCGTCAAGCGAAGATAGCGCCCAAGCTTTCGCCCCTCATCATCCAGCGCCTCGCGCATAATTCGAAAATTAGCTTGAGTGGCATACGTTCCGCCAAAGCCTTCGGTGGTCGCCCCATGGGGAACGTAGTCCAGAAGAGATTGGGCGGTACTTCTAATTACGGCAATCGCATCCGCGCCCGCTTGCCCGGCGGCTCGTGCTTGAACGACGTCCTCATAAATATTGCCCGTGGCTACGATCACATAAATCAAGGGACCATTTTTTCCTGTGGCATCGAAAGGATCGTGAAGTTCTTTTCTTAATTCGTCTCGCTGCTCACGTCGCGCAATGAGTGTCGAAATACTTTTTTGCGCCAGCGTCTTTGCCATTTTTAAAACTTTTTCGTCGCTCGCGCGAGGAAGCGAGAGAAGGTTGACCTTCCGGTTTGCGACAACTGACGCAAGTTCAGGGGCGGTCATCTTTTTTTGAATCATGCCGTTTACAAACCAATAAAGGACCCCTTTACCTAAAGCCTTTTCTTTGTGCAGATCCTCGACAATCACATTTACTTTTGGAAAATATTGCCCCCCGGATTCGCGAACGGCGCCCTCAACCCCCAAGAGTCGAAGTACCGCACGCTCAATTGCGACTGTTGTGTGTTTTGAAATCATTCCCGCGATCGGAACTGCGACGCGCTCAGCGAGTTCTCGGCAGCGATCAATGATTCGGTTATCCAGTTGAAGATGTGCCATGTAAGTTACCCGTTTCCTAGGAGTACAATTGTGTGAAGATCTCTCGCAGCTCTTTATTTTCCCGAACGAGATTTAGGGCAAGATCCGCGTGCCCCTCGGTATAACCGTTGCCGATTCGTAGATCAACATCTGCCCCGACGCCCTCTGCCCCCAAGGCAGCTCGGGTAAAGCTGGTCGCCATGCTGAAGAAATAAACGATTCCTTTTGGGCGACAAGAGAGTACACACGACATCTCGGTTTCGAGAATGTTGGCGACATTAATCACGACGTCTCCCATGTGCCCCCGCGTGGCGGACCAAACTTTTTCCATAACCTCAACGGCGTTTCGGGCGTCGGCCTGAATCACTTCGTCAACAAACGAGAGCCCCTTTAGCCGCTCAATAGCGGCATCCGAATAATCCACCGCAATCGTGCGCACCCCGGGTTTTCGCTTCGCTTCGGCCAAGCAGAGAATTCCCGACTTGCCGCCGCCCCCAACCACCACAACGGTCTGATTCGCCTTCACAAGTTGCCGCGATTGGGCCGGGGCGCCTGCGACATCCAAAACAGCAAGCGCCACGGTCTCCGAAAGATCTTCGGGAAGTTTTGCGAAAATTCCAGATGCAAAAAGAATGGCGTGCCCTTCAATGTCCACTCGATCAATCTTGGTGTGAATCTTTTTTATTTTTCTAATCTGAAGCGGCGTCAGCGACAGAGACACGAGGGTGGCGATGCGATCACCAACGGAGACGGGCTTTTCTTTTAGCGGAAAGTTGGGTCCGATTTGGGTCACTCGCCCGATGAGCATTCCACCGGATCCCGTGACGGGATTGTGATGTTTTCCTCTTTTAGCGACGAGAGCTAGAATATGTTTTTCTATTTGGCTTGGATCGCCGCCACAGACTTCCGCAATTTGATGGAAACTTGCGGAATCAATATTCAGGCTCTCAACATCAATGAGCAGCTCATCTTCGGCAATCGGCAAGGAGGGATCGAGGGCTTCGGCCTGTTGAGGCAAAAGGCTACGTTTTAGCCCCGCAATCTGTATAACTCGTTGAAT
The DNA here is from genome assembly GCA_051382305.1 of Bdellovibrionota bacterium FG-2. Taxonomy (GTDB): domain Bacteria; phylum Bdellovibrionota; class UBA1018; order UBA1018; family UBA1018; genus CAIRTR01. The sequence continues at coordinate 6,865 of JBBCAV010000335.1, forward strand.
TCCCAGTGGATCTGCTGGTCTTAGGTTTTTCATCTTGAACCCTCCGCTTCTAGTTTTCCCCTATGTTATTGAGTATTATTGAGGACTTCCACTCTTCTTTATCGTTCTTTGGTTATTCTTTGGTTTTTGCTCCGCACAAGTGCCGAAATTTTTGACACTCAAGAAGTGGGCTGACACCAAAACCTAAGTAGTGACCCATCGTTAATGCATGTAACCTACCGAAATTAAAGCGAAGATTCTTTTGTGATTACGTGTGTCAAATTGGCCCACCCCTTGCTCATACTGACATTGAGACCGGAACCGTGGATGGTATCCCGGCTCAAATGAACTTCAGCCATGAGGCTGATGTCGAGGAGTAGATTTATGAGCAATTCTGTATCAAATTCGAAGACGCGTATGAGCTTTAGCAAATCGCTGATCATCGCCATGGTGCTGATCAACCTAGTGCCGTTTTCGGCTCTCGCAACAGTGAAGAAAGGCAAAAAAGCCAAGCCCACCGCCTCCCCAATTACAAAAGAGTACATGGACAAGGCCCTCCTCGAACTTCGTGCTTACGATGATCAAAAATCAGAGGAGACTTTAGCAAAAGTTCAACTTGCTCTAGACAAAGCAGAGT
>JBBCAV010000336.1:0-1055 GCA_051382305.1 Bdellovibrionota bacterium FG-2
TTATTTATACGGACTAAGTAGCGCAAATAGATTTGCCAAAGGATTTGAATACGATACAAGTGAAGACTTGGGGGCTCTGGTCAAAATGGTATTAAGTTTGCACTTCCTTCCTTCCTTCCTTCCTTCCTTCCTTCCTTCCTTCTGAAGCTCGGAAATCGATAACGGTGAAGAAATGACTGTTTTGGTAGGGCGATGCTCGAGCGTGCTCTTTTGTACTCCTGTTTTTGGAGTTGAGCTAAAACAAACTATTTTGAGTATCAGTCATTGGTGACTGGTAATAGATTGAAAGTGGAATTGGCGAAAAATGCATAAAACTCAACATGATTTGGTCTATCGCAGGCTCCTGGTTATGCTAAAATCCCTTCGCCTTTCCACCGGGCAAAGTCAGGCAGCGGTGAGCGAAAAGCTAGGAATGTATTCGACCTTCATGACCAAAGTAGAGATCGGAGAGCGGCGTCTCGATGTGCTTGAGCTCATTAATTTGTGTCAGATTTATAAAGTACGGCTCGTCGATGTTCTGGCTCGAGCAGACGTTGATTTCGAGGGGGAAAGCGAAGCGCTGCTTCAGCCTGTTCCGGCATCACGCACTCAGTCGGAGACTCAAGGCGATGGTGAAGGTCAGAGCCAGAAAATATTGATCGTTGAAGACGATGATTTGGCACGAAATGAACTGAAAAGAATCTTAACTAAAGAAGGTTTTCAAGTCATCACCGCGCAGAATGGTGAAGAAGGGCTTGTGAAATTTGAGCAAGATCAGCCCGAGATTATTATCACCGATTTGAAAATGGCCCATCTCGATGGGCTGCAACTTTTGCGAGCGGTTAAGGAGAAGTCTCGCCATACCGAGGTCATTCTCGTCACCGGGCATGGTGATTCGGAGGAGGCACTGGCCGCACTGCGGTCGGGGGTGACCTGCTTCTTGAAAAAGCCAATAAATCTTGATGTGCTTCTGCTTGCGATTTCGCGTGCCAAAGAAAACAACATTCAAAGAACCCATCAGAGCGCAAAGCCCACGATTCTCATTATTGATGACGAAAAAGATATTAGTAAATTTT
>JBBCAV010000337.1:0-22162 GCA_051382305.1 Bdellovibrionota bacterium FG-2
GTTGTGATCTCCCCCCTCCCCCCCAAAAACTCGTCAAAAGTGTCGGGTGGGTGCTTCACAGCTATTTATAAACATCAGGTGGTCTCTCCATCTCATCGGTCGAAAGAAGAATGCGTCCAGCATCGCAATGGTCTTAAATTTCCGCCGCAAGTTGAACGCGCATCCCTAAATCCGAAGTCTGTATGTGTGAAAGTCGATGGAAAACCGGTTGCCTATGAGGTGTCAGAGCTTGGGGTCGCATTTGGTCCTTTGGCCGGCCCTCGTTCCACCGTTCAACTAACCTTTGGGACCAAAGGCGCCAAATGCAAGGTGCCCTGTATCGTTCCTCGAGATAGTTTTCTTGAGTCCTTGGGCGCAAGTGGCGTTTCGGGTGCTGCGAATGCGGTCGGGGACGATCCAGAAATTCGAGCGGAACTTGGACCTGAACTTGTGGCCGCGATTGGAATGGGCCACGATCTTGCTCTTTTTCCAGGTTGGGTGGTGGAATCCCTGAACTCCACGCAGGAGACCACGCCATGAAAATTCAAAAATTTATGATTCTAATCACAGGGCTCGTGGGATTTACAAGTTGTACTGGGCAACTCCCCAATTCCTTCCGGCTTGCGCAGCAAGAGGAGCGTTTTACTGCACAGAGTGAAATTCAGGTCAATACTCAGGTCGATCTACTCTGGGTTGTGGATAACTCCGCGAGCATGGATGTTTCACAAGACAAGCTGCGCCAGGGATTTCGTAGTTTTGCGGAACGTTACCTGCAGGCGACGTGGGATATTCGAATCGCAGTGATTACGACGGACACCTATCTCGCCCATCCCGCTTTTGCCCCTTATCTTGGCCAAACCCTTAGTGGCACAAAAGGCTGGAAGTCCCGCTATATCGCAAGCCGCAATTTGACGACCGGAATTTTTGATCAGGGAATTCAGTGGGACGATGTCATGCCCGCCTGGAATTGGTCCTATGCTCGACTCCTTCCAGGCGCACACGACGGACCGGGAGCGGGTTTGTGTTATGAAGGAAATTCCTACTTCTTCTACGGCGCTCCGAACTGCCGAATTAGGGATGACATCAATGCCGCCCGAGGTCTCGACCATTGTCTTAGTCCTACGGCTGGAGAAACTTCTGCCACTCAATGCGTAAATACACTTGAAAATGATACGATTCATTCTGGTAAACCGATTCTCAATACAATCTCAGACGATCCCAATACCCTCAACGATAGTTTTTTGATCAATGTCACGACCGGAACAGCGGGAAGTGGCTCGGAGCGAGGTTTCGCCTCAGTGCTTCAGCTCTTGAGTGACAATGAATTTTCTGACACCGCCTTTTTTCGAAAGGGATCGCTTCGTGGAATCTTTTTTGTGACGGATGAAGATGACCAGAGCCTAATTGTTCCATCGATTCCTCCGACTGGTTTTTCTCCAAATAGTGGTTACCTTGAACAGTGCCAAAAGAAGACGGTGGACGACTATACTTACACTTTGTCTTCGTGCGCAGATCCCACCCAGCTTGTCTCAGTCTCAGACGTTAAGACATCGCTTGATCGTTTTTTTCGCAGAATTGACGGGAGTGACACCACTCCTCCCAACTACTTTATCGTCTCGATTACCCCTAACTCAGGTGACTCACTGAGACAGTTGCAAGCGCTCCGCGCGATTGATGATCGAGCGGCTGGCAACCCGGGCGATGTCTCTGTGGATCGGGGGGGGCGCTACATTGCGCTCGGCGAATTGGTCGGGAATGGTTCGCTTAATCGAGAAATTGCCGAAGTAGACTATGCAGGAATCCTCCATGACATTGGCGAAACGGTTGTCGCACAAAAGAGTACTTTTACATTGATTCGTGAGCCGACGGGGTCCGACGAGATGATCGTCACGCTGGTCCATGCCGATGGGACGAAGACTGAGATTCCATCCCAAAAATACGCTATCTCAGGAAAAACGCTAACCCTTACCGATCCGGAACTCACCTTGTCTTTGAGGGCGGGCGATGTCCTGTCGATTAACTATCAACCGAGGAGTGTCTTATGACCGATTTAGTAGAATTTATCCGCACCAGCTTTTGGCATGTGAGTCCGATAATAGTTGCCGGGATTTTCGCGGTCGCAATCATGATCGAGAGATGGAAGGTGCTTTTCAGAACGTACCCCATTCCAGACACGGAGTCATTTTTTGATCGTATTTCCGAAATGGTGGAAACAGGAAAAATAAAGGAGGCGATTCAGGTCTGTGAGCGATTCCCAGAAAAGCCCGTCGCACAAGTGACGAAGCAAGCCCTGCTTCGTGCTCATCAAACGGAAGAGCTGATCGAGCATGGACTTCAGCTAGCGGTGAGTAAGTCTGCTCAGGAGATTCAACGAAGGACGGGGTTTCTCGCAACTGTTGCAAATGTGGCAACTCTTCTGGGTCTCTTTGGGACCATCGCGGGATTGATTAATTCATTTCAGGCGGTGGGTCATGCAGATGCGCAACAAAAGTCCACCCTTCTTGCAGCAGGAATTTCTCAAGCCATGAATGCGACACTCCTGGGACTGGGCGTGGCTATTCCTTGTATGATTGCTTTTAGTTTTCTCATAAATCGCACAAACCGCCTGATTGCGGAGGTGGATCAGGCCGCCGTTCGTTCCCTCGATATCCTAAAACAGAAGATGTATGGCGTGGAAAATGCGGCGAAGGAGACTCTTTCGTGAGAAAACCCTTTTCGATGGGGCGAGCCCCACAGAAGCAGGAGGTAGACATCAATCTCGCATCAATCATTGATTGCCTGACGGTTTTGATTACGTTTACCTTGGCTTCTGCGTCTTTTCTATCCATTGGCATCCTCGAAACGGGAGCTTCAAGTAGTACTAATAGTGCGACGAGCAATGGCGCAGCCCCCGAAAAGACCCCCGCACAATTGACTGTGATGCTAAAAAATGACCGGAGCATTCAGCTCAGTGCTCGTGGGAGCTTTAGACAGGCCCTTCAGATTCCGCGCAGCGAATCGTCGCCGCCAGTCTGGGATTTTCCCCATCTTACGCGAACCTTAGAAAGCTGGTCTAAGGCGCACCCTGAACTTCGGAGAAGCGCCGCCACAATTGAATCAGAGGCTTCGGTGCCGTATCGAGAGCTCGTTCGCGCGATTGAAGCTTCGCGGCAGACGGTTGCTTGGGTTGCCCTAGGAGGTTTATAAAATGTTGAAGCGAACTTTTATCAAGCGGCCCGCCCTTGAGGAGGATTTTTCGCTTCAAATCACGTCGATGGCGGATATCTTCACCATTATTCTTATTTTCTTGCTTAAGAGTTTTGCAACGGGGCAGTTTGCGTTTTCTCCCTCCAAGGGTATCACGCTGCCGATGGCGGCAGGCAGTGCTGCATTTTCAGAGGCACTGAAGGTCGAAGTCTCTTCTGCGGCCGTTTTGATCGAGGGGCGATCTATTACGCAAACGCCGCAAGCCCTTGCGAAGGCGTTTCGGCACGAACGAAAGCGCCAAGACTTAATCGTTTCCAAGAACCCCGGGGTATCTCGCGATGCGAGAATCCTTATTGTTGCAGATCAAGAAGTTCCCTATTCGTCCTTACAGACTGTTCTTTCGTCCGCCGCCTCTCAGGGATACACTGACTTTAAGCTTGCTGTCGCGGGGAGGAACTAGGCGATGCGGCCCATTCCACTTTGGATACTTCTGTGTGGAGCGCTCTTTAGCACAGTAGGCTCCGCCGATGAGAACCTGGATCGTGCCGTTGATCAAGCCGCGCTAGAGACGCAAGAGTCGTCAATTGCTATTATTAAAGAAACGCTTGCCCAAAAAGTACCAAAGGGATCTTCGGTGCCTTTTCTTGAGCGGCTTTTGGAGCTTTATCGCCAAAATGCGACCATCCTTTTTCGGGTCGACGGGGGGAAGTCTGCAAGTTCCGCGCATACGCGGGCGCTTCGAAACCTAATCGCCACCGCAACCCGTCTCATTAGTGACTATCCTGGAAAGTATACGGAACGCCGCGTGCTTTTTCTACGGGGGCAAGCGTTTGAGGAACTCCAGGAAAAAACGGCGGCTTCTGCAGACTATTTGCGAGTGGCGGAGCGTTTTTCGGAGACCAATGAAGGCTCTGCCGCGACCCTGAGCCTAGCGGACTTTGCAATCGCAGCGCGAAAGTATACCGAAGCGCTGCGGTTTTTGCATAGGATTGAAGCGCGTCCCTCAGATCCCCGCTACGGGATTGCACTTTATCGCCTTGCTTGGGTTTCGTTCAATCTTTCTGACCCCAGTACCGCCTTTGATTACTCGCGAAAGCTTGCGCGACTCTTTGCAGACAAGACAAGTTCCGCCGATCGTGCGACCAGGGAAAATATTTTATTGGATTCCTCCTTGTTTTACCTTGATGCGCTTGAACGTGGGCTTCCTGGATTCTCTTTGGCTGAAGCCTTGCCAAAATTGAGTTCTTTAAATCCGGGCCCGGTCTATGGAAAGATGCTCTTGCGGTTAGCCCAGTTGCTGCGCTCTCATGGTCGGGAGAGCGATCTCGCCGAATTAAGAAAACAGGTGGTCTTAAATGAGCCCACACTTTCGGAGACCATCGATATCGTCCTTTGTTCCTTCGAGCATGGGCTCAATCGGCAGAAGCTTGCGCTTGTTCGCGATGCCGCGCGGGATTTCAAAAGCCTGGGTGGAGTGAAGTCGCAAAAAACGACTTTTCCACGCGTTCAGGCTGTTTTGTCGTCGGCCTTTGAGGGGCTTCAAAAAGAAAAACACGCAGATTTGGGAACGCTTGGAGAAATCTGTGAGGCCTACCGAGTGCTATCTGACCCGGCTGATCCGAAGTTACGCCTGCTTCGTTTTAATTTAGCTGAAGCCCAGTTTTCGCAAGGGGCTTTTGCGCCTGCGACTGGCGAATATCAATGGGTATATGAGCATCCCGCGAAGGATCAAGAGGTTCTCGCCTTTGATGCAGGCAGGAGAGCGCTTGCCAGTCGGTACCAAGAAATTCTCATGCAAGGCTTGATTCCTAAGGACTTGAAACCCCAGCCCCTTGATCCCTCTAAGACCCGTGCGGCTCTGCCGCCACTGATGGACGAATGGATTCGCTGGACCGACGAGATTGCCATCCGCCACCCCAAACCACTTCCTGAAGACCTTCAGCATCTTCAGTTTGAATGCGCGCGTGCGGCCTATCAGCAAGGGGCCATTCGATTTGCACTTGATCGGCTGCGAGTTTTTGCTACTACGTTTCCCAGTTCTCGTTACGCGGCAGCGGCTGCGAGTCTGACCCTTGATACCGCTCAATTGGCTAATGACTGGGTTTTGCTTGAGTCGTTGGCAAAAGGGTTTCTCAAGCTTGAAGGGTGGAATCCCCCTGAATTTGTCGCAAAGCTCCAGCGGGCTGAGGGCGCTGCGTTGGTGATGGCGGGAAACGCCGCCTTGGGCTCGGGACAAAAGGAGAAAGCGTTGGGTCTCTTTAGTCGCTCCCTTGAGGGGACCCTTTCGTCTGATCTCGGGGCTTCTGCTCATCTCGGACTCGCACTCATTCATCGAGATGCGTACCAGTTTTTGGATGCTTTTAGCCATTTCCAAGCCTATTTTAGCGGTACTCAAAAGCATTCAGACGGTGACGCTGATCTCAGGGCAGTGGCTTTGCAATGCGCATGGCTTTCCGGGAGTGCGGAGGCGATGGAGGTGGCTCTGAGTTCGAAGCAGCTCTGTTCTGGTTTTATCGGAGGTCCTTGCGCTGAGTTTCGGGCGCGGCAGTTGTTGTCAGCAAACTTGAGTCAGCCACAAGAGCTCAAAAAGGAGATACAGCAGGGAATGGGATCTAAGTCAGAGCGTTTGCGTTTGCTCTGGTCTGTGGTGGCCCTTCGCTTTCCTGAGCAGTTTCGCTTTTCCGAGACACTGCAGCTATTTCGTCAAATTCCCAAGGATTGGATGTTCTCCGAGGATATCGAACGCCTTTCGATTCTTGCTTCGTTGTCGCAATCGGCCCCCGTTGCATTGACTCATTTGAGAGTTGAGATAGCGCAGGTCAAATCTCCCCTGGTTCGCCTGAAACAGTTGAAAGAGTTTGAGGAGGCTACGGTCCAACTTGCTGAACTCCCACATTCCGAAATTAGAAACACGATCGTGCATAAACTTATTCTTGCGTATGCCGACACGGTTTCATGGATTAAGACGATTAAGTCACTCGAGTCATTGATTCCGATCCTGGAGAAGAAATCCGTGGCGCTCGCAGCGAAGGCGCCGGCGAGGGTTCAAGATAAGGTTCAAGACGCTGGCCCGGCCGTCTCGTCCTTAGCGCTCCTTGAGACCCTTGATCCGAAGCAGTCGTGGGAGAAAAGTGAACTTCTGACGAAGTGGCTCAGGGCACTGGAGGAGCATAACTGGGCTCAGGCGATATTCCTCATTCAAGAACTCGAACGCAAGAAGTCCGTTCCCGCAAAAAAAGTTTCTCTCATGCGTACGGCCGCGCTTCTCGCCTCAGGAGGAAACTCATGATGTTTACCAGGGTGGTCCTCATATTTCTTCTGCCAATTCAACTTTTGGCTGCACCTCAACCAATCTCTAGCCCACTACCAGAAGGGGTGCGACGCCAAAAGACGCTGAACTTTGATGGGGAGTGGATCGAAGCAGTCAATAAGCAGCCTTTGGACTCGCTTATGCAGACAGGGCAGAACGAAAAACGAAATAGCGCACACCTCTACAAGAAAAAGTCAGATTTTTCTGGCGAGATAGCCAATGGACTTAATCAACTGAGGTTTATTCAGCCATGAATACTAATCGTGTAAAAGATAGGAGATACTTAGTCATTCTTACTACAGCCAAGGGCGATACAAAACGTCCATGGGACATGCGAAAGCCCCTTCATTTTCGAAAGCCCCTTCATTGGACCCTGAGAGCGACGGAGACCGGAGTTCTGTTAAATTCCACTGAATATCGTGAAGATCTTCTTCGTATCGGGGTGCGCCTCACTCCCGGCGTTTGGATCCGTATTCTGCCCTCTGAGGTTCCGGAGCCCGCATTTTCCAACACCGCAGTGTTAGAACGCTCCTGGCGAGGAACGCTCGAGAGGGCGTCTCATCATAGTAATTTCCAGCGTTTTTCTGCCTCTTTGTTGCTTTCGAGTTTTTTGCTTTTAGGTCCCATTGCGCTCTGGCGAATCCCACCCAAGCTCGATATCGAGGAGGTCTTGATCCCTCCGCAATTTGCTAGAGTGATCATGAGCCAAAAGATTCCAATATCGTCGGGACGATCGCCGTCCTATGCGACGAGCGGCGGCGGCGCTTCGGCCAAACTTCGAGCGCTTGTTTCGTCTGAAATCTCACTGCCTCAGACTCAGCGGGCGATATTTTCTCGTCAACCTGCAACTGTCGGTACTTCGTTCAACGCACAGAAGGCGCTTTCGGCTGCCCTGCCAGTCGCCGAGATGACAGGCCAGGCTCTTGAGACGCTCGTAGGTAAAGGTGCCGGATATCGTGTGGGTGAGGTTCATCGTCTTGAAGGTCAGGGAAATTCCAAAATTGAGATTGGGCATGCATTGGCGATTGTCGATGAGGGCTTGAGTCGAGATGAGGTCGGCAAAGTGATCTATTCGCATCTGGGCGAAATTCGCGCCTGTTACGAGTCGGCCATCATTCGTAACCCAGGAGCGGAGGGAAAGTTGGTCATGAATTTTTTTGTGACGCCGTCTGGAGGCGCACGCTCCGTCTCGGTGAGTCCCTCGTCATCAAATATGTTTGTGAACAATTCTCGGAATGATTCTGGTCTTGAGCAATGCATTGCAAGAAATCTTTCCGCGTGGCGGTTTCCGTCCCCTAAGGGGGGCACGGAGGTGGCGGTGAGTTATCCGTTTATCTTCAAAATGTTGGGGAGGATCTAATGTTTCTACTATTTGCTTTGTTGTTTTCTATTCTTCAAGCTCCGCTTTGCCATGCGGAAGCGGAGCCACAAGCGGTCAACGTGGATCGCATTCGCAAAAAATATTGGACCTCAGGGAACTCAACAGAAATGAATGTCGTTCAGGATCGCCTCTATTCAAAAGAGCAAAAAATCGAAATTGGGGGATTCGCTTCCGCAGTCGCCAGTGATCCGTTCCTGAGCATGGGAACAGTAGGAGGTTCAATAGGGTATCATTTTAGTGAATATCTATCTGCCCATTTTCTGGCAATGCGATATCTTGTGTCACCCTCAAGTGCGCTTATTACGTTTCAGGAAACCCGTGGGGCAACGACTAACACGAATGATCCGGCCTCCTTTTTCGGAACAGAGGCGAGTGCGAGCATTCTTTATGGAAAATTGAGTCTCATAGGAAAAGCAATTATCTACTATGACCTCCATCTGCTCGCGGGTGCGGGAAGCACTTCGACTCAGACGGGAGCCTATTTTACTCCACTTGCCGGCATAGGACAGCAAATTCACCTCTCACGCTTCTTCTCCCTTAAAGTCGACTATCGGCTTATGCCCTTTCACGAACAAATTGTGGAAAAAGTGATTCCGACCAAACTGGGGCAAGTCGTCGGAGAGCGTTGGAACTGGACGAATTCGATTTCGGTGGGTGTGGCCATTATGTTTGGAGGCTAATGCATGCGCGTAACCTTTCTCGCATCGTTCTATCTTTGTTGTGCCCTGAACTCCGCATGGGCGGGACCGTTTAGGGCTTCGATGGCTTGTTCCGCCAAAGAGTCTTGGGAGTTTCCGCAGGGTTTTCCCGAAAAATGGCGGGCAAAATATCTTCAGTATCTTGCGGATGAAAAGGGCTCACAAACGGCTCTTACCACGTACTTTTCAGAGGCTTTGTCACTTCGGGCTTCTGCAGAGGATTCACTGACCAGGAAATTTGCCGAGTTTTGGATTGCCCGAGTCCTTTTGAGTGCAAAATTGAATCATTCGGCGCTGGGTGGTTTTAAGAACGTTCTACTTTCAAGCGAGGGCGCGGTTGCGCAGGATCGAGGTCTTCGTTTGGCTGCGTTGGATTGTTGGGTTGAGATTCAACGGCAATTCCCTTCTGTTCCGATTGATTTTGATGTTGTCAAAACTTTCCTCGCGCTCAGTGATGGCGTGACCTCAGATGCGTGGGCTGCAAAGACGGCTGCCGTTCTCTACGTATTGAGTCTGCAGGCGGGCCAGACTTCGTCTTTGGACTCGCTGGTGTTGATCGCAAGACGAGATCCAACCTATGGACCATTGGTTGCGGGCCTCAGCGCGCTTCGAAGGGGCGCGCTGCGAGAAAGTCTCTCTTCGTTAAAAGTCGCCCTACAAAGCAATGATCTTGCTCCTCAGTTCGCTGCTCACACTCGTCTTCTCTTGGCCCGAGCATTTTTTTCAACGCAGAACTATCAGGAGGCCTGGGCTCAGCTTCGATTGATTCCAAGAAACTCCCCTTTGTTCACGACGGCGCTTACGGAGCTTGCGTGGACTGCTCTTGTGTCTGGAAGATATCCTGATGCCGTCGGGGTCGCGCTCTCTTTGCAGAGCGGTGCATTCAAAGAAGAGTTCATTCCTGATGCCGCGCTTGTCCTTGCGATATCTTTCAATGAATTCTGCCACTATCCCGCTGCGCTGCTTACGGTACAGAATTTTAAGAGTCGCTATCGGGAAATTTTTGACTGGTTGCAAAGTCAAAGTCAGAGCGCCGCGCAAGGTGGGCCGTCTTTGTATTCGATGGCCATCGCGCATTCCCAGGGCCAGCTCTCCGTACCAGAACCGCTTGTGCGTCAGTGGATGCGGCTTCCGGCATTTATTGCCAATCAACGCGAAATCAACTCCCTCTTCGATGAGGATTCTCGGGGTGCCTCTTTTAGTGATGCTCTTATGGAAGAGAAGGAGAGGAACCGAGTTCAGATTCGTGAGCGTGCAAATGCGCTTCGGCCAAAACTTACGGCCATGTCTAACTCGGCCGAGGCCCTTGTTATCCGAAAAGCGATCGGTGAACTCAAGGGGCGTGTTGTCGAATATTTGAATCAAAAGAAGGCCAACGCGCTTTGGATTGCAATCTATTTAGCCTCTCAGCGGTCAGCGAGTGTTCGCCGTAAGGATCTGGTGACCCAAATTAGTCGGCATATTCGGGATGAAAATACGGAACTTTTGAGGCGTCTTCGTGAGGCGGCGCAGAGTTTGCGATTGGTGGAGATTGAAATTTTTAACGGCGCCTCTCACGACATGATTTTCATGAATGCGCATCCAGACTACTCGGCAACTCTTGCAAAATGGATTGAGCCTCTGAAGAATGAGCAGGCGGACAAGAAGTGGCTATGGGGTGCTCTTCCCACTGATCCTGAAGCGCGAGTAGAAATTTGGGCTGATGAGCTGGGGGCAATTCGCGCGAATTTGCCGGATCATTGTACGAATAAGGATAAGTATCTGGCTTTGAAGAGTGTGAGACCAAACTAAGCAGCTCTCATCATGAGTATCTCCTTCGGTTAATGCTATACCCAAAGTCCTCCTCACGATTGCCTCAAGTAGTGGTCCAAGAGATTCATTAGAAAAAACTAAACCCTGGCTAAGACACAGAGAGTCCAGTTCTAGTGCAAAGTCAGTGCCAGTGCGGTAGTTAGTTATGACGACCCAAAAGCAAATGTTTTGAACTGCTCCCGCCTCACTGAAGTCCAAATCCCCATCACATCGTCCGAAAAGCAGTCACAAATTCCTCAAAATCCCCGTTTTTTGTTGGCCCACCTTTCGCACAGCTCTCCGGCCAGAGGTACAAACATATGAAAGACGTAAACAAAATAATCCTAGTCGGAAGACTCGGAGCAGATCCCATTCAGAAAGAAACCAAGAACGGCAATAACGTCGTGAGATTTCCACTCGCCACGAGTCGGAAATTCAAGGACGATACGGTCACGGAACCGACTGCTGAGACTCCTGCTTACAAAGAAGAGACTCAGTGGCATCAGATCGTGGTGTGGGGAAAGCAAACGGAGTTTTGCGCAAATTTTCTGAAAAAGGGTTATAGCGTGTTGGTTGAGGGCGCTGTAAAAACCCGCAAGTTCCAAGACCCCGATGGAAAAATGCGGTACTTTGTCGAAGTCCAGGCTGACAATGTCAATTTCCTGGGTCAGCCACGGAAGAAGGCTGAGAATGTTGATGCTTCGTCTGATTCTTCGATGGAGACGGAGGCTTTAGCTGCAACCGGCTGAAAGCTGTTAGATCCCCCAACGCCCATGTAATCGGGTGCCCCCGCATTCGAGCTATCGCGCGATTCGAACGATATCCCCCAGCATCACTGCAACCGGACTGATGGCCGGAGATTTTTCCTGAGGGAGCATCTTCTCGAGTCGCGCGATGGCGACATGGCTTTCGGCGTGAATGACTTTGAGCGTGGCGATGGGAAAGGTGACTTCACGATAAAGTTTTTCGGTTAGCGTGTCGTAGGTTGTATTTTTCCTGAAAACTTCTAGAACGGTTCCCTCGTGGACGCCTGATACCGTTCCTGCGCTTACATAATAATCTTTTTGAGGCGCCTCGCCGGCGTTCCCGAGATCAAGCCCGCGAAAAACGCTATAGACTGTTGAATCTTCGGAATGAGCATAGAACGGACTTCCCATTACGGCAGTTAAACAGATGATTGTCCCAACAAGAAACGGACGCACAAACAACTCCTTTTACCTGGGCTTCCATGCAGGTACGGGACCTCCCTTAGTCTCATCATACGTATCGGCAAATTTTTCCGGGAGTTGAAAAAAATTGTCGGGAAATCGATGGCGCGCCGCGCATAATAATACTTCCCAACAATCTCCAAATTATGTTAATATCTGACCTACTTCCTGGGAGGATGTGTTGATGTCTAGAGATGATCTGATTAGTTTTGATGGCAAGATTTCCGACCTTACGGGGGGTGGAAATTACGAAGTGCTTTTGGACAATGGCCAGAAAATTAACGCACAGCTCTCAGGGCGTATGAAAAAATTCAAAATCCGTGTTCTCGTCGGGGATCGCGTGATCGTCGGCGTTTCTCCCTATGATCCAACCCACGGACTCATCACTCGCCGTCAAGATCACTAAGGGCGTCAGGGTCAGATTTTAAGAGCTTTTCAAGGTCAGAATATCCCCCAATGAGTCGATCGCCCGCAAAAATCTGAGGAACGGTTTGGAGGCCCGAGCGTTTGGTGAGTGCGTTCCAGGCGGCATCGTCATCATCGGCAATAAGGATTTCTTCAAATTTGATCCCTCGATCCTTGAGTAGTCTTTTGGCTTGGACACAATACGGACAATACTTCGAGGTGTAGACAGTAATTTTGTTCGATGGGTTCATGGGAGCTTTCACGGGAGTTTGATTCCACAAGTTTCTTTAACGTGTTCAGAAACACAGTTTATGAGTTCAATCGGGCGGCCTTTGTCGTCAAGCCATTTTCGCGTGATCGGTTCGAAATTAAAATGAAAAGCTAAACCTTTTGAAGCGAGCGCGAGCCAAATCTGACGCAAGGAAGGCTGCGTACTTAGAATGCACCGAGTCCCCGCCCCAAAAGTAATGGTGAGTGACCCTTGCGCCTGGGTGCACTCGGCAACATCTGGGTCGATGGCCTCGAACTGGCCCTCAATAAAATCAAAGATTTCTTGTACCCTCTTTCTAAACTCTGCTTCTTCCATTAAAGTACTTATATTATGACTTTAGACACACGTCCATGTCCCTGTGGTTCTTCTCAAAATATCTCTGAATGCTGCACTCCCGTGATAAAGGGAAAGCGCGTCGCTCAAACCGCCGAAGAAACGCTGCGCGCTCGCTATACCGCGTTTACCTTGCAGGAAGTCGATTTCATCATCGATTCCCATCATTCTAAGACTAAGAAAGATCTTAAGCGTGAAGAAGTCGAAGATTGGGCGAAAAACTCCAAGTGGCTGGGACTTCGAATCGTGCAAACGGACAAAGGGACTGCACAAGACACAGAGGGAAGCGTAACCTTTTGTGCGCAATTTGAAGCAGACGGCAAACAAGAAGACCATTGGGAGCATGCGCTGTTTGAAAAAGAAGACGGCAAGTGGCGTTTCTTGGATGCACGCCCCGTTCATACTGGCACCTACAAGCGCGAGGAGCCGAAGATCGGGCGTAATGATCTTTGTCCATGTAAGAGTGGTAAGAAATTCAAGAAATGTTGCGGAGCTTAGTATTCTTTTCGGCATCTAAGCTGCAACCCTTTGTGAGATCATGTCGATCTCTCGAAAAAAACCTCAAAAAAATGGGCGACTTTTAGCGTTAACATCTGCCGCTGGCGGATTGCTCCTTGCAACCCCACTGATCTTCTTTGAGTCTCAGCCGGACGGTCAAACCACGCCGACTTCGGCAAAATTTATTGATATTTTTCGACCGCGCTATGGGTCGTTTACGCAAACGGCTCAACGGATTTTGCCAGCAGTGGTTGGAATTAGCACGTTGCGAGTGTTCGCTTCTGAAGGGGGCCTTGGCGCAGCGAAGGAGGCTGGGAAGGATAAAAACGAGTTGGATCCGTTGGGGATTTTTTCGAATCCCCTTGCTCCCTCGGGGCAGGCTGAGCACCCGCCGCTGAGTTTTGGATCCGGGGTTTTTATTCGGGAAGACGGTCTTATTCTCACAAATTTTCACGTGGTGGAAAAAGCTTCAAAAATTACAGTCATAATCGATGAGAAACAGCGGTGGCCGGCTCGTCTGCTTGCTTATGATTCGCGTACTGATTTGGCGCTTGTCCAGATTGAGAAGCGCCCCTCTTCCCCGGTGTCCGTACTTCAGTTTGGAAATTCCGATGAAATGAATGTCGGCGATCCGGTGTTCGCGGTGGGAAGTCCATTTGGCTTGATCCGTTCATTAAGTGCTGGAATCATCAGCGCCAAGGGCCGCGGGCGAGTGGGGATATTGGAAATCGAGGATTTTCTTCAAACAGATGCAGCCATCAATCCCGGAAGTTCGGGGGGGCCTCTTCTGAATTTCAAAGGCGAAATCATCGGTCTCAATACTGCGATCCTTTCGGCGCCGATGCCAGGAAATCCCCATGTTCCAGGCGGGGGGTTTATGGGAATTGGTTTTTCGATTCCTTCAAAAATTGCCCAGGACGTTGTGGGGCAATTGTTGAGTCAAGGCTACGTGAAACGAGGATGGGTGGGCGTTGCCGCCCAAGATCTCACGCCTGAGCTTGCGGACTTTTTTGGGACCTCAAACGAGCGAGGTGCTATCCTGACTCAAATTGTTCCGGGGAGCCCAGCGGCGAATGCGAAGCTTCAGCCTGGGGATGTAGTTGTTCGATTCTCAGGGGCTCCGACGATTGACGCTATGGATATGAGAAACCGCGTGAACAAAAGTGTTCAGGGTTCTAAAACTGAAATCGAAGTCATTCGTAGCAAAGAACATATTCGGGCTGTTCTTGAGATTGGAACGCAACCTCGCCTCAAGGGGGAGCAAGCTGAGCAGACTCAGCAAGCGGGGCAGGCACAGCCCCAAAAGAAGACATCGCAGCTCGTGTCGCTCCCGCGTGGAATTGAAACCGAAAATGTTCCTGCTGAGATTGCGCACTATCTCAAACTTCCCGACGCAAAGGGCGCGCTCGTTGTTTCGATTCTCCCAGGAGGTGCTGCGTTTGAGGCGGGGATTATGCCGGGGGATATTGTCTTAAGCGTGAATAGGGTCCCGGTCGTTGACTCCAAGAGTTTTCGTCGTAGGCTTCAAAGTGCCGCGAAAACTGAAACTCTTGTTCTTTACGTGCAGCGTGGGGAAGAGGAGAAGATCTTTGTAGCATTGAAGGCGTAAAAAAGGCCCCGGGCCCCGCAATCGTTTGATTGCGGGGCCCGGGGTGATTACAAAGGAGTTCTGCTTGTTAGAGATCAGCTGAAGTTCACGCTCAACGCTACCGTCCCCATGAAGATTTTATCATCGGGGGTGAGCGTCCAGTCTGGTCGTACTGACAGTGCCAAGTTCGGTGAAATCGCGACATCTAAGTCGGCACCGACATTGGGATAGTACTTCCACTGCGTATCTGAGGTTACATCAGATTTGTCGAGCAGTATTGAACTTCCGACAGAGCGGTAAACGATGTTACCACCGCCATGCGCGGCCAGACGATAATAGTCTGTAAACGCATAGCCCACCTTGAGATTTGTGGGGATGATCAAGAGGTTGGCACTGGGTTGCCCCTGTGAACCGGCTTCTTGATTGGATCCCACAAAGTTTGAGGTATCCGCTCCCAGGTGAGAAAAAATAAGTCCTGTCGAAGGACCCAAATACCAGGCAGCCATAGTCTTATCGACAAAAGGCACCGCATTCATTTCAGCGGTGACCCCTGTTGCAAAACGACTTCTGGTATTATTTGTAGATGGCTCATTAAAAGCCACCACTCCCAACTGAGGTTTCACGGCCACCTTTTCATCTCTCAGGTATCCGCGTGTGATCTCTTTGGCCTCCGCTTGAGTTTGCTGAGAAGTATCCTCCGCAGCCCCAGCAGCTGAGCCAGCAATCAGAACAGTTAGCATTACGTAGACAATATTGAATCGCATAGGCAAATCTCCCTCTGTTCACGCCAAGAAGAAATGCAGGGAGCGTTCCAGAGTGCGGTGCTAGTGCCGACGACCTAATGACTTAATGTGAAGACCCGCTTGTATTAGGTCGCGCGTTCCAAAGCACAAACATCAAGATTGCGCCGATGGCAGAAAAACCAATCATGCTGGGACCCCAGACGCTCCAGCCGAAGTTATCGAGCATCCATCCCATGCCAATGCCTACTACAGATCCGCCAATGTATTGCATGCCATCGAATAAGCCGGCTGCGGTGGCCGCCGCCTTTTTTCCACCAAAATCCATGGAGGCGGTACCCGAAAGCATTGAGTGCACGATACTGATTGCAAAAGAGTTGGCAATGAACGCCGCAATGATCCAGTTGATCCCGGGGGCCATCCACACTACGCCCAAGCAAACAACTTGTGTGACATATCCTATAAAGGCGACGGGTGCTCGTCGGCCTTTGAAAACCCAATCGGAAAGCGTTCCGGCGGCAACGGCTCCAAAAATCCCTGCAATGACGACCGCTCCCGCCCCTTTTTGAAATATCCCTGATTCGAGCGAAAGATTGTGGGCTTCCAGCATATAGCGAGGAAACCATTGCTCAAAACCGTGGCGAACAAGGCCGGTGCAGAACTCGGCAACAGCGATTGTCAGGGTGATGGGGTTGGTGAAAACCTTGCGAACGACATATTTAAAGGTAATTTCTTCCTTATCACCGCTCGAAGCGTCTTGCACATCGAGCGTCTCAAAGCCACATTCTTCGGGGCCGTTGCGAACAAAACGATAGGTGACAAACGCCATGATCGCGATAAGGGCAGAAGGAACAAAAAACACCCACTGCCAAGGAAGGATTGTGACCAGAATCCCACCAACGAAAAAGATCAGCGCGCGTCCACTTTGGATCATTGATCCGAAAATGGCCGAAAAGACCCCGCGTTCACTGATATGAAACCATCCCGAGTTCACCTTAATGAGGGAGAGCGCGCTGTAGGATTGAAAGTAGGAATTGAGTGACCAAGTTGTCGCAAAGTATCCTAAAAGAAAAGTGCCGGTTCCCAAGAATCCAAAATAGGCCCCCAGTCCGAACAAGAAGTTGAAAATCACGGCTCCAATGGCCCCGATGAGCATCGAGTTTCGTCCGCCGATCTTGTCAGCGATGGGTCCGTTAAACATCGCGGAGAGGCCATAAATAAGGAGGGCGGGGGTAATGATCGCGCCGATTTGAGTCTTATCCCATCCATAAGTGGTCGAGAGGGCTTTGTTCGCAAAAGAGAGGTTGTAGCGTCCCATGTACATGGCAGAGTAGGTGAACCCCAGCGCAAGCCAATTGACAGCCCGACGTTTTCGAAATTCTTTGGAGTAGCCTGGGACTGGATTTGTCATGGATTTTGGTTCCTTTACTTATTTTACTTTGACGATTCGAATGCGAGCTCCATCTACTCTTAGTGCGTATTCACCCTGGAGGAAAGCTAAAAGCTCTGTCCCGATGAGTTGTGCGGAATCTTCCGTGAGAACCCCTGAACTCACCAAATCTTCTGGTTTCAGAGCCTGGTTTCTAATAAGGCGCAGGAGGTATTCACTTGTCACCAGATGCCTCAGCGCGATTCGGTGCTCGTCGGCCAAAATTCCGACATAACATTTCAGGAGTTCAAGGGCTTGGGATTCATCCTGGGAGGGGATTTCACTTTGGCTTGACAGGACGAAGGCTTTCCAGTCGGAATCGATCTGCGCGTCGTTTGCTTTAAGGTTTTGGATGGCAGCAAGAATGGCATCGCCGCTGATTCGAAGTTCCCCGCGATTGATTCCACGAAAGGAGCTCAGGTGGTCGATGTCTTTTGGGCGTACATGGGCGAGATCCAGGAGGACATTATCATCGGCCACCCATCGTCGGGGGACGTTGAGGTGGCGCACCCGATCCTCTCGCCACCGAAGGAGGTTAATAAGAGCCGAATACCCACGGGCATCCAGTCTTTTTCCTCGCGCATACTTTTGGGCCATGGCCGAAATATCGGCTTCAAAAGCAGAGCAATCCGACCAGCGAGACGATAAGTGAAGGGCCCAGGGTTTTCGCCCAAGCGAATCCAGTTCTTCCATGAGTTTTCGCCCAAGCGCCACGAGGTGAATGACATCGGCGTGTGCGTACTCCATGAGTTGTTCTGGCAAGGGACGTACCGACCAGTTGGTGCGTGCATGTCCTTTCTTAATTGTGATCCCAAGGCAAGCGTGAAGAAGTTTGCCAAGACCAATACTCTCACCGTAGCCACAAAGGGATGCGGCAACTGCGGTGTCGAGCGTAGGCGTTGCTACACTGGCGAAGCTTGTAAATAGACATTCTTGGTCACCCTGTGCAGCGTGCAGGATCTTGAGAATCTTGGGATCTTCGAAAACCTCGAGCAAGGGCTTGAGTCCGGGGTCAAAGCCGCCTGCGGGTCCGGGCCGAAAAGACTTTTTGAAGGCTTGGGCGTCGACCAGCCAGCTCTCTTCTTCGGTTGCGATTTGAATGATTTCTACGATGGGGAAAAAGGTGTTTTCCCGGATGAACTCCGTGTCAAAAGCGATGACGTTATTGTTCTTCGGGTCCCGAAGCGCTGCGGCCAGGTCTTCAATCTCTTTGGCCGTTGAAAGCAGCTTAGGGTTTTGTTTCATGAAGTTATCCTAGCTATTAGTGCCATTTTTTGGGCGAGCTTTTGGGAAACGAGTAGCCGTATAGCGTTCCATCTAGAACAACAAAACCGCTATCGTGTTTGGAAGGGCTTTTATGGACCCAGTGAATGATGGCACCGACGGGTGACGGTGGATAAGCTTCGGTCTGCTCTGTGGAGGTAATATAGTCGCCACAAGCTTCGACTTTCATTCCGACTGTTGGCGTTGGCATTTCGCCAAACTCGTTGTTGTAAACAACCTCAAGCATGTCGTTCGGCTCGTTACCAATTTTTATAGCAAAGTGTTCGTGGCCGTTACGGTCCGGGTAAACCGTGGTCACAGTGCCTTCAACGTAGGCACGACCCAGAAATTGATTCGGGGTTGTGCCTTTCCATTTAAGAACCTGCCCATTGTCGACAGCGATCGCCCGCCCGCTGGCCATGCATTCGGGGGTCTCCGAGGCGGCCCAGCTGCTCGCAGCGCTGAACAATAACCCTATAAGAACGAGACTTAAGTTCTTCATCGTAATCCCCCCGGGAAAGAAATTGGGTAACGACAAAGGCTTATCGTGCAAAGTGCATATTATCAATGACTATGTGAATTATCCGAGACTATGCCGCTTGCACGCTTTTCTCTCTTAGGCTGAAGACGCGAATTCTCACCTGCGTGGAGGGTCCTACGAGAAAAAAGTCTTTCTTCGAGGGATCTTCTACAAAGACCTTGAATGCATAATCAGCAATGATCTTAGCTGCTTCAGCTTCATTTTTTTGATATTGCTCAATCTTTGCCTTCGACTTGAGCCATTGGACCCCATGGTCCTGGATTTCAGGTCTTAGGAAAGGTTGGCTTAATAGTTCTTCTACATAATTGGCAAACTCCTCTTCTTCAATTGCTACCTTTTGCCGTTTTTGCTCCAGCTTTTGGAGAGGATCAGGATTTCCTTCTCCACAAGCAGTCTCAAGAACGGATATTTCGCGGTCATCCGAGATGATCTCCAAAAGCCGAGGAGAATCATTCTCGTAATCTACAACAAGAGCCACGACTGCTGACTTCATTTTACCTGCCTATCTGCGCCTATGATCTCTTCGGTGCCGGGGGTGGGTTCGATGAATGCCTTAACAATCACTCGTCTGGAGGGACACTGTATTGGAGGTGCGCAGCGGTGGGCATTGATTCTTCTTGGTTTTTCTGGGTTTTTCTGGAAATTTGATCAACTTTCAGGCATGGTCCGCCAACCTCTATGACTCCAACTATAGCCACTGGCGACCTAGAAAAAGAAATCGCTCGTCGTCGGACTTTTGCAATTATTTCGCATCCCGATGCCGGTAAAACAACCTTGACAGAGAAGCTCCTCCTTTATGGTGGAGCGATTCACCTGGCTGGCGCCGTTCGGGCGAAGGCCAATCAGCGCCACACGACATCAGATTGGATGGAGATCGAGAAGCAGCGCGGGATCTCGATCAGTTCCAGCGTTCTTCAATTTGAATACCTAGGAATGCAGCTTAATCTCCTAGATACTCCGGGCCATAAAGACTTCTCCGAAGATACCTATCGAACGTTAACGGCAGCGGATGCCGCGGTCATGCTCATCGACGCCGCCAAAGGGGTTGAGCCTCAGACACGAAAATTGTTTGAAGTGTGTCGCATGCGTGGGCTTCCGATTTTCACTTTCATTAATAAGATGGATCGGCCTTCGCGCGATCCCTTGGATTTGCTCGATGAGTTGGAAAAAGTCTTAGGAATTCGTTCCTGCCCCATGACCTGGCCTCTTGGAGCGGGTGATCGGTTTCGGGGAGTTTTTGATCGCAAGTCTAACGAAGTTTTGCTTTTCCAGCGTGAAGGCGAAGCGAACGTTAAGGGTCGGCTTGCGCCTCGCAAAATGACGGGGATTGATGATCCGCAGTTTGCGCAAACGATGGTGGGTGAGGGCGGTGATATTGATGAGGGTCGGAAGTTGCACGAGGATTTTCGCGCCGAGCTCGAACTTCTAGAATACGCAGGTGATGCTTTTGATCATGAACGCGTGCTCGCGGGCCAGCTCACTCCTGTGTTTTTTGGGAGTGCGATGAATAACTTTGGGGTCGAGCGATTTTTGGAGCGTTTTATTGAAATCGCGCCCGCGCCGCCGGCTCGTCCGACTTTAGAGGGGCCGGTGTCTCCCGCCGATCCTAAGTTTTCGGGATTCATTTTTAAGATTCAAGCCAACATGGATCCTGCTCATCGGGATCGCGTGGCGTTTATGCGGGTGTGTTCAGGACTCTTTGAGCGCAATATGACGGTGTTTCATTCGCGTTTAAAATCTGAAGTGAAACTTTCGAAGCCGCTGCACTTTTTTGCGCAAGAGCGCGTGATGATCGATACGGCTTGGCCCGGCGATATTGTCGGACTCTTGGATACGTCTGGAGAGCTTCGTATCGGCGATACTTTGAGTGAGAAGAAGGGCCTTCAATATCAGGGCGTGCCGCGGTTTTCGCCAGAGCATTTTTCGGGCGTGCAGATCTTGGATCCGATGAAACGCAAACAGCTCAAAAAAGGTTTGGATCAGCTCTCCGAAGAAGGGGTTGTTCAAGTTTATCGCCAGCGCGGCTTTATGGATAAAGATCCAATTTTGGGCGCCGTGGGGGGGCTGCAGTTCGAAGTGCTGCAGCATCGCTTGAAAGCCGAGTATAATGTGGATGTGCGGATTGAGCGGCTCCCTTATATTCATGCGCGTTGGGTGACGGGCGAGGGGTTGGATCCCGATTATTTTGAGCGCCGCGAAGATAGTCGCTGCCTTGAGGATCGCGATGGGCTTCCGGTTTTGCTTTTTAAATCGGATTGGGGACTGCGCTGGGCGGAAGAGAATTACAAGGGACTGAAGTTTTTGAAGATCTCGCCGAATACGGTGGGGTCGTGAAGGCGAAGTAATTTCGATTGTCGATCACTTTTTTAAAGTGATTAGCATGTTGAATGTTTTTCTTGAGGACCAGCGATAGATGCACACGAGGCAAGCATCGGCGAAACTCATTGGGACCTTGGTGTATTGGTGCATGAGTTCTGCAATTCGGAGGTCTCGACCTACCAAACGCCAGGGCATACGGATGATTCCTGTTTGAATATTTTTGAGCAGCATCTCTGATGCGCCATGCATTCGACGAAGAAGATGGCAGGATTCTGCGATCACGGCTTCGCATGTAATCAGAGGTCTACGCAATCCCATAAGGACCTCTGCACAGGCTGGATGGTATTGCTCCGAACTATCGAGAAGTGCGACTATGCCGCTTGTGTCGAGTAAAACAGGTTTCATTGTAGTTTTCATCGCAGATTTCATTGCCCGAAGTCATCCAAATTCTTTTTGTTTGAAGCAAGATCCTTTAGCCCAGAAGAGAACTGTCCCATGCCAATGAATTCAGACTTGCCTTTTGAGTCAATACGCGAGCGCATTGTTGCGGGTTGCTGACAAGGACTGGGGGCATCGAAAATCAGTTGTTTGATGGTCGCTCGTATCTGCGATCAAGCTCGTTTTGCCAGAATTTGATCTTCGGTCTCCTGAACGTGGTCTAGTTTTGTGTTGATCTCCTGAACCTTCTGCATCAACGCATCGAAATCGAAATGACCTGGAATCGCTATTTGCAGGTTCTGCCGAAGAACCTCCTTCATCAACGTTTGATAGGGGCGTCTTAACTCCTTTGCGCGCGCCTTCAGTGCATCGAGCAGATCGGCGGGAGCCTCGCAACCGCTAGGGAATCCGACGAGGGCGTCTCGCTTGGTGAAACCTTGGGTAAGACTCAGGTGGATGAGCCCCTGATTGAGCCTGCCGTTGAAGAGCCTTTGCAACGGGCATTTTTTGATTTCCCTGGCCCGCTCTATTCGGTTCGCGTGTCACCCGCTTCCACTTTGGTTCCTGTAAATACGGAGCGCAATTTGCGTGCGGTTGCTAAGGATCGAAAAAACAAGGCCGTGACGGATGGACTCGTTATCCACTGGGAATTAAAAACAATGGCAGCCGGATAAGCCCGTTCACCTCGCCGCCGTCGGATTTTTTCTCTGAGCTGCAAACGCTCTTAGTTTTGCCGACTTCTTGAGATTCCAGGATTTTATAGGTTGCATCGAAACTCTTGGAT
>JBBCAV010000338.1:0-39415 GCA_051382305.1 Bdellovibrionota bacterium FG-2
TGGAGGACAGCTTTACTATGCTGAGAGGTGGAGGTCGCGTTCCATGGCTAACTACGCGCCAAAATTATGAAATATGAGTTCACCGAAGACATGGCTCTGCATAATCAAGCGCTCCGCATAACATGGGTTATGCTGAGATCAGCATAACCCATGAAATCTGCTCAGATGCATTCTTGGCTGGGGAACAAGTGCTACGAGCTTCTCCAAAAATTCTAAAGGAGAGAACCGCACAGCCGAGGTGCCGTCACTCCAGTCCTTCTTGAAACGATAAATCAGATCCCCATTGGAAGCCTCGGACAGCCGCCCTTCAGCAATTGGCGGGCGTGCCACATACCGGCACAATTTCTCAAGGCGTTCTTTTTCATCCTTCTCAATGACGGTGTTTGCGTGAAGAGAGAATCCACCAATAGACGCACAACGCACGCCCTCTTTTAATGGAAGCTCTCCTTCAATTCCAAAGCTCCCCATTTTTCTAACCCGCTGGCCGGCGCGCTCCCCAAGCGCGATCTTGTTTTTGACTGAAGCCCCCTGGCAAAGCTCTATAACTTCCGTAAATTCTTCTTGGTTGGAATCGCCCTCATTACTATGGGGATCTTTATCAACGGGGTATCCCCTTTTCTTTAAAGCCCGCACCACGCGCGTTTGAATGGTCGCGAGTATCTGCTGTACCTCGGCGGTCGTTGGACCCCTAAGCTCGTGATAGACAACTTGCCCGTTTCCAAAAGGCTCATAATAGACGCCCTCAATCATCAATGTGTGAAAGTGGGGTGCAAGGTTCGCTGAGCCACCAAATAATTGCACAAGCGTGATCGAGCCAGAATCTCCTTTACGGACCCCCTCGCGCCTCGCGCGCTTACGCTGATAACCGGAAATGGCGCGGATATAGATCCCAAGCACCGTAGATAAGAGATTACTATCGCGAGCCATCCAATACCTTAGAGGCATAGGAAATGAAATCACCCACTGCCGGACAGGTGCCTCTGGAAAAACCCAGTCCGTATAAAACGCGGCTTGCTCACTCATGCGGCGGGCTCCACAAGAACTGCAAAAACCACGTTTTTTGCAGGAAAATGCTACTAATTTTTCATGTTTGCACCCGTCGCACTTTAGACGTACGAACCCATTGGCAAGCACCCCGCAGCCCATGAACGCCTGAAACTCGCGCTTGATATGAGAGGGCAGATACCGCCCTTCTTCCTCGCGGTCCCGAACAAAGGTGAGCCAATTTTTTTGAACGACCCGATAAAGCAATGCCTGCGTGGGATCGCGCGGACGATAAGAAGCGGCGGGAGACGAGCCCGCAGAAAAGGCGCTGGCATTGTGGGACATTCCCCACTGTTAGTGCAAGAACCGAGGCAGCGCCTTACGGCGGGAGTTTCGTTAATAAGCGTTCACTTCTCGGACTGCAATACCGAAAAGCGGACCTTCTTTCTGTTGGGCGCCCCCCATATCGCAGCTAATCCCAGGTTTCTTTCTTCGGAGAAATAATTGCACCCTCACCCTGAAGCGCCTGCCTCTTTGCGTATTCTTGAACAATGAAATCAATATCGAGGCAGGCTTCTCCGGCTTCCGATAAATAGCTTTTGCGAATAGCCTTCAAACTATCCATGACAACGGCTGGCGAGGTGTCTTTGGGGTTTGGGTCAATAGCCATCTCAGCTCTGATAAGGCCCCAATTAGGGCGCACAACGCTTGAATTCACGAACACTTCACCGCGTTTAAGACCCTTTAGTATATTTGGGTGAAGTACAAACTCCTCAACGTTTCGCCGGGACTTCATCCCCGTTTGTCGCTCTCCTGACCAAAACCCCTCGTCCTTCACTTGTATCGTTTCCTTGATCGTCGTTTTGGTTCCAAGCATCCCCGCGTAATGTTCAGC
This sequence comes from Bdellovibrionota bacterium FG-2, assembly GCA_051382305.1. Classification (GTDB taxonomy): domain Bacteria; phylum Bdellovibrionota; class UBA1018; order UBA1018; family UBA1018; genus CAIRTR01. The sequence goes on from JBBCAV010000338.1 coordinate 1,880, forward strand.
ATCCTCCGAAGTCTTAACCCCCGAAACGATCACCGTATTGGCGTTAGCCTCTATTCTGCTCTGAAAATCAGGGCTAATCTCCCTAAGATCCGCCCTTGATTGATGGGCCATCACAATACCGATCCCCGCGCCTCGTGCGCGATCCATGAACTCAATAAATTCAGGCGTTGCGAAGCTCGCAAACTCATCAATGACAAGTGTCACCGGAACGACCGCGCTTTGATCTACCCGCGAATAATGCTCGCCCACAAACTGCATAAGATCCTGCAAGATCAGCTTTCCAAATACGGAGGCTGATTCCTTGAGTTTCAAACTATTCATGAGCATGTAGGTGATTCGCCTTTCTTGAATCGCCTCTCTAAAATCAAAGCTCCCGCCCTCTGCATCATGGCTAATCAGCTCGCCTGCGGCCGAGTTAATGAGCTGATTCAAATTGGCGATCAGGCCCATAAACTTTGTGCGCTCGGTGGATTTATCCATCTGCGCCGCCATGATTTGAACCTCTTCTGAACTCCGGCACCCCACCCGAGTCATTTCCGCTGCAAACGCCCTGAGCTTTCTTGAGTCGTTGAGCAACTCGTAGATATGCCCCAGATGAAACCGCCTCTTCGACTTCTCACGATACTCACAAAGGCCAGAAACCACCGTCATAAGCGCCACACTTGCCACGCTTCGATAAAAACTCTCACTCCACGTCATGGAGTTCATCAAGGCGCTATGAATGTCTGAGCGATCCCCATTCTTAATGGGGTTATATGGAACCGATAAATCCCGGTTTGAGAGGCTTAAAAGCCGGATATCGCCCTCACGGCCATAGGTCTTTGCCGTACCGTAGAGCCAGGCCACGAGATCAAACTCCGCTTTGAAATCCAAGAAAATCACCGCGTGTCCACGCTCGATCCTGTTCTTCATTAAATTTTTAAGAATCGTCGTCTTCCCGCCGCCCGTAGGTGCGACGATTTCAACGTGATGGCTTAGGTGCTGTAGTTAGAGTTTAAGGCACTTGAAGCCCGGACAGTTTGACAGGAGAACCGGGTTGGTAAGGTTTCCTGGTTTTAGTACATTCACTTCAAGGTTCGGTAAGGTTCCTCTGGAAGTTTAGGAAAAAATGATGATTTTTTCTTCGCGGCCTACCCAGAACACTCACCACGTTGCCCTGAGTGCGACTTCTTAATCGTTGCCAATGGTGGACGTCATCCAAACATTTGGAGCGGGCGCAGACATTCGAATAAAGTTTTCCCACTCAAAAAGTTTGCATAGCAGATTGTCTCGACGCTCCTTGGATACCTTTTTCGATTTAACTACGAACCCAGCAATGGCTTCTCGAAGCTGAGTGGCTCGCTCAGTGCTGCCTTTGGAAGCAACCAAAAAAGATTTTTTCAGATCGCGTAAGATCGGGATCGTGAACGCAGGGATGGGAGTGTTCATGAAGTCGGCGGCGAGTCGTGTACAAGTTGCTTCGGGATGACTTTTGAGTGACCCTGCAAGATCCTGCTCTCGAAGCTTGCCCATCGTATCCCAATGGTGGGTGTAGACGGTTTCAAGCTCAGAATACAGCTGGGTCACTGTGTTTTGCTCCGCTAAATGACGTAAAATCCCACCAAAATAGGCGTGTCCATAGCCCTTTTCCGGGTGTTCTTTGCGTTTTTGCTCCCAGATTGCGGTGGCTCCCAAGATCATATTCGGAGTGAATCGTGAGTTTTGGAGCGCTTTATCAAATACATCCCGGTGAGGAGGTGTGGTTTTTTCGGCGGCTTGAGCTATGGCAACTGCCTTCTCGGCAGACACGATGGGCTGGGCTTGCTCATTTTTGAATCGCTCGGCCATTGCCTTGAGGTTCTCTCGAATCGTGGCCTCTTCCTCGGGGGTGGCTTGCGTGGCTTCATCCATGACTTCCTTCGCACTTTTAAAAGACAAGGATTTACGTGGACCGTGATTCCGCATTTGCGTGAAAACCTCTACGAAGGCTTGCGCGATGGAGCGCGACAGCTCCTCGGGCGTTGCACCAGTGACTTCAATTTTTCCTCCCACCCATTTCTCAAAAATGTTGAAGTTTCCCTCTACAATCCCATTACTTTTAGAGTTCCCAGGAAAAATTTTAATGATCTTTATGTTCAGCTCATCGAGGAACGCCCTAATTGCCGGAAGATCCTCTGATAAACGGTTATCCAAGACGATCGCCAGGGGAGCAACCCCCAGCCAATTGCTCGATTCCTTGATTGCCATGAGCAAATTTTCCGTGTTTTCTCTGCGGTCGATTATTCCCCCAACAATTACGGTCGTCGCTCCATCAATCAGGCATTGCCAAACCCACTCAAAAACCTCCCCGTTGATGATGACGATCATGCGCTTGCCGTCACTACCCCACACATGGTTGGGTTTAAATCGCAGGATCTTATCGAGCCCCTTATTTTTGAGGAAGATCCCACGCGGATTGACGAAGCCCAGACGACGAAGCCAATGAAGGCACTGGCGATAATTCATCCCAATACGCCCTAAAAAATCAGGGTTTTTTTCACAAAAACGTTTTACTGACTTCGCACCACGCCCACTTCTCAGATACTCATTGGCCAGTTCGACCACGAATTTTGGCAGCTCCTCATATTCTTTCTCGGGCTTCGCGCCTTCTGCGGCCACAAATTTGGGGAACTTTTTGAGCGTATCAAGTGGGATCTTCAAAATCTGACTCACACACTCGATCGTAAGACCGTAGTGAGATCTGCGATCTTCGACAATCGCCTTATAGGCCGGGTCAAATTGAATCCGCACCCCATCCTCTCGTGCGTCCGGGTGCTTCACCTGATAACGAAGTATCTCATTCTCGAATTGATATGTGCGAATCACCTGACACGAAGCCTGATTACAGGGCTTTTGAGGTGTATTTGGCATCCAGCTAAGACGCCTCTTTATCAGTTCTGCCGCCGCGTAAGCGGCACTTCGCCCAATGCCGAGGGTCGTACAGACGCTCTCCATGGAGCTTCCCGGAGGGAAGCGGTCATGAAGAGAACGAGTTGCAATCAATAATCCCGCTTGCCAACTGGCCGGAGCCTCTTCTATCTTGAAGATTGTGGGTGCCTTTCTTGCCTGCGCGCGGCTACTCGGACGCTTACTCTTTCTGTCTGCTGCTTGCTGCTAATGCCTTCAGTTGATCCGCCACTGTCGGCGTGGATTCGCTCGGAGGGGGAGGCGCTTTACAGCCAAGCGTTGTGCAAAGGTTCTCCAAATCCCCATCTTTCTGGTAATCCTTGATTGCAGGCTCAAACATCGCAAGAATCGCCGCGTGCAGTGCTTTATTGATTTCGTCTCTATTTCCATCTATTTTCAGGATCACGTTTACGTCCCCTCCGCTTTGTGTGGCGACAGTTCACCACACAAAGGAGGGCATTTCAAGCCGCGCGATTGATTCGCAAAAGTGCCACTTTCATAACCTCTGTCCACGCATCATTCTCCACCTTCTCTTTTGAGGCAGGGATCTCCTTGCTCTGGATGGCCGTGTTCCATCCGTAAAGAAATCGATCCGCAGGAACCGCCCCCTTTGGAAGCCCCATGTGCGTTCGCTCGAAGTTATAAAACCGGAGCCATTCCACGATAGCGGAACTTGCTTCTTCGAGGCTCGCGTAGAGCTTTACATCGAGGACTTCTTTTTCGATCTGCTTATTGACGTTCTCGATTTTGCCGTTAGAACGTGGGGTTTTGGCCTTAATTTGATCAACTCCGTACTCCTCGGATATCAGTTTCTGAAAACGATTGATCCCATTCCAACTGTAAAAAGCACTTCCCGCATCCGTTATCAAGGATTGCATTTTTCCGTAGCGGTCCACGCATTCCTCGAACGCTTCTATGACTGACTTCATGTTTTCTGAGTCCGTCATCCGGTGGCCGCAAAGAAACCGGCTGAAGTCGTCTTGCAATAAAAGTAGGTAGACCTTCTGTTTGTTGATGTAAAAATGTTTAAAATCCATGTGGACGAGTTCCAAGGGTCTTACGGCCTCATAACGATTGATCTCAATCTCCTTTATCGTGGTTTTTGGCGGCGTATAGCCGTTCTCCTCTAAGATTTTTCGCACAGTAGCGACGTTAATCTTGATCCCTGCACGATGAAGTTGATTGCGAATCTGCGCGGGCCCCAGGCCAGGACGTGAGCGCCACTGATGCAAAACGGCCTTCCACTGCGGGTGATGCCCCTTGTGATAATCGGAGGGGGGCACCACAACAGATCCGCTTTGCGACTGCACCGCTGATTCGGGAGCGGCAATTGGCTCATGCTCCGTTGATTTTGATGACTGAGATTCACGGCGCAACCAACGATTTACGGTTTCGTGGCAGATACCGTACTTCTCTCGAAGCTCGTCTAATTTTTTCCCCTGGGCCATCTCAGTGAGAATCGCGCGTTTCTCTGCTGGACCGTACCTGCGACCGCGATTTATGGGTTTCTTTTCAGACTCCTTGGCCGTCTTCTTGGCAGCGATTGCTTCCATCACGGCATTAATCAGATCTTCATCACTACGGGACGTCGCATTTTTAGACATGGGCTTCCTCCTCGAAAAGGAAACCTCGGCCAACTGCGGCAAATCGTCCGGTCAGATCCGCCCTGCTTGGTGCCTTACGCCGCTAACCAGAGCAGCTAAGGCTGTGGAAAAATGAACTAAAGCGCAGCATATCCCATCCTGACACCCGACTGGGCGACTCTCGAACCTAGAGTTAATTGGCGGTATTGTCAGTGATATAGTAGACAAGCGCGAAAGGAAGCAAATCATGGATTGGAAGGGTAAAAATAATCGCGCTATCGGCATCCTGCGCGTAAGCAGCAATCGGCAGAAAGACAACACGTCCCATGACGTTCAAAGGCATGAGGTTCAAGAGTATTGCCAGTTCAACGGCCTTGAACTGACCAAGGTTTTTGAAATTGTTGAATCCGCAAAGGACTTCGAGGACCGGAAAAAATATCGGAGCGCGATGCTATTTGCCGCCGAGAAAGGTATCCAGCACGTTTTGTTTTATATGTTCGACCGTGAGGCCCGCAATCTCACCGACAATGAAGAAAATGAAAAGCTCGTCAGGCTCGGTCAAATCGTTCTGCATTATGTGCGTGAGCGAAAAATTCTGCACAAAGAAAGTCCCGATTCTGACTTTCTGATGCGTGATTTTCATGCGATCCAAAACAAAAATTACAGCCGGGCCTTGAGCGTTAAGGTCAATGACTCAATGAAGAGAAAGGCCGAAGAAGGTTGGTATCCAAGTAATAGGCCGCCGCTAGGCTATATCTGTAAAGCGTTACTCAACGAAGAGGGCAGAGAACGGAGACGCGGAAAAATCATTGTCCCAGATCCAAACATGCAAAAACGAGAACAGGTCATTCGAGAGTTTGAGTTGCGAGCCACCGGGCTTTCATTTGAAGAAATCCGTAAACGAGTTATTGCAGACGGACTTATCCGACCAGAGAAAATCAAAAACTATCATGCTACCGGCATCGAAGGGCGGATTAAGAACCCTTTTTATCGGGGTCAGTTCCTTTGGCAGGGACAAGTTCATAAAGGAAAACACGAAATAATTATCCCGAACGATATTATCAGAAGGGTGGATGCGACACTCTACAAGAAGAATTTTTCTCGTAGGCCCGAGGGGGGGCAAGCCGTCCTGGCGGGAGGCTGGCTCATTTGCGGCGACCCAGCTTGTGGCTGCAACATTGTTCATGAACTTAAAACCAAACGCCCCAAAACAGGTGCCCCTAAACTTTTCAACTACCTCCACTGCACGAACGGAAAAAAAATTCACCCAAATCTGAAAGGAATGCACGTGACCGAGGAAAAAATCTGGAACCAGCTCGAAGGTGCGTTGGATGCCATTTCCATTTCAAAGGAGTTTGCTGCTGAAATCAGTGAGGCCATGAATAAGGCGCAGCGCAAGACCCAGGACGCAACCAAACGCGAAATGGCTCAATATAGAGATGCCCTTGTTGCTTTAGAGAGCGAGGAAGATCAACTGTATGGGGATTTAAAGAAAGGGGTGATTGCCGAACTTGCCTATCACCGACTTTTAAAACGGGTCCGTGATCAGCGACTTCATTTCAGCAATCTATTGGAGGGTGCGAGTCTCGCCATTTCAGACGCGGGGATGGAAACCGTAAAATCTATTCTCGAACTCGCCACGTCAGCGAAATCACTATGGATAGATCGCTCGCCCCAAGAGCGGCGGGACTTCCTTGATGACATACTCTCGAACCCGGTCTTGGATGGGACAACTGTGCGATATGAAATAAAAAAACCATTCCGAATAATCTCCGAAATGGCGAAATCTAATGTATGGCGGACCCAAGAGGGTTCGAACCTCTGACCTCCACATCCGTAGTGTGGCGCTCTAATCCAACTGAGCTATGGGTCCACCGATATTTGAAGAATTCCTTGATTACACGATCACGGAGCGGAGCGCAAGCTCATCTTTTACTGTTGAAATCTAAAGGAAATTTCACTTCTTCCCTCCGCAACCCCGCCCGGTATAACCTAAAACAAATGCTTAAACCCTCTGACTGGATCCTTGAACCTCATTCCTGCCCTGGTTTCAAAAAATACGAGCTCGTCTCACATGTCGAAAAGCTCCCGACGATTCATCACACCGAATACATTCACATCGAGACGCCCAAACGCTACGGACTACTGAACATCACGGAACACATTGAGCACATTTTGGATCGCTCAAAAGTAATAGATGGGTTGTGCTTTGTGAGTGTCATGCACATCACAGCGGGCGTTTATGTGAACGATGCCGAGAGCGGACTACTCAATGACATTGCGAAGTGGCTTGAAAACCTCGCACCTTACGGCCAACCGTATGCGCACCATCAAACCGGTGAGGACAACGGAGACGCGCATCTCAAGAGTTATCTGACGAATCATTCGCTCACGGCGCCTGTTACCCATGGGCACCTAGATTTCGGAACCTGGCAGCAAATATTCTATGCAGAATTTGATGGCTGCCGAAACAAGCGCGTGCTCGTGAAAATCACGGGTCTGGCTAAGAACTAGTCTCATCAAGATCAGAATAATCGGTCTCCTGAGAATATTTCGGATCCAAATCCACAGAGCGACCGTCCACACTGCCCTCTAAACCCGCGTAGAGCGCCAACACTTCAGAATCCGCGCGAATCGATGCAGGCGTCCACCCCGTAATAAACAGCCCTTTTCCAGAGCGAACGCGCGAGAGCGCCGTATACGCATGCCCTGGCTCCCAGAGGCCCCGTAAATCCATCACGACGCGATCCAAGGTACATCCCTGACTCTTATGAATCGTTGTGGCCCAAGCAAGATTCAGGGGGAAGTTGGTCGCGCTCGCGATCTCAACTCCTTCGGCGTTTACGTGTTTGAACGTCGCAGGAACAATTTCTTCATCATCGCCCTCGGAAAGCTCCACAATAATTGCTTCATCGTGAATTTTCCTAACCGTTGCGAGGCTTCCATTCACCCAACGACCGGAGGGGTCATTTTGCCGAATCATGACCAGGGCGCCCTCTTTAAGCTGCAACACCTCGGGGATCGGCGCGTTGCGCTTTAAGGCTTCGATTCCCGCCTTCTCGCCACTGTATTGTGTTTCGAGCGAAAGAACTTTGCCGCGAACGTTTTCTAATTTCTTTAAATTAAAATTCTCAACCGTTGCTCGATGCGGAAAGAGGTGAGTACAGCCCTCCTTTTCACCGACACTAATTCTCCGTGCGTCCAAATAATCGGCCACTTCGGGGGTCGAACGCCCGTGCCTTACCTCATTGAGAATCGCTAAAAACTCAGCCTCGCGTGACCGGACAATTTCGCGTAAGTAAGCGGGCTTGAACCCCGAGTCCTTCCACACATTGGAGCGAAAAGCCCAATCACGGTTCCCCTTGGCATCAGGAACCGGCGGCAGCTGCGCGAAATCACCCACCACATGAACCTTAAGCCCCCCCCAAGGTCTCGGATCTTTACGGCCCAAGCGCGCAACTTTTTCGGCGGCCTCAAGATCAGTGCCGCGAAGCATAGAGATTTCATCGATGATGACTTCTTCGGCTTTTCGAATTCGTTTAACGACGGGTTTGCGCGCAAGTGCCGCCTCAACCGCTTTTTCGGGTCCTCCTTCGAGAATTCCCAATCCAAAAAAACTATGAAACGTTCGTCCGCCAATCAAGACCGCAGCCGCCCCCGTGGAAGCCAAAATCACGGGGTTTTTTGAGAAATTGTTAATATAATGCCCAATTAGATGAGATTTTCCAGTGCCCGCAAGCCCCGTCAAAAAAACACAAACGTTTGCCTTAAGAAGCTCAAGGGCGTCTTCTTGGCAGGAACTGAGTTTTTTGACCCGAGATTTGGCACACATACTCTTAAACGACTATCAAGATGGGGCCGTATCAGCAATACGCGATTGCATCTTCTTTGGGTCTCAAGTTATTGATGGGAGTAACAATGGGAAATTCCTCAGATCCTCAGTTCCAAGACAAATGCATTAGATGCCTCTCTGTAGGGGGCAACCTCATGGCAACCGCGATTCGTGCGCCCAACCTTGTTCAAGAGGCCGCTCGCCGCCACAAACTTGCGCCAATCGAAAGTCAACTTCTCGGAGAGGCACTCATGGGGGGAATCCTCCTTGCGTCCGGCTGCAAGACCGAAGACCGCGTGAGCTTGTCCGTTAAAGCTCCTGGTTTTTTCAAGCAGGCCGTCGTCGATGCGCTGCCCACCGGGAAGGTGAGGGGGTTTCTTACAACACGAGAAGCAACGGGTTTCACTCGAGAACCCGAGATAGCCCCTTGGCATGAAGGGACGCTCTCTGTCGTACGCATGAGACTCGATCAAAAGGAACCCTATGTAGGAACCGTGCCCGCAATCACAGGCCACCTTGCGAAGGATCTCACCTTTTACCTCACTCAGTCCGAGCAAATTCCCTCTGCTGTTGGACTTGCTACCGTGCTTGACCCCCAGAGTGGTTTGGTCAAGACGGCCGGGGCATTTTTGATACAGGTGCTTGCTGGGGCCTCGCACAAGGACATTTCAACGGTTGAAAATAACCTCCACGAACTCCACTCACTCGCCTCAGAATTGATTGAGGATCAGGACCCCATCCATCTCCTGGGTAAGCTTTTTAGTGACCTGACTTTTGTCCTTCTAGAAGAGCGCCCACTTCACTACGAATGCACTTGTTCCAGAGAGCGTATCCTTTCAGCCATCGCCCTTCTCGGAAAAATGGAGCTTGAAGACATGATTGAAAAAGACAATGGAGCCGAAGTCGGTTGTGATTTTTGTGGAAACCAGTTTCAAATTACTGCCACAGAATTGAAAGGCCTAATTGGACGCACTCCCTAAACCGCTTCGCTTGAGCATGATTTGCCTTCACCTCTGCGCCGCCTGCTATGTGGGTTTTGGCGCAACACTTCTTTTTGTAATTTGGGCAAGAAACGCCACCCAAACAATGCCGGGAGCGAACCCCTGGGTGGCTTCTGCCTTTGGAATGTTTCTCATTTTCTTCGCGCTCCTCATCGAGGGCTTAATTATGGGGCTCAAGAAAAGAAACGTTACGATCCGATTCGTAACTCAGCTTCTTTGCCTTCTGCTGATTCTTTCGCCTCTTTTTCCTCTCGCTATTCCGGCAATTTGGGGCCTTCGCTCGGCACCTTCCCGGCTCTGGTTTGAAAAAACCGTGGGTTGATTTACCAAGAGCCTCACGATACGCTACCAGCAAATGCGCAAATCACAAATCGGCTGTACTTTAGTTGCCTTAGCGGGCTTTTTGTCAGTTCCGAGGTGGGAGCGGCCCAAATCAAAGTGGCACCAACCCCGGGGGGGGTAACTCCACAAGGGGGTTAAAAAACGAATACTTAGCATCACCCTGAAAACAGGTCCCATTTTCAAACTATGGAAATTCCTTAATGAATGATCTCTAACTTTGAATTCATTGACCATTTCGCTATAGTCTCGAAAGTATTAACAAACTACTGAAGGAGAAATCTCGTGAAAACTGTTTTTCGTAATTCTAGTCTCATCCTAGTTGTCTCTTTTATGGGCTTTTCTACATTCGCCCTAGCCGGTGGCCAAAAAAGCTCCCCCGAAGCAATCAAAGAAGGCAGCGCCTTGTTTGCTACTAACTGTGCTTCTTGCCACGGTGAAAAAGCGGACGGTAAAGGTACTGCCGCAGCAGGCGGCGCCATGAAGCCCGCAAATCTCATGACATTCAAAAGCTCGCCTCAGAAGCTTTTTGATATCATCACTAAGGGCAAGAAAGACACAATGATGCCCGGCTTCGACTATCTCACAGAAAAGGATCGCTGGGCCATCACGTTCTATGTCGGGAGCCTTTCCAAAAAATCGAAAAAATAGCCTTTTCGTTTTTTCTGATCCAGGGAGCGGGGGCGAACTCCTTCACATGAGTTCGCCCCACATTTTTGTAAAAGGGGCCTGTATGCAACACCACGACTCCAGCAATAAGCCGCAAATTTCAGTTCAAGACTTTCTTGGGCGCCGTTCATTTTTGAGCATTCTCATTGCGATCGGGGGTGCAGTCGTAACCGGCCTTCTTTCGGTCCCCATTGTGCGTTATATTTTTTATCCGGTATTTGCAAAAACCACCGAAATCGGTTGGTCAGAAGTGGGACCCTCTTCTGATTTTATCTCTCTCTCCAAGCCTGTAAAAAAAGTGATTCGCGTTGAACAGCGTGACGGCTGGCGAAAAATAATTTCAGAAAAAGCTGTTTACGTTGCGCGAACCTCGCAAGGGGAGCTTCGCGCGCTCTCTCCCATCTGCCCCCATCTTGGGTGCCCCATTGGCTGGAGCGATGACCTCAATCAATTTAAGTGCCCCTGTCATATGGGAACTTTCTCGCCTGATGGCACGTGGGTTTCAGGACCCCCTCCTCGCGGCATGGATAGCCTCGAAACGAAGAACGTGGATGGGAAACTTATGGTTAAGTACGAATATTTTCGCTCGCTCTCCGCTAAAAAAGAAGTGATGACCTAATATGAATACACTCAAAAAACTTTGGAGCTGGCTCGATCAGCGGGCAAACCTTAACAACCTCCTGACCGTGGCGCTTAAGGAGCCCATCCCAGGCGGACCGAGTTGGGCCTATGTCTTTGGTTCTGGGTTAATTTTTATTTTCACGCTGCAGGCACTAACGGGCGTTTTGCTCGCGCTCTACTACACACCTTCTGCGGACCACGCATATATTACCATCACGTATATTTCAAAAGAGGTTAGCTCAGGCTCATTGATTCGCGGAATTCACTCCTATGGATCAAGTGCCATGGTGATTATGGTCGTCCTTCATTTAAGCCAGACCTTTCTTTGGGGCGCATACAAAGGCCGTCGCGAAATTCTTTGGCTTTCTGGCTGTGTTTTGCTGACGCTCATTCTAGGAATGTCCTTCACTGGATATCTCCTCCCTTGGGACCAGAAAGCCTATTTTGCAACGGCCGTGGGAACCAGTGTCGCGGGTGAAGTTCCCTTTATCGGAGACCTCATTAAACGTTTCATGCGCGGCGGAAACGACATGGGGACCCTGACCCTTTCCCGTTTTTTTGCAGCCCACGTCCTGTTTATTCCAGCCCTTATTGCAGCTCTCATATCTGTGCACGTCTACCTTTTTAGACGCGCCGGGGCCGCGGGCCCATTTACTGCCGACCCTCTCAAGCCCAAAGGGCGTGTGGGCTTTTTTTATCCAAATCAATTACTCATGGATATCGCTCTTGCTGCCCTCATTATCGCCGCACTCGCGTTCATTGCGGCAACCTACCCGGCCGAATTGGGGCCTCAAGCAAATCCCTCAGACACGCAGTTTCTCGGTCGTCCCGAGTGGTACTATCGTCCGATGTTTCAATGGCTGAAATATTGGAATTCTCCTTATACACTCATCGGAATCATGGTGATTCCTGCTATCGTGGGCGCACTCCTCGCGGGCGCTCCGTTTCTGGATCGCAAACTAGAGCGGCGTCCCTGGAGACGTCCGATCCCTGTCGCGATCTATATCTTCGTACTCGGTGGCCTTACCTTTATGGGCTGGCAAAGCTATCATGATGATGACAGTGTCCCCACGATCAAAGCCCAGCTCAAAGCGCAAGATGAAGAAACGCAGCGCACGATGAAAACCCCTTTTGAACCTGAAGTCGCGAGCACACTCAAAGTTGATTCGACCTCCACGCAACTCTCCGCTGCTGCTGAGACAGGCAAAGGACTCTTTATACGAAACGCGTGCTTTGCGTGTCATGGACAAAATGGCGTCGGAGGTCGTGGTCCTCGCCTGGTTGGGATCGGATCTCGAATGTCTTCTGATCAGGTTTTCGAACTCCTTCGACACCCCAGGCCCAGCATGCTCGCCGGTGGAATGATTCCCTCTCCGCTTAAAGATACGGACTTGAGAGCGTTGATTGAGTATTTGAAGAGTCTCTAAGTGGTGTCATTCAAGCACACCCAGAGACTTTTTTCATTTTCAGACTAAAATGGATCGTTCGGTGTTTAGCGATATTTTCCAGTAAAGTGGGCACAGAATCTATTTATTCCCCTTGGCACAACTCATGCTCAAATAATTGACGGTGGGACCAAGAAGGTCCCAAAAGGTCCAAAACAAAAAGGAGGGACGTAGATGTTCAAGAATTATCTTAGCTACCAGTTTGCTCAGGGCTTTGATCGCGCCTGTCGCGCTTCAGAAGTGTCTACAAGCGTAAAAGAAAAGCTGGTTCGAAGTTCTGAGAAGATGCTAGATCATTTTGCAAAAAGCCTCACAGCAAAAGACTCCAGCGAAGAAGCGAAATTCTTCTTTGTCTCACTACTTTGTCTTCGAGATTGTCGGGATATTCTAAATGAATCTGGACTCATCGTGCCAGAGATCCAATCCAAGTACGATGTCCTCCACCGAAGACTTGAGCAGCTTTGCCTTTCCGGATGCAAGTCCGAAAGAAACCAGCTTCGACTCTTGGGATAGTCTTGGATTGGTTTGAGGCTAAAGATCTTTCAGCAATTCACTAACATGCTCATAGCCCAGCGCCTTAGCAAGAGAATGAAGTGTGAGAATTCGCGGATTACTCCTACCAGAGAGAATCTCGCGGAGAGTCGATCGAGCCACGCTCGCCTCAGATGCCAGCCAATCAGAAGACTTTCCTTTTTCTTGAAGCTTTTTGGTAATTCGTGCGCCAAGCTTCTTCAAAAGTACCCTCTCAGAAGTTGCAAGTACGAATCCTTCTTGTGGCGGGGTTCCCTCTTTCGCTAAGCCTGAACCCAGTATCTTGTTGATTGCGGCAAAGAAGCGCCCCAGTTCGATGGGCTTTGCGATAACATCAGAAACAGGGTGCTTAATATCCTTAGCTTCTACTGCAGAAACAATGATGACCGGAATCCGTGAAGCACTCGCCTCTCTATAGAGTTCATCTAAAAACTCCCAACCCGTCATTACCGGCATCATAAGATCCAAAATAATAAGCTCAGGTTTGGGTGAAGCCACCTGCAAGTGATTCAAAGCCTCACGACCATTGGCCGCAAGGCTCGTATTGAACCCTCGCATCAAAAGTGCCTCACTAAGGCTTTCACGAATAGCCGCATCATCTTCAACGATTAAAATAGATTGTTTTTCCATAGATATTAGTGCCTTCGAACTTACCTAATCGATTGCATTGTTTCAAGCGACAAAAGCAGACTAAATTAGCCGGAAAACCCAGCTTTCATTCATTGACGGAATCACAAAAACCCTTCAAACTGAGACAAATGACCGACACCGCACAAAAACTAGCCGCTTTGCAGTGGGACGATAAATTTAGCGTTGGAAATACCGGCATCGATACCCAACACAAGCAGCTTATTTCTCTCATCAACGACCTAAGTGTCGCCTCGGCCACCGGAAAAGGGCGTGAGATTGTGGGCAAAACGCTTCTGGGGGTTGTCGATTACACCGTGACCCATTTCGCGTATGAAGAAAATCTCATGCAGACTCAGGCCTACCCAGATTATGCGGCCCACAAAAAGCAACACGACGATCTCGTTCAACAGGCTTCCGTCCTTGTCGTGAAACAAAAAAGTGGCACGACAATGATCTCCATTGAAGTCATGAATTTTCTTATGAACTGGCTCACCCACCACATCAACGGGACGGATAAGAAACTAGGCGCATTTCTACAAACACAAGGAATCAACTAGTTCCCTTTATTCTTTAAATACCGCCTTTTTAAAAATCCAAGACATCAGCCCCACCCTCATCCAGTCGGGGAGTAATCTCCCAACAAGATGAAGCAACCAGGCATCGGCCCCAATGAGGGATCGCAAAGGAATCTTCTCACGTTCGCAAAGGTCGGCAATGAGCTTTGAAACTCGTGCGGGGTTTGCCAAGCGGATCGAAGACGTTTCAAAAGCCGTCCTGAGTGCTCGCGTTCGTTGCGTATACACGGAGGTCGGTAGGTTCGCTCCTTTTCCAAAAATGCAAGAACGTGCACTAAAATCCGTCTTAAACCCACCTGGCTGAATCAAGCCCACCTGCACTCCAAAAGGAGCAAGCTCAAAACGCAGCGACTCACTCATAGCCTCCAACGCATGTTTTGAGGCACTATAACTTCCATAAAAAGGGATCGAATACAGCCCCACAATGCTACTCACGTTGAGTATTTTTCCCTTCGAGAGGCGAAGGAGGGGGAGTAGGTGTCGAATGAGAAAGGCAGGTCCAAAAAAATTCACATCAAACTGATACCGAAGCTGTTCGGGATCCTGGTCCTCGAGCGCCCCAAACAGTCCATAGCCTGCGTTGTTGACCAAAACATCCAATTGGCCCTCAAACCGCTCCTTAAGGAGCCGGAAAACGGTATCGCAGCTCTGCGGATCCTCCAGATGCAAATCAACTGCGAATAACTGCTTGTCCCACAACGAAGCCTGATCACTAAAAATCGCCTTAGCCCTCGCTTCGCCCCCCCGAACCCCTGCAATGACGCGGTGACCACGCTTGAGCAATTCAGAAACCGCAAGGCGACCAAAACCACTTGAAGCGCCCGAAACAAGAATCACTTTAGAATACATCGGCAATTGACTCCTTAAGTTGATTTACGGATAATTCAAATGTGAAATACCACGTTTCCAAATTTTTAAAATCTCTTGCTTGGGTCTACATTAGTTTTCCTGTTAGCTACATTCTTCTTGTTGCTGTCTTCTTCAATGTACCTTTTGGCAAATGCATTCTCCTTCTCCTGGACCCCTTTTTCTACTTTGTAGCGATACTAGCAATGCTCGCCGGCTTCGGGTTTCGGGAGATGCGGCGCTGGAGTTGGTATATTTTTGTCACAGCTAATGTCTTGATTACCTACCACAGTGCACGGCTGGTTATTACTTCTGGGGAAACGAACTACAAAGCCTTGGCTTTTTCCTTCTTGCTCGCACTCATCCTTGCAGTCACTTACAAAGTTTCAAATGAAATTCGCGTTCCCTATTTTTTTCCAAAAATCAGGTGGTGGGAGAGTAATCCCCGATATCAATTGGCCGTTCCCTCTTCGCTTGAACGAAAAGACCCCAACCAAACAGATCCCAACGCAAAACATCTTGAGGGTGAGATTTTGGACCTCTCTGTCGGGGGAGTATTCATTAAGCTCAGACAAGAACTTAAAGCAGAAGAGGCAATCACTGTTCGCTTTTCAGCATTAGGATTCCCGTTGGCACTCGATGGCACCGTCGTTTGGAAAACTCAAAGTACCGTCACTCATCCCAAAGGGGTTGGGATTAAGTTCTTAGCCGTGGGGAAGAAGGAGAGGCGAATCCTACACCTTGTCATGCGACAGCTTAGAAAAGTCGCAAGCCTCTATCGCAGATCGCGCTATCTCATCAGCCAAGAAGAATTCCTTAAGCGCGTCGCCGAAATTGAAGCTCAAACAACCCATCAGGCTCGCCAAATTCGTTCAGGCTCATGGTCCCACAAATAGGTGCAAAAAACGAAGTCTCCTCGAGCTCGAGGATGAAGCAAGCGTTGACCCTCGCGGAGCAAGCGGCTTCTGAAGATGAGGTTCCTGTTGGCGCGCTTATTATCAAAGACGACCAAGTGATCGGCACCGGTCGAAACCGCAGAGAAGCAGATCAAGATCCTTTGGCGCATGCCGAAATTCTCGCGATCCGCGAAGCCTCGCGCAGCCTGGGTTCGTGGCGACTCCTTGATTGCACGCTTTATGTCACGCTTGAACCTTGTCCTATGTGCCTCGCGGCTTGCCAACAAGCTCGAATCGGAAAGGTTATCTATGGAGCGAAGGATCCGAAAGGGGGGGCTCTCTCCTTGGGGTTAGCGCTTCACGAGGATTCACGAACAAATCACCGCTTCGAGGTCGTATACGAAGAGGATTTAGAGTGTGGCGCGGTTTTAAGTCGGTTTTTTAAAAAAAAGCGAACTTCATGAGTTCTTGTTAGGGAAAAAACTCATCGCTCGCTCGGTCATCGCGGTGATCGTCAGACTGGGGTTCACTCCCAAATTTGCGGGGATCACACTTCCATCGCAAACCCACATATTCTGATAACCAAAGACTTCATGGCGAGGATTCACGACACCCTCTTTTGCTGAGGCGCCAATTCCGCAACCGCCCAAAATATGAGCCGTGGTTGGAATATTGAACAACACTTCATTGACCGCGCTTTGGGGAATCCCATTAACCTTCTTCGCAAAGAGCCGCGCAACTTTATGACCAATAGGAATATAGCTCGGCACAGGTTCACTACCGGGCTCTGGAGAAGTCACCATTGCTTTTCGAAAGCCTGTAAAGAGATTTCGTCCTAACCGAAAGCGCATCCGATTATCGAGGGTCTGCATGACGAGTAAAATCACGGTATTATTAGCCCATTTAAAATTAGCAAAGAGCTTGAAACACATCATCGGATTTAAAAGCATGAGCCAAAGGAGTTTAAACGGTCGAATCCACGGGATTCCTCCCTCGGTCATAGGAGCGGCTAAGAGTTTCATAAAGCTTGAGCCCTTAGGATAACGGACCGGCTCAATGTGCGTATGATCATCCGGATGAAAGATCGAAGTGATGGCAACCCCTTCACTATAATCATGATCTTCTGTGGCGCCGGGTTCCGTGACCCCAAGAAGCGTTTCACTATTGGTTCGAATGCTATCGCCCAATTTATCAGAAAGACGAGGGAGCGAATTTGAAATATTTTTACACCGTAAAAGCAGATCGACCGTTCCTAGAACGCCTCCTGCAAGAATAACTTTTTTGGCTTTAACCGAAGCGCGGTTTTTGAAAAACCAGGCCGTCGAAGCTTCTGTGACAAGCTCATACCCCTGCGCGCCGTCTGCCGAAAGCGGTTTCACATCGACAACATCGATCTCGGGGATAATTTTTACCCCTAATTTTTCTGCAAGATAGAGATAATTTTTCTCCAACGTATTTTTTGCGCCATGGCGACAACCCACCATGCACCCCCCGCAATGAATACACCCTTTTCGCATAGGCCCTTTTCCAAAGAAAAAGGGGTCGGGAACCTCTTTGCCAGGTTCACCAAAAAACACCCCCACGTCGGTCATATGAAACGTATCTTCTCGTCCGAGTTCTTTCGCACACGCCTGCATCACGCGATCGACGTAGGTGAGCTTTGGGTTTTTGGTAACGCCCAACATTTTTTTTGCGGTTTCATAATGCGGATCTAGCTCTTTTTTCCAATCCGCGAGCGCCTTCCAAGAAGGAGAGTGAAAGACATCATCACTGGGCTTCAAAAGAGTGTTGGCATAGACAAGACTTCCGCCACCCACGCCTGCGCCACTCAAAATAAAGACGTTCCTAAAAAGTGTGAGTTTTTGAATTCCAAAACACTTCAAAAGCGGCAACCAAAGATATCGCCGCGCATCCCAATTTGTTTTAGGGAAATCTTCATCTCTAAATCGCTTGCCCCGTTCTAAGATACAAACGGAGTAGCCCTTTTCCGCAAGGCGTAGCGCCGATACACTTCCCCCAAAGCCCGAACCGACAATGACGAAATCATATTCCATCTCTTTTTTATAGCATGACCCCAAACAAGGTTGTACCCTCTTGTTATATATGATGAACGCATCTAATCCTTCGCTCCATTTTGCCAGTTTATCGTTTAGCGCCTCGGTGGATCAACAAACCGGAAGTCTTTCGGTTTTTGACTTGCTGGAGGAAATTAGAACGCCGCAACTGCCCATCCAGATTCCGACACTCGTCATTTCTTTGGCGCTTCAAAAGCCGGGTATTGAAAGATTCGATGGAAAAATCCTGATCCACTTTTTTAATCCCGAAGGCAAACAACAGGCTCTTGGATCGGGCGAACTGCGCATCCCCCCAGAACAGCGAAGAATGAAGGCGGTTTTTCGCCTGGGCGGGTTTCCGATCAATCAATTTGGCGCTCACCGTTTTGTGGTCTCGTGGATTAACGATCAGGGGACGAAAGTGGGCGAGGCTCTCTTAGATTTTGACGTGATTCAAGTTGCGCAACCTCCTGGCCAACAGCCGGGGCCTGCTGATAGTGGGAAACCTCCGATGACGCATTAGCGTCGGGTGCTAACGTTTGTAGTTTCTGGGCGACGGGTCAATCACTCCAGGGCCAGTTGAGTTTCCATATCTAGGGTTGATGATTTGATAGGGCCCAGGCCCGGATGTGCCTGGTTTTGGAATCGGGGTCAGGTTCTTTTGAAACTTCGATGAGCTCATGCTATCAAGAAACGCGTCTGCACAATAAGTCGCCCCTACTGACTCGATTAGGGCCGGACTCTCCTTACCTTTCTGGTTTTTCGCTTTTACCGACCATTTTGAGACAAAGTTCCCATTGGATAGAGGAACCGCACACTTAGCGTCGTACTGAAGGTCCTTCGCAATGCCACCCGCACAAGATTTCACTTGGGTTCCAATCACAACGAGATTCGCGGCCTGGCATTTTGCGACTTGCGCTTCGAATGTGAGATTCAATTTCGTATCACAACTTGGATCCCAAGTTTGAACGAGCAGACTTGCTTCAGAGACACTCGAATTCTTGGAAATCAATTTCGGAACCATTGGCAATGCCGTGAGAGAACATGCGGCCTTAGTCCCCCTTCGGTTTCGAGGGATATTTTTATGCTCGCATATGCGACTCCAGCCGCACCTTCAGGCATTAGATTCCCGTCGTCAGTCACCATGACGGTATTGGGTTCAATGTCGGCATCAAGATTAGCTTGAAATGAGGTTTGGAATTTAAATTTCTCAGGCCCCTCATTCCATTGCTGAAAAGCCGCTAACGCCTCTTGCGTAAAAGGGTCTTGAGGAGGAAAGGACTCGGTTGAGAGCTTAAAAAGCGGAGACACACCTTTGCACCATTTTCCGAGAAAAATTTTCCCAGCGATGCTGGTTACTACGTTTCCTACGTTGAACTGGAAGAGATATGAGCAGTATTATAGCGCTCTACAACGGCAGGCGATCGAGCGCACACTGGATAATCCATCGGCGTTTTCCCTTGTTGCAGGACTCAACGCAAAATTGCCGCTGATTGAGGTTTTGCCTCTTTTAAAGGCTGTACGGGAGTATATGATT
Organism: Bdellovibrionota bacterium FG-2; assembly: GCA_051382305.1. Lineage (GTDB taxonomy): Bacteria > Bdellovibrionota > UBA1018 > UBA1018 > UBA1018 > CAIRTR01. Next base: position 21,364 of record JBBCAV010000338.1, read on the forward strand.
GCTAGTCACGACACGGAGCTTGCGACAAACGCAATGAAGCTTTCGGCACTTATGCGCAGCCCCGCAAAACAAAACTCGATGCTAACTTAGGAACCGTTTTGGGATGCACTCACCGATGCCTATGGCCAACAACTTGGAAAGTCCGCTTGGATCACTCTTCACGGTGAGACAGCTTTTCCCGCAGAGCTTCAAGCATCATTTAAGGTTCACATGGACGAGGAGCGTGGCACGAAGTGGATGAAAGCATACAAACGTGCGCAAGGTGAGGTCACAGGAACTTGCGATCGGTCAGAGGTGGATCGCCTGGTTCGTGAAGAACGGGCCGTTTTTGAAAAGAGAAGAAAATCGATATAATTACTAAAAAAAACCGACCAGATTAATTTCGTTATCTATCGTGCCAATATAGTGTTTGTTCCGTTTCGATGGGAACGGAGTCACAAGGGTAACGAAGATGTGTTTTTTCCGCTTTAGATTAGCGAGAAGCTCTCTTTTACGGGCTCTTATTTTTTGCATTTCGCTTTGACTCATTACGAAGGGCGAGAAAGTATATTTCATTTCGCAAAGATTAATAGCCTTGTCTGGGCGGTCAATGATCATATCAATCTGAACTTTCTTGTTCTGGAAGCTGAGCACTTGCGTCGCTAATCCAGAAACGCCAAGCGCGTTAGTAATTTGTTTCGCATGACTTAGGCAGAGATTTTCAAATGCATACCCCAGCCAGGCATTGTATCGAGGGGTCCCGACTTGTTTCTCCCAATAGGTTTCGTCCCGAAACATTCTGCCAAGTGACTCAACCCAAGCAAGATAAAACAGCGTATATTCATCAATGATACGAAACACCCCATCCCGTCTTTTCTTTTCTAACCTGGGTATGAACTGAATGAACTCCGACTTCTCTAGCTCTTCTAGAACTTCTGAAAAGCCTCCGCCTTTTTCCTTTTTGAGCTTCTCCAACATCTGGGAAGTGGAAAGCCCCGCCCGATTCTTGGCGAGGAGCCGAATGACCTCAACATGCTTTTGATGATCATCAAAAATGGATACAAAGAGACGGTCAAATTCCTTCCTGAGTTCTCCATTTAGAGAAAAGAAACTTCGATTGATAAATTGAGTAGCCGACTCCCCTCTTTTGACTTGATCGAGATAGTAGGCAACTCCGCCAGTCGCCATGTAAATTTCCGCAATTAACTCATCACTTAATTCGATCCCGTGCTTTTCTCGCAAGTATTCTTTCGTTTCTTTAAGTGAAAACCGTGACAAAGCAATTGATTTTGTAATTCTATTATGAAGTCCGCCCTTGCTATTTATAACCTTTGAAATCATCCAGCTCGCTGCAGAGCCACAAATCACAAGAACAATATCTTTTCTTTTTGTTGCATACGAGTTCCAAAAATAGTCGAGGGCTTCCAGAAAACCGGATTTTCGCGCGGCCAACCACGGAAGTTCGTCGAAAAAGATTACCTTTTTGAACGAAGAATCTCTCTTATGGTTTTCGAGGACCTGAGTCAAAAGTTGGAAGGCGTCAGTCCAGGTTTCCGGCTTGTCCTTGATCCTAATTTTGAACACCCTGCTTAGTTCTTCCGCGAAGTTTTTCAGCTGCGTTTTCAGGCTCCCTTTATGCGTCCCGACAAACTCGAAATAGAATGGGTGGTCCCGGAAACACTGCTGAATCAGATAGGTCTTTCCGATCCGGCGTCTCCCATAGATAGCAACAAACTCAGAGCCACGACCTTTATTTAGATCGTGTAAGACTTTATGTTCTTCAATTCGCCCGATAAGATCCGCATTTTTTGACATCATATATTCTATACCACGCCCTATCTCAATTAAACTATGAGATAGGGCTAAATATACGTTATATCTCGCCCTATCTCAATAAAAACACAACATAGGGCAAGATATAAAATAATTGCCAACAAAATAAAAAAGATGCGCTTAATAGTTTACAGCTTTTAAAGCAGCTTCTCTGCTTCCTCGGGACTCAAGCTCCCACTTGCTACCGCGCGCAGGATCGTGAGGCGAGCCTCCGTTTCGGTCATTTCTTTAGATGGGGGATCTGTCTTTGCTTGCTGAAGTATTTCAGGAGCCACCGGCTCTTGCGCGCCGACATCCACACCATGCATGGCGTATTGAAGTGCCGCAAGTTTTTCTCTAAAACCCGGAGGCAGCTCTTTTTCAAACAGCTCTAATTCTTTTCGAACATCAAAGCCTGCCATCATATTGTGCATGAGTCCTTGGAGACGTGCGAGCTGATCAGGTGTTAGTGATCGCATGACCTCAGAGATCTGCGCAAGGAGTTTGGGGTCCATTTTGGAGGGATCGGGCATTCCACCGGGAAACATAGGAGTCTCTCTTTCTATTCGCGCTGCAGGCGAATGACAAAAATTTCTTTAGGGACTGGGGTATCAAACGCCTCAAGCACTTCGGTTTGTCCCTTAAAGCCCAAGACGCCCATCTCATCCGAAAATGCCTGAAGATAGGGACGCGCGGGGTCTGCAATGATGGCCAATCCACCTTGCCTCACCGTCTGAGCCACCACTTTCGCAACTTGCTTGGTGTGCTGAAACTCGTACAAAATATCACTTCCCATCACCCAATCAAACGTCCCGAGCGCTTCAGCGCTTTGGCGCCAATCGGCGTGCACATATTGAATCAGGGGGGCAGAATTTAACGCTTTGTTTTTCTCCAAAAACTTTGGAACTTCTGGATGAAAGTCAGCGGCCGTGATCTCCGCACCCAAACGTGCCGCCAAAAGGGAAGGGACGGCCAAACCACATCCCAACTCAAGTATTCGTAGACCCGAAAGGCTGCCACCCCTACGACCCGCTTCATAAACAAGCGAATCCGATAGCGCACGGGCCGATGGCCACACCACACCAAAATAGGGGCAAAGATCTTCTAAAAGACTCGTGTCGCCCGTTTTTTCCAACAGACTAAAGAGCGCATCAATCGTTTCGTTAAGGTCCTTTAAGCATTCAATTTCAACCCGATGATTGCCAAACTCTTCGGTTTGACGTTTGAGTTGATAGGGGAGTGGGTTAAGAGACATCTTAGGGATAACTTATATGAAAAACTTTCGACATTCACTCTCTTTCCCACTCTCTCTGTCACTCACTCAGTGGATTTTTGTGGGGCTGTTTTTGGGCTTTGGAATTGGCGTCTTGTGCCCTTCCTGGGTTCCTGCCATTAAGCCGTTTCGCGGACTGTTTTTAAACGGGGTGAAGTGTATTATTGCACCCCTTATTTTTTCAACCCTGGTCACCGGAATTGCGGGTGCAGGGAGCTTCAAAGAGCTTGGAAAAATGGGGCTACGCGCCTTGATCTATTTTGAGGTCGTCACCACGGTCGCACTCTTTGTCGGTCTTGGGGCCGTCAACCTCTTCCGCCCAGGCGATGGTTTGCGCATCGGGGGCATCTTACCCGATGCCGCAGCCAAAGCTGCTGGTCATTCGGTGAGTTTTGCTGGGTTTATTGAGCATTTGCTCCCCACAAATATCGCGGATGCGGTGGTTCGGGGCGATGTTCTTCAAATCGTAATTTTTTCCACGCTGTTTGCGCTTGCCACTTTGGCGGTCGGTGAGCGCGCTCGTCCCGTGGTCGCATTTTGTGAAGGCCTTTCTGAAGTGATGTTCCGTTTTACAGGATATATAATGTACCTGGCGCCGCTCGGCGTAGGTGCCGCAATGGCTGCAAGCGTGAGCGAGCATGGTTGGCAGGTTATATTCCCGATGATGAAATTGGTCGGAACTCTTTACCTGGCTCTCATCGTTTTTGTGCTTCTGGTTCTCTTCCCGGTGTGTCGGTTTTTTCACATTCCTATTATTGCGTTCATCAGACAAATCAAAGACGCTGTGTTGCTTGCGTTTGCGACAACTTCGAGCGAATCGGCCTATCCTCTGGCGATGAAGTCTTTGGAGGACTTTGGCGTTCCGAGGCGGATTTCTAGCTTCGTTTTTCCGCTCGGATATAGCTTCAATCTCGATGGATCGACTTTATATCTTGCTCTTGCGTCTGTTTTTGTCGCCCAGGCTGCTGGAGTGGAACTCTCCTTTGGACAGCAAATTCTCATGATGCTCACACTGATGCTCACCACTAAGGGTGTAGCTGCCGTGCCGCGTGCGTCGATCGTGGTTTTGTCGGGAACGCTGGTATCGTTTGGCCTCCCACTTGAGGGAATTGCGCTTATCTTGGGCGTTGATGAATTTATGGATATGGCGCGAACGGCCGTCAATTTACTGGGAAACTGTGTGGCCACGGCCGTGGTTGCGCGCACGGAAGGGATCGTATTAAAAGTTGGCGGAGACCGGCCCTATTGAAGCGCTTTGGATGCGATTTCAAAAACGCCAGGCGAAAGGCCGGGCTTGGCTACAACTCGTTCCAGCTGGGCCTTCATTAAGGATTGCCGAGCAGAATCATATTTTCGCCATGGGTTAAAAAGTCCAATGATTCGCGCCGAAAGATTGGGGTTACGGGAATCAATATCCATCACCATGTCCGCAAAAAACCGATAAGCCGCTCCATCTTTCGCATGGAACTGATGAGTGTTTTCGCGCCCAAAACTCGTGAGCACCGCCGAAACCTTATTGGGGTTATTGATATTGAAGACAGGATCATTCATAAGTTTCTTAACTCGATCGAGGCCGCCAGGAGTCGACGATGCCGCCTGCAAGGAGAGCCACTTATTAATAACTAGGGTATCCCCTTGCCATTTGCTGTAGAAATGCGCAAACGCTTGCTCACGCTGGATGGACTCACAGTCGGCCAGGGCTCCGAGGGCCGCCACTTCATCCGTCATATTCTGTCCTTGTTTGAGCTGACCGAGGGCCAGCTCCAGATATTCTTCCTTCCCGAGCGTCGTGAGATAAGTAAGAGCCGTATTCCGCAGCGATCGGCGTCCAACGGCCTCGGACGTATAGCAGTACTCAGCGGTACTTGCGAGCGAGCGATACAAACGCAGAAATGCCGCTTCGTTATAGCGCGCGATCTCGCGCAACATGAAGGTTCTTGCTTCATGAATTGCATCCACGTCAATCACCGGCTGAAGGAGTGCAATGTAATTTTCCGCGGGCAGCGCTAAGAGGCGTGCCCGAAAAGCGTGATCCAGCTTTTCGTTTTCAGCAATACCACCCATTGCGGTGAGGAACTCGTTATCAATGGTCAGAGGTTTTCCCTCTTGAACACTGTGAATGCCGTGATTAAGGATCCGCATGGCAAGCTTCTGCCCGGCCTCCCATCGGGCGAAGGAGTCGGGATCATGGGATAGTAAGAACAGTAATTCAGCATCTGAATATTCATATTCAAGATGAACGGGCGCTGAAAAATCGCGCAATAACGAAGGAAGCGGCTTTTCTTTTAAGCCCGAAAAAACAAAATCTTCTCGCTCCTTCCTAAGATCCAGAACTCGCGTTTGAATTTCATTGCCATGGCGATCCAATAGCCCTACCGCTAGCGGCAGATGATAAGGTTTCTTCGTGGGTTGCCCCGGCGTGGGCGGGCAGTGCTGGGTGATAGTGAGCGTGAAGGTGGCGGCCTTGGGGTCGTGTGTGGAATTAACCACAAGAGACGGCGTCCCACTTTGTTCATACCAAGTCTGGCGAAACTGGGTCAGATCCACACCATTTGCCAGCTCCATGGCATGAACGAAATCTTCAGTGGTCACGGCTTGGCCGTCAAATAATTCAAAATATTTATCGATCCCTCGTCGAAAGCCTGCGCGTCCCAGCAGCGTCGCAATCATGCGGATAACTTCTGCGCCCTTTTCGTACACGGTTCGAGTATAAAAATTATTAATTTCAATATAGCTCGTAGGCCGAACCGGATGAGACATCGGTCCGCCATCCTCAGAGAACTGATAGGTTCTAAGGAGATTGGCGTCATCGATCCGCTTGACCGGACGGGAAGTAACGTCGGCAGTGAATTCTTGATCCCGATAAACCGTGAGCCCTTCTTTAAGCGAGAGCTGAAACCAATCGCGACAAGTTACCCTATTTCCTGTCCAGTTGTGGAAATACTCGTGCGCCACCACGCCCTCAATACGCTCGTAATCTACATCCGTCGCGGTGCTCGGTTTAGCTAGAATGACCTTTGAATTGAAAATATTCAGCCCTTTATTTTCCATTGCGCCAAAATTAAAATCATCAACCGCGACAATCATAAAAATGTCTAAGTCGTATTCCAGGCCAAATGTTTCTTCATCCCAGCGCATGGATTTTTTGAGCGAACTCATCCCGTGACCCGCTCGATCCTCATTGCCATGATCAGTATAGATCTCAAGTTTCACCTTCCGACCTGAGCGCGTGACAAAAGAATCATCGGTTCGCGCGAGATCGCCCGCAACCAGGGCAAAGAGGTAGGCAGGCTTCTTAAAAGGATCGCTCCATCGCGCCCTATGGCGTCCACCGGGAAGATCCGTGGCTTCAATACGGTTTCCGTTTGAAAGTAAAACAGGGTATTTGAGTTTGTCGGCTACAAGGGTCGTTGTAAAAACCGCCATGACATCAGGTCGATCCAGGTAGTAGGTAATTTTTCTAAACCCCTGTGCTTCGCATTGGGTACAAAACATGCTCGCGGATTTATAGAGTCCTTCAAGAGTTAGATTTTCTTGCGGCTTGATCCTCGTCACCGTTGCTAGGGTGAAGCGTTGTGGTACTTTCGTAATTGTGAGTTGGGTCGGCGTCACCTTGTATTGTTCCCCTGAAAGCGGTCGGCCATCAATACTGATGGAGCGCAGCTCGAGGTGTTCTCCATCCAAAACCAAAGCGGCTGACGGGTTCCTGCTCTTGGGATTGCGATAGTAGCAAACCTGCGCAGTGACATCCGTATGTTCATCTTGAAGATCGAAATGAAGATCCACGGTTTCGACAAGAAACTCAGGAACAGAATAGTCTTTAAGGAATACGGCTTTTGGTTTTTCGGTTGGAGCGTTCATAGACCAAAACTTCTCTCAGGATTGATCTACGGGGTCAACCATCAGCACTCACACCCGTCCACTGTAGCTGGATTTACCCAATATATTGCTAACTTAAGCCATAATTTATTTTCGGCTAATTACGTCTTGTGATTAATTACTAGTTAATATATAATGCACTGAGTCTATGGGGCTTCCGGGGAAACGAGGTTTTGAAAATATGCGAAAATTCCCCCAGCTTGTTCTTTCGGCCGCCGCGACTCTCTTAGCGTTCTCCACGCTGTTTCCCGCCCGCGCGGACACATTAATGGTCATCTCAGACTCCGGCGGAATGTTTGGCGACAAAAGTCTCAACCAAGCCATGGAGCATTTTGGTGCCGGCCTTGCGATCTCCGCGATGAAAAAGAATTATCGTCGCGTCGTTGATTGGTACGCCGCCGATCAGGGCCCAGAAGACGATTATATTGAACGAATCCTTTGGGCTCGCTCCGTCATCGACTCCCAGCAACCGGGTGAAAAAATCGATGTCTTTGCTATGCAGCACAGCGGTGAGAGTTTTTTGAATCTTGGCCGACAAAAAACCGGCGAAAAGCTGTTCCCTCCAGGAATGATTCGTCGAGTTTTCTCCAGCGGCTGCTCCAACTGGGGGGATTTTACCGCTAAGGCTGATGGCACCAATCTCGCGGTCGAAAGAAGTTCTTCGGATTTTTCCGGACATATGAAGCGCCTTGGCGTCGAAGAGTATGTCATTCACGCCAACATGAATGGCACCGGTCCTTTTTCCTATCCGCTCCTTGCCTCCGAGATGGGCATCGGCGGTTCCTGGCTTGAAGCCGGAAAGCGTGCTTTTGATAAGGCTGATCTCATTGCGGCAGAAGAGTATTTTAAAATCAAGAAACTCGACGGAATTCTAAATCGTATCTCTAATGTATTACGGCTCCCTTTTCGCTCCTCAATTCTCGAAGGCTTTATGGCCTTCTTTGGATCTAGACCCGTATTTGGCGGCTCAAAGCTTGAAGAAAAAAGGCCCGTTTTTGAAGGCCGCAATATGTTCAGCGTTCTCTCTGATCCCGCATACGCTCAAACAGAGGCGATGCTCGCTCCGATTAATGTGTTGAGCCAGATTTTCATAAAAGATCTCCCTGCGGTTTTTAACGGTCACGAATATTTTGTAAACTCTGAAAAGCTTCAAGCTGATTTTTCAAAGGATCCTGGCTCTCTCTCCGAAGGCGTTATGGGGGTTGCGGACCTGCTCAAACAGATCCTAGGAGAGGTCGCACGTACGCCACGCGAAGACCTGGTTTGTGTCGATCCCAAGCCATTTCAGGCCTTTTTAGATGCTTACGCCATTACAGAAGATGGCAAAATTCCTCAATTTGAAAAAGTGTGCATGGAGAAGGTGAGTGCCAAAGAATACACCTTGAGCTGGAAACTCAGCGCGCCCAACGGAATTCATTTCCCAGGCTTTGGTGTTTGGCTCGTCAAAGTCCCGGCTAGTAACGACACCTATGGTACTGGGGTAAAACTGAAAACGGTTTACCTGCGACGGCACGGCTCCGTGACCCTTCTCACCGAAGATGATCGCACAGGTTTTGTCTTAAAAGGCCTAGGAGTTCGCGCCGAAGGTCCTCGCCTTTCGGAGTACTTCAAAGTTCCAAACGGCGTGATGCGCTTTACGGTGCGCAGCGCGAGTATGACCGAAAAAGGGGAATTCGCTGCAAAGCTCGGCACCGTGTTAGGCCCGATCGTTGGCATCGAAGGACGACTCAAAGAGTCTTCTGCTGAAGTTAATACCCTACGGGTGCTTGGGATTCCGTTTAAAATTGCAATGTGACGCTTCTTGGACGATGTTGCCCAAGAAGGTAATAAAATGTTAACAAAACCTTTCGAAATAGTATGCCTACTTACTGCGCTAATCGCCACTCCCGGTGCTTTGGCTGACTTTGATGTCGGCGCCGGCGCCTCGCCATCGGAAAAATTTCAACGGACCTCGTCTGTACTTAATCACTTTGGCACCCCTACAGAGGGAGACTCTCAACCTCTCGTAGACTTTTGGCGTGAGCAACAAACCATCGATGGGTTCAAAGCGCTGTTGCCTATTTTTGACCCCAAGAAAACGTTTGGGCGCTTTAGTTCGCTGGAGCAAGACCCTGACGGGGGTTGGACGCTCAATGTTTTTCAGGACAAGGATTCAAAGACTGTCCTGGATTTTTCGATTCCCCTCGCAAAAGAAGCCCTTGGGCCCGCCGAAGCGTTCCATACCCATCTTCAAATGGCCTCACAAAACCCTTCCGCACTGCTTCTTAGTGGCCTTCGCATCGCGATTGATCCGGGCCACATGGGCGGAGAAGAGTGGGATCTTAAGACCGGAAAATTCGTGAGCGATGGGCACGGCCACAAAATCAGTGAAGGCTTAATGAACCTCCAGGTTTCGATGTTACTTCAAAAGGAGTTTGAAACTTTGGGGGCAGAAGTTCTCTTAAGCCACACCTCGCTAGCTCCTGCCACCGCACTTCGCTACGAGAATCTCGATGTGTCTCTCTTTGGCGCCCAGCGCTTGGGAGAAAGCACGATGTCAGATTGGTTTCAAAAGCTAATTTCTGGTGCCCTTTCTGGCTCAGCTCTTTTTGCGGCATTTGAGAAAAGCTCTGATTTGCGCGGGCTTTTTTCTGAGTCTATGCGCGGTTTTTACTTTATCCGAATGGCCGATCTGGACGCACGAAGTGAGACGATGATGCGGTTTTCACCGGACATCTCTCTTATTATTCACTTTGATAGTTTGGATTCGCCCGGGGGCTACGACGGCGTAAAGACCTTTATCGACGGGGGCGCCCTTGCCGATGAATTTGGAACGCGAGATGAGCGCGTTCACTTTGCACAAAACATTTTGGATGCGCGTGCGTGGAGCGCTTCGCGAACCCTCAGCAGTGCCATCGCCAATGCACTCAAAACCGAGCTTAAAATTCCGTTTGATGCCAGTACGGGCGGTGGGCTTTCGGTTCCTGTGGAGCCGGGGGTGTTCGCACGAAACTTGAGGATTTCACGAAAACTTCACAAAACCGCGATGAGTTCTGTGGAGTGCCTCTACTACGATGCGCCCAAGGAGTTTAACGCTCTTCTTGAAAAGAAGTATTCGCTTGAAATCGATGGCGTTGATTACTCCTATTCAGAGCGCTTAGCCCAAGTCGTAAAGGGTATCAAAGCCGGGGTCACCGGATTCGTCTTAAACTACTAAAGCTTCTTGAGCTTTAGTGTCGCCGTGAGAGAAACCGACTCACTCATACTTTTTACAAGATCATGAGAGAGCTCGCCTTTGACGTCGCCGTTTTCGTTTCTCACGAGATGAATCGCATCAAGCAAGCACCACACATCTGCTTCGCCGTAGCATGGCTCTTTGCTAGAATCGGCCCAAATGTAATTTGAGCTCGGCGCCCCGTTTCCAGCTATCGTGTTAAAAGAAAAGAAAAGTCCGCCGCGCATGTCTGAAGTCAAGAGCCCCGCCTCAATACCATAGGTTATCGAAGACTCGGCTTGAGCAACCTCATCGATAAAGAGGACCGCTCCGGTGTATTGAACAGAAGAGTTCTTGAGGTTCAAAACATCTCCCTCATAATTGCCAGCCCACGAAGCAGCAAAAGCGACAGACGTTGTGGTGAGTGTTAAAGCGCAGACCAAGATCGAAAATAGATTTCTCATATTTGTACTCCTTTAGAGATAGTAATTTGCACTGGTCATATTACGCTATGCGCCCGATGTACAGGGCTATTTCCACATCTTAAATACAAGAACCTCAGCCGCAACACCTACCCCCAGCGTCACGCCATCGGTCTCCTGAATTCCCGCTCCATCTCCCGAGGTGAGGACGGATTCTCCTAGTTTGACCTCGCCCTTCACTACTTGAACCCAAAGGAGTTGATCTGCAGAGCACCTAAGATCCCACCTGTCTCCCAATTTCTCCGGCGAGGTGGCAGACGCCCATCGTTTGGCCCAAACCTCCACGTTTTGATGAAGTAAAACCGGCGCGGCCGAAGCGGGGGGGCCCGCTAGTAACACGGGCGCTACCGCATCCAGCTTTGCCGAGAAGTCGACCTGTTCATATTTCGGCTTAAGACCCTCCTGATTCGGAAGAATCCAAATCTGATACAAGTGCGTTACCTCTGCCTTCGAGGCATTAAACTCAGAGTGCCGGATCCCACTTCCGGCGCTCATTTTCTGAACTTCTCCAGGCCGAATTATACCGTGAGAACCCATCGAATCGCGATGCTCAAGCGCCCCTTCAATCACATAAGTAAGAATCTCCATGTCTTTATGACCATGAGTGGGAAAACCTTCCCCACCAGAAATCCAATCTTCGTTGATCACTCGAAGCGGTCCAAAACCCATCTGTTCGGGATCAGAATACTCCCCGAATGAAAAACTGTGATACGTCTTCAGCCAACCGTGATCAAAGTGGCCACGAGCGCATGCTTTTCTAAGAAGGATTTTGGACATATTCATAACCTCACTTTTTGAAGATCGATGCGTAATGATCGCGATAGCTGTAAGCCAAGAAAACCATCAAGGCCAAGATGACCACCGGCATCGCAATCGTTGCCGGCCCCACTAATAGGAGATGAAAAAGGAATATATTTATCGCGATTGGCGCGAGCAAGATGAGGGCGAACGGCAATTGGAATCCCGTAAGAATCATCACACCCGTGATCACCTCAATACTTTTCATGAACGGGAAAAAGTACCCCGATGCAGCAAGTGCGCCAGCGAACGCCCCTGCCGGGCCAGGCATCGGCGGCATTGGCAAGAAGCCCAAAAAGCCGTTCAATCCAAACACCGTAAAAATGAGTCCCAATAGTATCCTTGCTCCAATAACTGCATATTTTGATTTCATAAAACGATCTCCTTTGTTGCTCTTATCTTAGCGCGATCCTCAGTTAGATATAATATGCAATTTTAAGGACAGATTGTTGCAAATATGCAACAAATAGGGGCGGAGCACATAGATGAAAGATTACAATGATATCGCGGCCTTTGTTGCAGTCGCTCAAGCGGGCAACTTTTCAAGTGCTGCGCGAAAACTGCAAACTCAAAAATCAACAGTCAGCCGTAAAGTGCTCGCTCTCGAAGAACGGCTCGGAACTCCGCTTTTTACTCGGACCACCAGACAAGTCATTTTGACCCACGAAGGAAAGAAGTATCTGGAGCAGATCGAAGGGGCCTACCTACAAATTGACCTCGCAGAAGACACCACGCTGGGTACCGACACCTATCTCCGCGGTTCGCTTCGAATCACAGCGCCGGTAGTCTTAGGGATTGCACTGCTGCCAGGGGCAATTACAGAGTTTGCAAGCCTGCATCCTGGTGTCCAAGTTGAGATCCTTCTTGAAGACCGCGTAATGAATCTGATCGAGGAGCGCGTGGACCTTGCGATTCGCACAGGTGAGCTTGACGATTCGAGCTTGAAGGCACGCAAAATTGGCACCTCGCAGTTTGGGCTATTCGCATCGCCCCGCTATCTCGAGAAAACTCGCGCGAGTCTCAAGATTAGAAGGCCCCAGGATCTCGTGCAGCATCAATGCATTATGTACTCTCCCTCAGGAGAGGATTTCCCGTGGGTATTTACCCATAAGGAAAGTCGCGTGAAGGCAAAAATTCGTTCTCAGCTTCGCGCAAACACGCTGGCAATGGCTAAAGAGCTCGCGGGCAACGGTGCCGGCATTGCGCTGCTTCCAGAGTTCTTGTGTAACGATTCATTGATTTCTGGAGAGCTTGTTCCCGTGTTGCCCCAATGGCGTGCAGAAAAATCAGCTTACTACCTTGTTTATCCAAGTTCGAAAGTCGATGCGCCTGCGCTTAAAGCGCTGGTGAACCATCTAATCGCCTACTTTGACAACTCCAAAACGACGCATATCCAACCAACTTCCAAAATGGTGAAGTTGCGGCACGAAGGGTCGGGGCGGTAGGCCTTTAACTTCACATTTTTGGAAGTTCCCGGCCGTGCCATCACAGCCGCTTACCGTTTTCCTTGGCTACTTTGGGCCGGATCTGCAGCTCAAAGTTTAAGTGAAATATATTCTTCGTAGGACTTTTCTTGATCAACGACGCCACGAGCGCCCACTTCAATCACCCGGTTCGCAACCGTTTGAATGAATTGTTGGTCATGGGACGAAAATAGAATCGTGCCCGGGAAGCGAATCAAACCGTTGTTCACGGACGTAATGGATTCCAAATCTAAGTGATTGGTGGGGCCATCCAAAATCAGGACGTTGGCATCGATCAACATCATGCGCGACAGCATGCACCGAACGCGTTCTCCGCCAGAAAGCACCTTTGTTTTCTTAGTGGCTTCATCGCCAGAGAAGAGCATCCGTCCTAAAAAACCACGAACATAGTTTTCGTTTTGATCCGTCGAATACTGGCGGAGCCAGTCGATGAGGTTCAGATCTGAATCATCGAAATACTTAGCGTTGTCTTTTGGAAAAAAGGAGCGCAAAGTCGTCACGCCCCAGGTGAAGGTGCCACTGTCCTGCTTCATGTCCCCCGCCAAAATAGCCAAAAGTGCAGTGACCGCCAGCTCGGTATCTCCAATAAATACGGTTTTATCGCCCTTTTTTAAGGAAAAACTCACTTTATCAAAAATCTTTACGCCGTCGATTGATTTAGAGAGATTTTCCACTCGAAGCAGCTGATCACCCGCTTCGCGCTCCGCCTTGAATCCCACGAAGGGGTATTTACGAGTAGAGGGCCTGATGTCTTCGAGTGTTAATTTCTCCAGTTGCTTCTTTCGTGAGGTCGCCTGGCGTGACTTCGAGGCGTTCGCACTAAAGCGCGCAATGAATGCCTTCAGCTCTTCAGCCTTGTCTTCGGTTCTTTTCTTCTTCTCTTGAGACTGCTTTAGAGCCATCTGTGAAGACTCGTACCAAAAATCGTAGTTCCCGGTGTAAAGCTGAATTTGGCCAAAGTCGATATCAGCCATGTGTGTACAGACTTGATTCAAAAAGTGTCTGTCATGGGAAACCACAATCACGGTCTTATCAAAATTAAAGAGAAACTCTTCTAACCAGCGAATCGCTGGAATATCTAAATGGTTGGTCGGTTCGTCGAGTAAAAGAATGTCGGGCTGCCCGAAGAGGGCTTGAGCGAGCAAGACTTTGAGTTTTTCGTTATCACGCAGTTCGCGCATAAGTTTGTCGTGGAGTTCGGTTTTGATTCCTAATCCCGCAAGCAGTACCGCCGCATCACTCTCTGCTTCCCAGCCGCGAAGCTCCGCAAATTGCCCCTCAAGTTCTCCTGCACGCACACCATCGGCTTCAGAAAAGTTCTCCTTCGCATAGAGCGCGTCTTTTTCTTCAATCACTTGGTTTAGGCGCGGCTCGCCTAAAATAACGGTCTTCAAAACTGAGACGTCATCAAAAGAAAAGTGATCCTGTCGTAAGAACGAAATCCGCTCGCCCGGGGTGACCGAGACGGTCCCTTTGTCGGACGAAAGTTCTCCTGATAAAATCTTTAGGAATGTCGATTTGCCTGCGCCATTGGCGCCGATGAGTCCGTAGCAATTCCCAGGTAGGAACTTGATGTTCACATCGTCGAACAACTTCTGACTGCCAAATCCTAAACTAACGCCTGCGGTGCTAATCACTGTGTACTACCTTTCGAGGAGTGTTTCTTTGGGATTCACACCTTATATGCGACGCGACATTATAGCTAGGACAAATTGCTGCGATGCAGATAAAACTTTGACTATTGTGCGGCTGGGGTTAACTTGACTGGAAAGTGCTTAATTTGTAAACAACTACAGACACTTATTGGATTGAGAAATCCATAGCCAACTGAGCATAGTTGAACGAAACTTCACGTATGAGCGCACTTCATCTTCCCGGCACCCTTGTAAACGCAGAATGGTTGTCCGCTAATCTGCGGCACCCTGATCTTGCTGTCCTCGATGCGAGCATGCAACCGGAGCTAGCCGATGGCATCCATTACGGAATTCCTGGGGCGAGACATTTTGATTACGACAAAAAGATTTGCGACCAGAAAAGCCAGCTGCCTCACATGATGCCTTCTGCCGAAGAATTCGAAAACGAGGTGAGGAAACTCGGAATCAATAGAGCTTCTGTCATCGTTATTTACGACCAGCAAGGCGTTTACGCTAGTCCTCGTGCGTGGTGGATGTTCAAGGCGATGGGGCATGAGCAGGTCGCGGTTCTTGATGGGGGATTGCCGGCGTGGAAAGCGATGGGTTTTCCGGTGGAGCCGCTTTCGAGCTCCGTTTTGATTGGTGGATTTAAGGCAAGCCCACGCGATGGCTTTTTTTGTGGCGCCGATTTTGTGGAAAGAATCCGGAGCGCACAGGACTGCGCCCTCATAGACGCAAGGTCTGAGGAACGATTTTTGGGCCGTGCACCTGAGCCTCGGCCGGGACTGAGGGCGGGGCATATTCCGGGTGCGATCAATCTTCATTTTGAACGGGTACAAGAACTGGGACGCATGAGGAGTGCGGCGGAGTTGAAGGTGCTTTTTGATTCGAAAACGAAGGGCCGCGAAAAGCTTGTATTCAGTTGTGGGTCCGGAGTTACGGCATGCATCCTTGCTTTGGGCGCGACGATTGCGGGGTTCAAAGAAATTACTGTTTACGACGGTTCTTGGAGCGAGTGGGGAATACCGTCAGTGCGAACGGTGCGGTGAGCAGCGCCTCGCTTCAACCATATGACATTATGTTTATTTTTAGGCTAGCCTGTATCGATACAGGCTATACCTCGTGTGCGCCGCTATCCGGATTTCGGAATTGATTAGATTTGGATTCCTATTTCGCGTGAACTAGCTCATCACCTTTCACATTCCTACGCAATCCTCGGGAAACCGTGTTAAATATCTCGCCATCGGCGCAGAGGGAGATATTCATGAACATCACAGTACTGGCTTGGACCATTTCAACTGGGCGTTTGCCGCGCCTCCCAAGACTACACGAGCAACACGATCAACTGGTCTCAACTCGCCAAGCAAGACGCTTCATGGCTGTTAGGTATTTTAGAATCCAACCACCCAGGAAAAGCGCTGGGTGATCCTCAGTTTTTAGAAAGATTTGAGCAAGCCCGCAAGCTCAGCGCATTATCTGAACAGACAAATGATTTTAATTCCTATTATTTTCTCCTGCGCGCGATCGCCAACACCTTTGAGGACATTCATCTTCGCGTTAACCCATTCGATATTAACTCGTTTGCCAGACTGAGAATGCGTTGGCCTGGTTTTTATGTAAGTTTTCCTGCCGGGGTGATTCACAGTGGGCCCTACGACAAGGCCCAGGTGCTTTCGTGCGACGGAAAAAGTTTGGACGAACTGTTTGCATCGCACACCTTGCCGTATTACGGAGTGCCCTCGCTTGAATCAAGTCTGTTCCAGTGGGGACCGCGCACCTTTTTGGATTTCGAACTGCCTTGGCAAAGTCCAATCAAGACCTGCTTGATTCAAAAAGAAGGGGAGAGTGCGCCCATAGGTGATCGGTATTATTCCCTCCAAATTTCGTAGGGTTACATTTTTTTGTCCCGCGGTTTTCGATCCTTCTCCACTTCGACCACTGCAAGCGCCTGACTCAGTTCGAGGATTTTTGTGATCAACTCGTCCAGTCGTCGTCTGTTGTCGATCCATTTTTTGATTTGTGATGCCATTTGCGGTGTCACCATTTTTGAACTCAGCTTTCCGCCTACCTTTCGATCCCATAGCCAATAGGGTCCGTGGCGGCCTTTCTGATCAGTTTGGCAGATACAGTTTTGTTTGCCGCACTTTGAATAAATACTTCGAAGCGTGCCTGGAACTGCCAGATCAAAGTTAGCTAATTGCAACTTCAATTCGGTTAGTTTTTTTTCTTGGTTTAGTTTTGTCTTGCTCATCCCTTTACATATCTGTACATTCTATAAATGTACAGAACTATTTTAAAGAAAATGCGATGAAATTGAAAAAATATCTCGACGAATTGAAGAATCACTTTTGCGAAATTAAAAACGATGACCCAAGGGCAAATATTGGTACTCGCGATTTCATTGCTACCTTGGTGTTTTGCTTTTCACGGGATAAGGAAAAATGCCGAACGCTGGACTGTATTCGCAAGTTTGTTCAAACCACTCTTTGTATTAACATCAGTCGTGGGGGTTTTTGGGAGAGGGTTGCCACGCACAAGCTCCAAGACACCATGCGTGGGGTCGTGGCGTCGCTGCTGCAATCGTTCGCGGGTGGACTTGAGATCACTTGCGGACTTTTGAAAGTCTTAAGGGTGAGCGGCATACTGCTGCTGGACTCAAGCTCTTCTACGCTCCCAAAGGCGGCTAAGAAGAATTTTCCAGCTCCGATAAAAAACGTTGTTCCTGCGTCCATAAAACTCCATCTCTGTTTTGACCTCTTTTCTGGCTCGATAAACTGGTTCAAACTTACTCCCGCTAAAAGTCACGACCGAAAGAGCTTTCCCCCTTTGCAAAAGCTTATCGGAAAACTCATTATTTTTGATCTTGGATATTGGGATTATCAACTCCTGGCCGACATTAAATCCATTGGCGCCTTTTTTCTTACGCGGGTAAAAACCAACGCCATCATTCAGGTGATGACGGTTATTCGCGGACTACCCAAGAAGCGCTTCGAGGGCGGTACATTACTTAATCGACGACTCCCAAAGAAGAAGAGCAAAATCGTCGAAGTCGTTAGGCGATATGGTACGCAACGAACCTCTTAGTGCCAGCTGAATTAATTTACCCACTATATCGACTCCGGTGGCAAATTGAACTGGTTTTCAAAGCCTTCAAAAGTTGTTTCCGACTTGCCGATCTCCCCTCCGCAAATACTCACATCATTCACGTCCTTATTTATGCGGCTTTGATTGCAGCAATTATTGCATACCCGCTTGCAAATATTCTTGCCCTAGAATTTAAGAAAGAAAAGCGGATGACGCCGTCTTTCCAACGCTCCGGAATGATCATTGTTCAATGCGCGACGCACTGGGTGGACTTCTTGATTTCCCGATCGCCCGAGGCTGGCGCAATTCTAATCAAAAAACTCAAATTACAGAAAAATGAACTCTTCGACCCAAACTGGAAAAGGAGGGAAACATCGTTGGCACGGACGATACGAATGGCAGAGGCTTATGCGTAAAAATACCGATCACCTATG
>JBBCAV010000339.1:0-4620 GCA_051382305.1 Bdellovibrionota bacterium FG-2
CCCCGTGACATCGGCGCCTTCTTCAATCAAACGTCCCTCAGGCACGCGCACGTTGAATTTTTTCAATAGCTGTTTTGCCTGATACTCATGAATGTTCATTCGATATTCTCCAAATAAGAAAAGTCAGTCAGGTGGGGGCGTGGCGTATGCCGTGGCAGCAGCCACGTTCCCACCTGACTTATACTGATTGATTAAACGCCTAATTTTGCCATCGCATCCACAAGTTCCTTCACGGAAGCTGCGGATTTTTCGAACATGGCTTTTTCTTCGCTGTTTAAGCTCAAAGTTGGAATGCTTTCCAAGCCCTTCGCGCCAAGCTTGGCCACGACACCGCAGAAGAGATCCTTCGTTCCATACTCACCCTGCAAAAGCACAGCACATGGAAGATAGCGCTTCTTATCGCGGATAATCGCTTCAGCCATCTGAACCGCAGCGGCCGAAGGAGCGTAGTACGCGGAACCTGTTTTGAGGAGGTTCACGATTTCGGCTCCGCCCTTGCGGGTACGATCCACGATCGCATCGATCTTTTCCTTCGAGAGCAATTGCTCCAGAGGTATCCCGCCGACAGTCACGTAACGAGGCATCGGCACCATCGTATCGCCGTGGCCACCGAACACGAACGCTTGAACGTCTTCGACGCTCACATCAAGTTCGCGAGCGATGAAGCTGCGGAAACGGGCGCCATCAAGCACGCCCGCCATCCCGAGCACACGCTCACGAGGAAAGCCCGAGGCCGTCATCGCAACGTGGCACATGGCATCCAGAGGATTACTAACAATGATAAGAACAGAATGTGGAGAGAATTTAGCCGACTGCGCCGCACATTCTTTCACGATTTTTGCGTTAGTTGTAAGCAAATCATCGCGAGACATCCCAGGCTTGCGAGGTAGGCCTGCCGTAATGATCACGACATCCGAATCCTTGGTCAGCGCATAGTTACTGCCGCCGGTAATGTTCGAATCAAAGCCTTCAACAGGCGAAGATTCGTGAAGATCTAAAGCGCGGCCTTTTGCCGCATCGCCATTGATATCGATGAGGACGACGTCACCTAACTCACGAGACGCAGCCCAATGAGCGCAGGTTGAACCCACGAATCCCGCTCCAATGACGGAAATTTTTGCACGACGAGTAGCCATATGAATCACCTTTCTCCACTAAAATTAGCGGAAGTTTATCTACGCCCTATTAGGTCGCCTATTTACTCACCAACTATTTCATATGAGCAATGACTTCTTGCCCGAATTCAGAACATTTCACTTCAACAACGTTAGCCTTGCCTTCTTCTTTCATGAGTCGAGCAAAGTCATAAGTCACGCGACCGCCACCGATGGCGCCATCCATGCCTTTAATAATGAGATCAGCAGCTTCGTTCCAGCCCATGTACCTGAGCATCATCTCAGCCGAGAGAATGACAGAGCCTGGATTAACCTTATCGAGGTCGGCATACTTTGGAGCGGTTCCATGCGTCGCTTCAAACACGGCATGACCCGTGATGTAGTTTGCGTTTCCGCCGGGAGCAATTCCGATTCCACCGATTTGAGCAGCCAAAGCATCAGAGAGATAATCGCCATTAAGATTGAGCGTCGCAATCACGTCAAACTCTTCTGGACGAGTCAGCACTTGCTGAAGGGTGATATCTGCAATCGCATCTTTAATCAGAACTTTGCCCGAAGCGAGTTGTTCTTTTTGCTCGGCGTTCGCAGCCGCTTCGCCTTTTTCCTTCTTCGTGCGTTCCCACTGATCCCAGGTGTAGGTCTGATTTGGGAACTCGCGTTCAGCCAAGGCATATGCCCAGTTACGGAAGGCGCCTTCGGTATATTTCATGATGTTGCCCTTATGGACAATCGTCACCGACTTGCTCTTATGAAGAAGGGCATATTGAACTGCGGAACGGAAAAGTCTTTCGGTTCCTTCTTGAGACACGGGTTTGATTCCGAGGCCCGTGGTTTGAGGGAAACGAATTTTGGCGTATTCTTTTGGGAAATTTTCCTGCAAGAAAGTCAGCATTTTCTTCGCACCATCACTGCCCATTTCCAACTCAATGCCGCAATAGATGTCTTCGGTATTTTCGCGGAAAATAACCATGTTCACTTTTTGAGGCGCCTTCACGGGAGAAGGAACACCTTTGAACCAACGCACCGGGCGAAGGCAAACGTACAAATCAAGCATCTGTCTCAGCGCGACGTTTAAGGAACGAATTCCACCGCCGATTGGGGTGGTGAGAGGTCCCTTGATCGATACGAGATAATGGCGCATGGCCGTGATCGTATCTTCAGGGAGCCAGTCGTTAAATTGTGTGAAGGCTTTTTCGCCGGCAAAGACTTCGAACCACTCGATCTTGCGATCGCCGCCGTAAGCTTTTGCCACAGCAGCATCAATGACTTTTTGGGAAGAGCGCCAAATATCGCGGCCGGTACCATCTCCTTCAATAAACGGAATCACCGGATGATTCGGTACCTTGAGTTTTCCATTTGAAATAGTGATTGTTTCGCCAGTTTTCGGTGCGGTAAGTTTTTTGAACTGCGGAGCCTGAGCCATATTCGGATTGCCTCCCAAAGCATTTAAGTTAAAATGAACTCTTTAACTAATCGCCCGGAAAGTAGAGGGAGATCAAGAAGAAAACGCCTGAGTTACTACTCTTTGCTCGCGACCTTCCGCAGCAAGGTTCGTTTGAATCTGAAATTTGACGGTCGCAAGTGCCGCTGCATCTTCGGCATCATGAGTCACAAGCAACACAGGCACAGGCCACTGTTTGTGAAGATCGAGCAGTTCTTGCCGAAGCGTTGTCCGAAGTTCCGCATCCAGAGCGGAAAATGGCTCATCTAAGAGTAGAAGTTTTGGCTTCCAAATCAGAGCTCGAATAAACGCAACACGTTGGCGCTCCCCGCCAGAAAGCGTGGTCACCGAGGTGAACGCATGTTTCGTAAGCCCCACCCGCTCAAGCCAAGGTTTTGCCATCGCAATTCGCTCATCAGGAGAAACCCCCCGCATTCGCAAACCAAATGCCGCATTCTCAATCACGTTGAGCGCAGGGAAAAGTGCCTGCTCTTGAACAATGACTCCAATTTCCCTTTTTTGGGGAGGAAGAAGCGAAATTTTGACCCCGGCCAACACCACCGCTCCTGCATCTGTTCTTTCAATCCCGGCTAGCACGCGAAGAAGCGTGGTCTTCCCGCTGCCGCTTTTTCCTAAGAGTACCGCACGCGCACCGTGAGGAATTTCAAAATCTGCGCGCAAATCAAAGTGCTCCATTTTTTTTTGGAACCCTTTGACCTGCAAACCTAGGTCTGTTGCACTCATCAAATTCACGCCTTCTTTTCCCCTGGGTTTTCCCCCGGGCAGCCTTGGGCTTCTGGGCCCCCCAAAAAGTAAACCGCCACCATCACTCCCATCGAAACCAAAAGCAAGAGCGCCGAGACAAACTGAGCCTCTTCAAAACGATACTGCCCCATCCACCGCGAAATCACGAGCGGAAGCGGCACCAACTTCTCACTATAAAAAAGACTCACCGCCGCCACCTCTCCCAAGGCCGCGGCCGCAACCATAGCAAAAGCACTCAACAGAGGCCCTCGCCACCGGGGAAACTCCACAAACCTAAACGCCACAAGCGGAGAGGCCCCCAAGCTTTGCGCCGCATCCAGAAGTTGATGCTGCGTCTGATGAGCTATCGGCCAAAACACACGAAAAGCGATGGGCGCAAAAAGCGTGACCTGAAGGAGAAGCATGGCGAGCAAACTTCCCTCAAAGGGATCCATCCAAATCGAGTACGCAATCCAAACCCCAAGGCCCAAAACCAAAACTGAAAAACTTGAAGGGAGATTATACAGAACGGTGAGAAAGGTACTCACTCTGCCGCGCCAACAGGGCTGAAAAAACAGCACTGACAAAACCGCGAGAAGCGCGACAACACACGAACCCGCAGCCGTGCCTAATGCCAGCTGAAGCGAAATCCATAAGGGTGATTGGATTTCATCGATTTGGGAGGGCCATTTTAGCCCAGAAAATACTGCCAAGTAGGGCACAACAAAAAAGAGGGCCAGGGCGAAAAACAGAACTTCTTGAAACCGTGACTGCCGTGAAAAAGACCTCCCCCGATTCGGGTTGGTAACAGCCGACTCCCCCGCCCGCCTCTTCAAAGACAGCAAAACAATCCAAGGAACAGCCGTGATCGCTAGCTGCCAGAGTGCACACGCCATTGCGCCATTGAGATCCACCGAACCGTAGCGCATTCTTGAATACAGCGCCGTCTCAAGAGTTTGCACAGGCGGCCCGCCACCGAGCACAAGCACCAGTGCAAAACTCATCACACAAAGCATAAAAACTTGAAGAGTGGCGCTGGCAAAGACCCATTTGATTCGAGGCCAGATCACAAAACAGAAGCAGTAAACTGCCGATGTGCCGAGAGTCTCAGCTGCATCAAGTTCATTTTGAGGAACCTCGGCACTCGCTTTTGAAATCCAAAACGCAACCCAGGGGAGGTTGAAAAAAACATGGGCCAAAATCAACGCTTCAAACCGATAAGCTAAATCCAAGTGCAATCCCATTTGCGCTAAAAATCCAGAACGTCCCAGCCAGCTCACCCAAGCCATCCCCGCGACAATCGTCGGCACGGCAAAAGGC
>JBBCAV010000340.1:0-5418 GCA_051382305.1 Bdellovibrionota bacterium FG-2
TGCCTCTGGCACGACCGGGGGGCATGCAACTCTCTTGCATATCGGCACAACACAAAATGCCGGTCACGCGATGGACTCCTCTAACTGAGCAAAAACGGCCCCTCTATGTGAGCAACGCCGGTGAATTCATTGAGATTGCAAAGTTTCTTTTCTGGCGAACTGAATATGCAATTACACCCACTAGGATAGCACCAAGGGACTAAATATTATGAATCGAAAATTTCTATTTCTCTGGATTATATTGCTGACACTCTCTTTGGGGAGCACCTATTTTCTTGTGGGCCTGCTTCAGGCGGCAAAAACAGAAAAAGACCTAAAAACATTTCTAGCGAATCGGTATGAAGCAGAACTCTCCCAAGTCAGTAACGTAGTAAGGACAGACCTTGTGCAAGGCAATCTCCGCGGCGCTCGGGTCTATCTCGAACAGTTACGCGCGGATCATTTTATTGATGGCTACCAAATTCAGTCGTACGAAAATTTGGACGCCACGCCGTCGATTATGGACGCTGCCGGTTCCTCATCCAAACACTTGATCACAACTCCCATTCTCTTTTCACCAGGCGGTAAGAAATGGGGGGACATTCGTTACCTGGTAGATTTTTCGGGTGTCAATAAAATCAGCGGAGACCTTTATCAATCGGTGCTTAGAACGGTCATTGTAACAGGATTACTTTCATTGTTAGTTCTTTGGTTGTTTGCTCGGTTTCTTTGGCGTGGTGCCAATGACCTGCTGCCACTCCTGCAAAAAATGAGTCGGCAGGAGAACCCCACCACAAGCGAAAAAAGGGTAAATCTTTTGTGGGGCCCTTTGCTATCCGTATTACAGATGACGTTTGAAAGTCTTCAACGATTGGAGGCGAAAAGTATAGAGGCGGAGAAATCTATAGCGTTGAATCTAATGGCCACCCAAGTCGCTCACGACATCCGCTCTCCTTTAGCCGCAATTAATTCCATGGAAAAAGATCTGACCGCCCTCCCTGAAGACACAAGAGTTATGCTGCGAAGTGCTGTCAATCGAATTCACGATATCGCCAACAACCTCCTGCAGAAAAACCGAGAAGCAAACGCCAAACTAAAGGCCGGCGCACTGACCGAAACCACTGAACCGCATTCCACAACCGCGGAACCCTCCTCCACGATCCTGCTTTCAAGTCTCCTTGAACCCCTCGTCACGGAAAAGCGCATGCAGTTTCGCTCGAAGATCGGCATAGATATCGACGGGCGCATTGATGTGACATCCTATGGACTTTTTGCAAAAATTCAACCCACCGAATTCAAGCGCGTCCTCTCCAACCTGATCAACAACAGCGTTGAGGCCCTTGGCGAAAAAGGGGCGATTACGATCAGCATGACGAATCACGAAGCTAAGATTGTCATCACGATTCAAGATGATGGCAAAGGCATTCCGCCAGAGATTTTGAAAAACTTGGGCAAAAAAGGCGAAACACACGGAAAAAACGAGGGCTCAGGGCTTGGCCTTTATCATGCGAAAACTTCTGTGGAATCCTGGGACGGGCAACTCGACATCGAATCAGATGTCGGTACGGGTACATCAGTGAGAGTCATCCTCCCTCAAGTCCCCTCGCCCGATTGGTTTGTTTCAGAGCTCCAACTGATTCCAAACTCCAAGATCGTTGTGCTTGATGATGACTCCAGTATTCATCAAATCTGGCAAGGCCGGTTTGATTCTCTACGAATCTCGGAAAAAGCAATGGCTGTTCATCACCTATCAACCCCAGAGCAGTTGCGAGCTTGGATTGTTGAGAACCCAACAGACGCAGAGCAGGCACTCTATCTTGCCGATTATGAGTTATTGGGTTTTAAGGAGACGGGCCTAAAACTTATCGAAGAACTCAAACTGGGGCCTCAGAGCATTCTTGTCACCAGCCGATTTGAAGAAAAGCAGATTATGGAAGGTTGCCAGCGCCTCAAGGTGCGCCTGATTCCAAAAGGCTTGGCGGGTTTTGTACCGATCTCCTTTGGGGTGGCAGCGGAATTAGTCGATGCCATTCTGCTCGACGACGACAGCCTCGTCCATATGAACTGGGAAATCTCGGCCAAACAATGTGGCAAGAAGCTTCGTGCATTTTTTCATCCCGATCAGTTTTTTAAACTCGCGGCCAGCTTTGCAAAGGGCTCTCCTGTCTATGTCGACGCAAATCTAGGCGATGGCATCAAAGGGGAATATGTCGCAAAAAGGATTTATGAGCTCGGATTTAAAAAGGTCTATCTCGCAACTGGCTATGAGCCTGAGAAGTTTCAAAGCCTCGACTTTTTAGCGGGTATATTTGGCAAGGAACCGCCAGAGGCGTGGTTTAGTGGGCGACTGTAATTCGAGTGGGCGCGCTAATTGAGCCATTTTGGCGCGATACTGGTTTTAAGCTGTATGAGCTCTTAGGTTTGGCAAAAAAGCATAGCGCCCCTGAGCTCCGGACGCATTTACACAATAAGCCATGTCCTGATCCGATGTTAAAAGCACTTTAAACTTTGAGTTAAAGAAGAGATCCAGAATCATGGCATCTGTTGATCCCATGCCAAACTTGCTCATTAAATTCGTTGTCCCCTTCCAACTAACTTGACCTACAAGCTCGGTCGAACGTTCACCAGAGCGGAGACCGATAAAATTTAATCCGATAAGTTCAACTACCTGCTCCCAAATCGGTTCAAGTCTTCCCTGCAAGTAGTGACGACAAAACAGCAACCACCCGTCGGTCTCCTGAGTTCGAAACTGGGACATCAAATGCCTAAATAACTTTATTTCTGAATCCGACAGCTTGAAGCCCTTGCCTTCTTCGATATTTCGCCGATAGCGAGTACGCAATGACTTAAGTTTCTGTACGAGAACCTGCTCCAGACTGCTCTCCTCATCTTCGAGAAAATCAATGAGACCTTCAGGGATCATGACTCTTCGATGAAGCTCCAAAAATTCGGAACGCACATTTGCGTTCGTATAAACAGGAATCGCCAATTCACCCAAAATATCAAAAACCTGAGCTGCTTCTTCATTAAACTTATCGAGCGGATAGCTTACTGAAAAAAGAATACTCGTATCAACCAAGCACCCAAGCGTTGCACCTTGATGATCGTGAGCAAATTTCCTCAAATCTGAAAAAGACTTTGTTGAGTGAGCCATAGAAAAATTTTGAACTGATTACAGATCTAAGTCAGGCTCTCTTTTCTTAGGCGACTTTGCAATCTTCTTCAAAGGTTCATGATCATTTTCGGCGGCAGGTTCTTGCGGCTTTTTCTTAAAGATTTCTAACAACTCTGGCGCCACGTCCCTCTTCTCGCGAAGTTTCTTAGACATCTCTCGAAGCTTCGTTCCCGCCCCTTTTTTGGGGTAATGCGTTTCTCTCTTTTCATCTGACATAAAGGCCTCCCTGTTCTCTACAGTTATAGCACAGGTTTTTTGTCCGGTAACCAGCTGATACTATGAGGCTTTATTGACCCCTAGCTCCCTCGAAACCTACACGGCCACCCCTATAAACTCGATGCCAGTTGAGAACAAAAATGCTATGCACTACCTACCAACCTCTCCGCTAGTAAAATGGCGAAGCTCGGGGCAGCTCTTTGACAATTCGGAACTGACACGGAATTACCCAAATTTTTGGTGTTGCCGCAATGAGAACAAAACTCCAAAGACTAATCGCTCTTTCTCCTCAAACAGCCACAGCGCCCATACGGCGCTGAAATATGGCGAAGGCAAGAAGGAGAATAGCAAATGGCATTTGAAACATGGCTCGGAGAGGATGGCAAAACTCACTACACGATTCGTTGTGTGGCAAGAAGTCGCGCCAACCGCTTATTGCGAGTACGCAAGCAGGCCAAGGGCAGTTTTGATGAAACTAATCCCGAGGCCGTAAGAAAAAAACTAAACTGGATCGAAGTAGGCTTGGCCACCGATGCCCGCAGAGAACTTGCGGAACTCGAAGACGCAGGCGTTACTTGGGGCGACTTAGTTAGAAAATGGGAACTGGGATTAAACGAAGAGCTAAGAGATCCGGAGCGAATTCGGCTGAAAAAGCCCGTGAAAATATCGACTGCAAAGACCTACATTCAAGCGGTTAATGATTTCACAGGCCACTGGTTCAAAAGACCGGCAACCGATATCAATCCTGCCGATGTCGAAGACGTGTTTAACAGAATGGCAGCCCTGGGTTATTCCAACTGCCGCATGTATAACGCTAAAGTCGCCATTAGCCGGTGCTTCAGATGGGGGATCGTTCGCAGAATGATTCCACAGATGACCACACCTCCGACTGAAGGATTTGGAATCAGTCGCAAGGATTCAAAACGACCGGAGATCTTAAACGTTCTTCAAGTCACTTTCCTGCTTGATGAAGCTTTTCGGGAAAACCACCCATGGCGTCACGTCTGGAAGGCCGCCTATCACTCAGGCGGGCGAAGCGGTGAGCTCTACCAGCTCAAGCGCAAACACATTGACCTTACGGAGCGAATGCTCCACTTAGAAGAAAAGTGGAACTTCGGAACGAAAAAGGTCGAAGGCCTCAAGGACGGCGAATGGCGCCACGTCCCCATTAACGAAGACTTGCATGAACTCTTCTTAGAACTCGGAGCGCAGACGATGCACCCCGAGGATCACGTTTTGCCTAGGATCAATGCCTGGAGAAACGGAGAAGGAGCCGACGTGCTAAGGAAGTATTGCGATAAGATCGGAGTGCCATCGATCTGCTTGCACACACTTCGGGCATGTTGGGCCACGCAGCTGTTAAAGAACAGCGTGGATCAGGCAACAGTTATGTCGATGGGCGGCTGGGCCGATCCGGACACCATGCACCGCTACATTAGGTTAGCAGGAATTGATGTCAAGGGCGGCACCGACTCTCTCTCCTCCAAAAAGAGAGAAAGACCGGCACGGGTTTTCAAACTCGTCAGGGCAGAAGCAGTCGAAGGCGGAGTTCGGGAGAAAATTCCACTTCCACTCACCTCTGCAAAACCTGCAACTGGCGACGACGAAAACCAAAGCGAGAACAACGCTCTCAGGCGCAAGCTCGAAGCCCGCGAAGCGCTCTTGGAAAAGCTCTTATCAAGCGATCCCAAGATTGCAGAAGCGGCAGCTCTAGAATATGCTGAAGCAAGGCGAAAGCAGTTATGAAACGGGAAGGATTCTGGGTTAGCCGAATGTTTGGCGCGTTTGAGCCACAATCGGGGTGTGGGTCCACAGGGGACCCAAAGTCGGAGCTAAGTATATGATAAGACTCAGCTTCGTAAAGTCACCCCAAATTTAAGCCGACAAACTCGCGAAAACGCTTTGTCGGCTCGTATCTCACCGAAATCAAAAACATAAGGAAGAACATAGGGTAAGCATTCAGTAAACCCGCGTTAGGTTTTTCTGATGATTCCGAAATAAGAGCTGGACACACCAAAGAGTCCGCGATAATGTTTCTGTAGCGCATG
>JBBCAV010000341.1:0-1758 GCA_051382305.1 Bdellovibrionota bacterium FG-2
GTATTGAGATGGGTACTGCTGCCACTGGGGGTGCTTCAAGGTTGATGGCTCGCTCTTCTGGGGTTGGCTCCGGTTTCTGGGTGACTAAGCGGGATCCGGGGCGATGCGAGAGGCGAGCAATCTGTTTGAGCTCGTCTATCGGCGTTTGTTCGAGCGATTCAGGCTGGTCAGAATGGGGAGCGATTCCAGGTGGCGGGATTTCGTAGGTGACTTTCTTTGGGTCATCCAGAACGCTCCGGAGATTTTCGGTCATGACATGTGTTTCTGGTGTGTGATCGGGGCGTCTCCTGTTGTCCCTGTTGTCAATGAAGTTTAAAAGCGTATTTAAGTAGGTGCGCTTTTCTTCGGGCAGGATGCTAGCTAGGCGGACTAAAACATCGGGATTTTTCTCTATCTTACTTTTGAAGTGACTCAAGGCTTCGTTGAGTTCGTTCAAACGGGCTTGAAGCTCTGGAACTTCGCTTGAAGTGTCGTACTGAAGGCTTTTACGACGAACTTCATTCCGGTCTTGATAGAATTGACTCACAGTCTTATCTGACGTTAGCCTCAGGCGTGAGGTTGAGCAGCAAGCAAGAGTAGCGTCAGGAAAGGCCGTACAATAAGCCTGGCACGCGGTCATCGTGTTTGTATGGGCCTTGTCGAGTAGCTCGATGATTCCGATTCCGACTGAGTGAACTTCGGGCGTTTTGCTAAGTTGAATAGGATCGCGTAAAATGGCCAGAACCTCGTCTGCCTGTGAAAAATTTTCGGTATTACGGCTTTTAAAGGCCTGAAACTCGTCTTTTAAAAGGTGACCCACTTCTTGGTCCAATGCCTTTTGGCCCTGTTTTAGAGCTTCGATAAAGGCCAAATTGTGTTTTTGATTACGAATTCTAAATAAGACCTCGTAACGGGTGATGATTCCATGTGTGTCATAATCAGTGAATTCAATTTCATTAAGATAATCGAAGATGTCTGAGTCGGAGGGATCGGTTACTTTTGTTTTTAGCATCATAAAATCCAACTGGGCTGGGACGTGATACCCTTTTTTCTCACTTTTCCCTAAAGGGGTGACGTATGAACTGGATGAAAACAGCTCAGAAATCCCGGATCCGATGGACCCAAAAAAATCACCCAAAGATCCTGAGCCACCTTTTGACTTTCCTGCTCCTCGCTCTCCTTCGGTTTTGGAAGTATCGGATTTTCCGAGCTCTGCCGAAAGGCTAGAGAGTGAAAGGTGGGGGAGTCCGAATTTGAAAACCATCTTAATGAGGTCTCCGACTGAGACTCCGTAACTTTTGAGGATACTAAAGACATCCGTCTTCAGAAGTTGGGTAAAATCCGAAAGTGAAACGGATCCTGATCCGCTTTTGGATTTCTTCATCATCTCGGCATAAGCGTCGACGATCTTCTGCTTATCCGCCAAAAAGGCCTTCATCCGTTCTTTGTCCCCTTTGGGGATCGATTTTTCGATGGCGGCAAGTTTGGCAAGCGTCTCTTGAAGGCTCGTGGCCAGGGCTGCGGGTTTGACGTCATCCGGCCACTCGGCTTGATTGCCGTGGATTTGGCCAGAATACGGAAGGCCAAATTTGAGAACCTGCGCAAGACTATTGGATGGAGTGGCTTGATAGGAAGTCATCAGGGGCAGCAAGTCCTCTTTGAGGAGTTTTTCAAGCTGTGAATGGGTGGCAGGGGGTTTATCGCTAGTGGGTTTCACTAATTGTTCAAAATGAGAGAGGAGCGCCTTTTTTTTCGATAAGTAGGTCGCTCGTTGATCGG
>JBBCAV010000342.1:0-8183 GCA_051382305.1 Bdellovibrionota bacterium FG-2
AGCAAGATGCTTTGGTTAGTATGATTGCTCGGCGAGGATGAGTAGCACATGCGCTACAGAAACATTATCGCGGACTCTTTGGTGTGTTCAGCTCTTATTTCGGAATCATCAGAAAAACCTAACGCGGGTTTACTGAATGCTTACGCTAGAAGAAATAAAAACCTAGCAAGGACGAAGAGTGTAGGCAGGTTTTTCGTTTAAGTTTTTCTAGCTTCCGCCGATAAAGATAATAGTTGGTTATTCTATTATTCTTCATTGGGATCACCTCCTTTCTTACCAGGAAGGGGGGTGGTTCCATCCACTTCTGCTTAATTTGGCAGGAACCGCAGAGCAAAATGAGTGCCGAATGCGTGACTGAAGCCGAGCGCGTGCCGGCTCTCGTCGGTTCGCGTGATGCTTTTACAAGCGAGCTTTCTGCCGTAGAATGCCAGGCTGGATTATCGTTTCAGTATTCCACTGCCCCAAGTGGGCTTCCTATTGCCGGGAAGGCACTTAATCTGTCTTGAGCCGTTTGCAGCTGATTCAGCTCACGCCTGCCGTTTTGAGTCATGCGAGGACGCTAGTTCGTCGGCATCGTTCGGGGATCGGTCTCAGAACGCTTGATGCGCTTCATTTGGCGTCTGCTGCTGAAGTTCAAGCGCAGTTGGGGACGGGTGCGATCGAGTACCTTACTGCAGATCGAAGGCAGCACAGCGCTTTTATGGCTGAAGGGTTTAGTGGGGAGTTGATGAGTTGAGAATTCGGTGTTTTTCTAATTACGAAAGCACGTTCCCGCTAGATTTGTGTCCCGAGTTTGTAGGAGAAAATGTTGCTCCTACAAACTCGGGACGGTTAGAAACATAATTAAGGGCCATCATATCTTTGCCTTCTCCACTGGCAATCCGTTTATCTGCAACAGTGAGAGTGAGTGTTTCCGCACCAGACTCAAGGCGATCCGGTGTTGCTGAAAATTCGTAGTTTCCAATTACCGCCGTGAGAGAGTTCTCCGGATGTTCTGCGCTCGAGGAAAAAACGGCGCCCCCAATGGGAGCGCCGTCATTTGTAAGGACACTTCCCATGCATTGATATTGGCTTGCAAACGCTGCTCCCGATAACATCAGTGCTGATAAGGCAAGACTCGTAATAATTGCTTTCATGTCAATTCTCCAAGATAGATGTCCCCGAGTCTTTAGGAACGACCATCGTTCCGCGAGCCCCGAGACGGTTAATAATTGTCACGGGAAGTTACTTGCCCCCCCAGTGACGTAGCGCAACAAAAAAATCCCAGGTTCACAGTGATTTGAACACCCTAATTAAAGTCCGCCGGAGTGAAAATGATGAACGGTTTCATGTGCATGAAGATGACGCGCACGCTCATGTCGCGCGACAGGTGTTTTGAGTAAAACCATCAGATATTTAAAGAGCACTATTTATTAGGGCCATAATCGCGAAAAGCCCCTTGCAGCTTTACATTGATGCCGCGAGGATAGCCAAAATGATAAAGGCGATGAAACGAAGAAACGCAGACGGCAAATTTCACTTTGTTATTGCATGTGCCCTCGGTCTATCCCTCGTCTTTTTCCCCGCCTGCGCGGGAAAAGGGGTGCGTAGTGCGCAAGAATTAACTCAGCCCAAAACCCCGCAAGAATACAAAGTCTGGCTCGATTCTGCCTGTAGCTTGGGTCGCACAACCAAAGGAGTCAAAGGCTCGGTCTGGCTCAAGGCGAAGTCCAAGGAGGCTTCGGGGCAGTTTCCGGCCAATGTAGAGGCCAAGGCGACTGCCGAGGGGTCTGAGCTACGCCTGGAGGTCACGAACCTTTTGGGAGGCACCGAGGCTTTGATTTCTGTAAAGAATCAAACTTATCGAATCGAGGTGCCGGCTCAGAACAAGGTTCTGGAGCAGGGGCAAGTGTCGTGGGGGGGGATTCCTTTGCGATGGGCGACGGAGCTGTTCTTGGGGCGAATCCCATGTCCTTCCGGTTCGGCTGAGTCAGCAGATTCTAAGGTTGAAATCGATTCCACGGGTCGGTTGGATGTTTCGATTCCAAGGACGCTCGAGGGTGATGCGGAGCGTTTTATTTATTCTTTTAGGTCATGGGCAGGCAGGCCTTGGCCTGAGGCGTTGAAATGGGAGAGAAAAGGGTCGATTCCCCTTGTGGTGGAATTTACTTTTGATGATCCTGAGGACCGCACGGCAATTCCGCGCAAGTGGGAGGCGAAGTCAGCTCGGGGCGAGGTCAAGGTTCGGTGGAAAGACCGGGAGATTCTTTAGTAACGAGCCAGCCGATAGGCCAGATAAAGTAACCCAAAGCCCAATCCCCAGACGAGATACGGATTAGTTATAAAATAGGGGTACGCGAGCAGAGTTAGGCCAATAGTCACACTCGGAATATGTGCTGCCTTTTTCCCATGTTTAATCAGGTAGAATCCAAAAACACCAAAGACAAAGCCAGCGGCCAATGTTGAGAAATCAAATTCCATTGAGAAAGTCTCAATTGGAAGCCACTCGGAGTCCAACGATTATTTCATTGGCCTCGAAAAAAAAATGGACACTTGTGTCGGCCTTAGCGATGCTAACGGGTATGTTTCAAAAACTCTTAACTTCTGGTGTGGTATGTTTGATTCTGGTTTCTCTCCTGGCGGGATGTACTTCGAAAAAGAAGGATCCCCCCAATACAGTTCATCTATCGATTCAAGCTAAACTTAAGGGTTTGGACCCGGTTAATGCCGATGATTTGTATTCGGGAATTCAATCCAGTCACGCCTATGAAGGACTTCTTCAGTATCATTATTTGAAGCGCCCTTATGTTCTTATCTCTAATCTGGCTGAAAGTATGCCCGAGGTGAGTGCCGATGGAAAAACACTCACAATCAAAATCAAGAAGGGTGTTCTCTTTCAAGACGATCCTTGTTTCAAGGCAACTGGTGGCAAGGGCCGTGAGTTTGAGGCATCAGACATCGTGTATTCTTGGAAGCGTCTCGCTGATCCTAAGCTCATGTCCCCTGGATGGTGGGTTTTTGACGGCAAAATCGTGGGTCTTAATGAGTGGCATGATGAATCCGCAAAGGCGGGAACTTCGGATTATGCAAAGCCGGTTGAGGGGCTTAAAATTGTGGACCGTTATACGCTCCAGATTAAACTCACTCAACGTTCTGCACAGTTCCTCTATGCGCTTGCGATGCCGTTTACTTTTGTTGTGCCCCACGAAGGTCCAGAAGCTTATGGTCAAGAGTTTATCAATCACGCCGTGGGAACTGGAGCATTCAGGCTTCAAGAGTTTGATCCAAACTCAAAGGTGGTTTGGGTGAGAAACCCCATTTATCGCAAAGAACTCTATCCGAGTGAAGGCGAAGCAAAGGATAAAGAATCAGGAATGCTTGAAGATGCGGGAAAGCCGCTGCCTTTGGCGGATAAGCTTGTATTTCAGATTTTGGTCGAATCCCAGCCTGCTTGGCTAAGTTTTCTCGCGGGTAAGCTCGACCTATCTCCTATTCCTAAAGACAATTATTCTCAGGCGATTGGGCCCAATAAACAATTGAACCCCGAACTCAAGTCGAAGGGGATTAGATTCGCGACTGAGCCTCAGCTCGATATTACACATACGTCTTTTAATATGACCGATCCCTTGGTGGGTAAGAATAAGCTTCTGCGCCAGGCGTTAAGTCTGGCTTATGATGAAGCTCAGTATATCGAAACCTTTTATAATGGCCAGGCGCTAGCGGCGCAGGGGCCGGTCCCTCCCGGAATTACGGGCTATGATCCTGCATTTAAGAACCCCTATCGTGTTTATGATGTCGCAAAAGCGAAAGACTTGTTGGCCAAGGCAGGTTTCCCAGAAGGCAAGGGTTTGCCTCCTTTTGAGTACATCACGTTAGCTGATAGTACGAGTCGGCAGGGGACCGAGTATATGCAGAAAATGATGTCGGCCATCGGTGTTCAGTTAAAGGTCAGCACCTATTCTTGGCCAGAGTTTCAGGCTTCAGTGAAAAACAAGAAGGGTCAGATGTGGTCTTTTTCTTGGGGTGCGGACTATCCGGATGCTGAAAACTTTCTGCAGCTCTTCTATGGGAAGAATGGATCGCCTGGACCAAACGACTCGAATTATTCAAACCCTGAGTTTGATAAACTCTATGAGAAGGCGTTGTTGTTCCAGGATTCTCCTGAAAGAACGGCGATTTATCGGGAGATGGTCAAGATCTTAGTCGAAGATTGTCCCTGGATTTTTGGCGGACACCGTTTAAATATGGCGCTGACCTATCCTTGGCTCAAAAACTTTAAGTATCATGAATTTGACCATGCGAAGGCAAAGTACTATAGAGCAGATCCGTCCCTCAAGAAGTGAAGGCTTCATGTTTGTTTATATTGCAAGAAGGCTGATTCACGCGATTCCGACGATTTTTGGAATCGCGCTGATCATCTTTGTCCTGTTTAATCTCGTGGGGGGTGATCCTACCCTTCAAATGCTTGGAAAACACGCTAATGCGAAGCAAATCGCAGAGCTTCGTCATGAGTATGGGTTTGATCAACCCATGGTTGTGCAGTTTTATGAGTATTTGAAGCAGATCCTGACTTTTGATTTTGGCCGCAGCTACGCGACCAAGCAGCCGATCACACAAATGATCATGAACGGGATTGGGCCGTCACTAACGTTAGCAATCCCTGCCTTTTTCTTTACCACGGTGTTGTCCGTCTCGATCGGATTGCTTGTGGCTTACTACCGCGGACGTTGGATCGATCGGGTCATGGTCATCCTCTGCGTGTTTGGGATGAGTCTTTCATCTCTAGCGTACATTCTGTTCGGTCAGTACTTCTTGGCCTATAAACTAGGATGGTTCCCAATCGCTGGGTTTGAAGTGGAGTGGCCGGATCGGTTTGCCTATGTGGCCATGCCCATCATCATTTGGGTGGTTTTGAGCCTAGGGCATGATGTTCGTTTTTACCGGACAGCGCTGCTTGAAGAAATCAATCAAGACTACGTGAGAACCGCACGCGCCAAAGGCTTAGGCGAGTCCAAGGTGCTCTTCGTTCATGTTCTTAAGAATGGGATGGTTCCGATTTTGACCAATGTCGTGATTGAGATTCCGATGTTGATATTGGGGTCTTTCTTGCTCGAAGGGTTTTTTGGGATTCCAGGTTTGGGCGGAATGACTTTGGATGCAATCCACAACAGTGATTTTCCAGTAATTAAAGCGATGACGACGGTTGAAGCACTTTTGTATATCTTTGGTAACTTAGCCACTGACGTCATGTATTCCCTGGTTGACCCGAGAGTGAGTCTCAAATGAGTAGTGCCTCAATAGCTGCTACAGCAAAAATTTCTTCAGAAAAAGCTGCTAAGGGCAAGAGTCTTTGGAGTGATGCCTGGATTCGCTTGAAGAGAGATCGCTACGCGATGGTCTCTCTTGCAATTGTTATATTTTATTCAATTCTCGCGATTGCGACAAAGCTTGAATGGTTGGCTTCACCCTGGGATGGCGTGGTGGGGGGGGCCTATGCGCCGCCTTCTTTTGATAAGATCGAGCTTTGGTTTGGGACAGATATTTTCGGTCGAAGTGTGCTTTACAAAGTGATTCAGGGAACACGTATTGCGATGAGCGTGGGGTTGGTTTCATCGCTGATCAGTGTCCCGATTGGCGTGACCTTTGGAGCGCTCGCCGGCTATTTCGGTGGCTGGGTTGATGATTTTGTCGTGTGGTTTTATACTACTCTTTCGTCGATTCCTTCGTTCATGCTTCTCATTACGATTACCTATGCGTTGGGTAAGGGGCTGACTTCGATCTATATCGCGCTGTCCGTAGTAGCATGGGTGGGCTTGGCTCGTGTGATCCGTGGGGAGTTCATTAAGCATAAGACGCGTGATTATGTGGTTGCGGCTGAGAGTTTGGGCGCGTCTCACTTCTCTAAAATATTTAAGCATATTTTTCCGAACGTTTCGCATTTTGTGATCATCAATCTTTCGATGCAGTTCATGTCGGCGATCAAAGCTGAAGTCATTCTCTCCTTCCTGGGCTTAGGTGTGCAGGGGCAGCCGAGCTGGGGGGTTATGATTGACGATGCGAAGCTTGAGCTTGCGCGTGGAGTTTGGTGGCAATTGGCAGGCGCAACGATTGCGATGTTTTTTGTGGTTTTGGCTTTTAATATTTTAGGGGACGCCCTTCGGGATGCTTTGGATCCCAAAATTAAGTAGGAGTGCTCGATGGAACAGAATGATGAAAAACTGCTTGAGGTGAAAGGTCTTCGGACTTCTTTTTTCACCGAGGGCGGTGAAGTAAAGGCCGTCGACGATGTGAATTTTAATGTCTACCGCGGTAAAACGCTTGGGATTGTGGGCGAGTCGGGTTGCGGAAAGAGTGTGACGAGTCTTTCGATCATGCGATTGATTCCCAATCCTCCGGGCCGAACGGTCGGAGGCGAAATTCTGTATAAAGGTCGCGATCTATTGAAGTTGAGCGACGCTGCAATGCGAAAAATTCGAGGCGACGAAATTTCGATGATTTTCCAGGAGCCCATGACTTCGCTGAATCCTGTTTTCACGGTGGGCAATCAGATCATGGAAGCGGTGATGCTCCACCAGAAGCTTTCTCGTAAAGATGCCCGCAATAAAGCGATTGAGCAGTTGCAGTTAGTTGGAATTCCTTCACCCGAGAAGCGCGTGGATGATTATCCTCATCAGCTCTCAGGCGGCATGCGCCAGCGTGTGATGATTGCTATGGCTCTTTCGTGTCATCCTCAAATCCTGATTGCCGATGAGCCAACGACGGCGTTGGATGTGACAATTCAAGCGCAGATCCTAGACTTGCTCAGGCATTTGCAGGAGACATTCGGGATGGCTTTAATTCTCATTACCCACGATTTAGGCGTGATTGCCGAAATGGCTGATGAAGTGGCCGTGATGTATGCGGGTCGAGTTGTGGAGCAGGGGCGGGTGGCCGAGATTTTTGCTAATCCGAAAATGCCGTACACGCGTGGGCTGCTCAATAGTATTCCGGTACTCACGAAGGATCCTACGGGCAAGGTGAAAAAGAAGC
Organism: Bdellovibrionota bacterium FG-2; assembly: GCA_051382305.1. Taxonomy (GTDB): domain Bacteria; phylum Bdellovibrionota; class UBA1018; order UBA1018; family UBA1018; genus CAIRTR01. The sequence goes on from JBBCAV010000342.1 coordinate 7,009, forward strand.
GCTTAGAGACGATTCCGGGTATTGTGCCAAATATGCTTGAGTTGCCGGTAGGGTGTCGCTTTCAAGAACGATGTACCTATGTCATTGATTCGTGCAAAGAACTTGAGCCGGATTTACGCGTGATCGCTCAGGACCCTGTACTGCCCCATTCGATTCGTTGCGTGAGGGATATTTAAATGGAAAATCAAAATACGCCCAATGGTGAAGTCCTGCTTTCCGTTCGGAATCTTGTGAAACGCTTTCCGATCAAAGGTGGAATCCTTTCTCGCGAAGTCGCAAGTGTAAAAGCCGTCTCAGACGTTTCGTTTGAAATCAAAAAGGGCGAGACGTTGGGTCTTGTCGGTGAGTCGGGGTGCGGAAAGTCGACGCTTGGTCGCTGTATTTTGCGCCTGATTGAACCTTCGAGTGGCCAGGTCTTTTTTAAGGGGCAGGACATTACGAAAATAAGCGGCAGTGAGATGCGCAAATTGCGGCGCAATATGCAGATTATTTTTCAAGATCCTTATGCCTCGTTAAATCCTCGGATGACGGTCGAGGATATTCTCTCGGAGCCGCTTGAGATTCATAAGATCGGGGCCAATCGGCACGAGCGGATGCAAAGAATTGTTAAGCTGTTGGACCTTTGTGGGTTGAGGCGAGAGGCGATTTCGCGCTATCCGCATGAGTTTTCGGGGGGGCAGCGGCAGCGTATTTGTATCGCGCGCGCGCTTGCGGTGGACCCTGAGTTTATTGTTTGCGACGAGCCGGTGTCGGCTTTGGACGTTTCGATTCAGGCGCAGATTGTGAATCTGATGCAAGATCTGCAAAAAGAGTTGGGCTTGACTTATCTCTTTATTGCTCATGATTTGAAAGTCGTGGAGCATATCTCGACCCGGGTGGCGGTGATGTATTTGGGGAAGATTTCGGAGTTGGCCACATCCGAGGCGCTTTATGCCGATCCCAAGCATCCCTATACGCGCGCGCTACTGTCTGCGATCCCGATCCCGGATCCGACGTACAAAAAAGAGCGGATTATTTTGCGGGGCGATGTGCCTTCGCCCATTAATCCACCATCGGGTTGTTTTTTTCATCCTCGGTGTCCGATTGCAAAGGACAATTGTCGGGGCGAGTTTCCAGCGAGCAGGAATTTTGGGGCATCAAATACGGGGGGCGAAGGCGCTCACGATGTCTCCTGC
>JBBCAV010000343.1:0-4949 GCA_051382305.1 Bdellovibrionota bacterium FG-2
GAGAGAATGATCTGCGGATGACCAAGGTGCAGCAGAAGATCTCCGGCTGCTTCCGATCCATGGAAGGTGCTAAGATCTTTTGCCGAATTAGAAGCTACATTTTAACCTGTAGAAAAAACGGCGTCGGTCCCACTGAAGCGTTGAAACTGCTTTTTGACGGGGAACTGCCCAATTTTATGAAATAGGGGCTGACCAGTTACCTGCCATTCTGATTGTGTCATCAACCCCCTCGTGCAGAGGTTAACAAAACAATCAACCTGTGTCCAGTGTATTTTTCAGAATACCGCGCATAACATTCTTGGGCTCAAAAGATGTGTGTAATAGACAGGAACCTATTGAGGTGAGGTGGCACGTGATCACTTGGATGGTGTTTTGTTTTTTTCTATATGCAACCGAAGGGTTTTCGGCTGAATCTTGTCTCTCGGATTTGCCGCCGCTTTCGCAAGCTGCTGCGTCAGTGAATAACGTTTATCGCGTCGATCCCAAAGCAGTTCGTCCTTCGCAGTTTGCTGTGGGAATGGTTGAAGTCAGTGAGCGCGCTAGAAAGATCGAGTCGGAGTCTCATAAAAAATATTGCAAATATCTCAGCGAAAAAACGGGTGAAGTCGTGATTGGGCCAAGCAATAAAACTTGGCTAGTCGACGGACACCATTTGGCAAGGGCCGTGTACAATTTGGGACGCGACGAGATGGCGGTAAAGGTCGTGGCCGATTGGTCCAAGTTTTCTCCCACGCAGTTCGAACTGAAGATGGAGGCCGCTAAGTACTTTTGGCTTTATGATGAAAAGGGAAAAGCGATTCAGTCCCACGCGCTGCCCAAATCTATCGGCGGCCTGAAAGACGATCCTTATCGAAGCTTGGCTTGGGCTGCGCGAAAAGAGGGCGCATTCGACAAAACTCAAACGGCGTTTGCCGAGTTTCTTTGGGCGCAGTATTTTAGGACTAAGATCCCTCTGGCAGAAGTGCGCGGCGATTTTGAACAAGCGGTAAAGTCTGCCATCGGTTTTGCGGCCGCAAGGGAAGTCGAAGCGTTGCCGGGGTACTTGGGCGCTGCTTCGCCTCTTGAAAAAGCCTGTGACAAGTACTGATTGTTATAAAGAATTTGCTTGTAAAACAGCCTAAATCAAGCCATATATAGTACATATTCACTTATAGAGTGTGCACTTTATAACCACTGTTTTTTTACTTTTACTCCTACGGCGCACTTTCATGATTATCATTATCGCCTTCAATTCATGAAAAGAAAATGCTCATGTCCGAAACTTTAACCACATCCATCTCCCAGCAAATCCACGAACGTGCATTGGTGCTTAGTGCCACCTACAAGAGAGCTGAGGGCGAGCTGCTAGAGATCCTTGAACAGGTTGATCGTCATCGTGTTTATCTTAAGCACGGGCACTCAAGCCTGTTTCTCTATGTCGTTGGTGAGCTGGGACTCTCTGAGAGCGTGGCCTACAATCTCATCACGGTTACTCGCAAAGCGCGCGAAGTACCGGAGTTGAGAGGCCTCATTGCAACCGGTGCGATCACGCTGTCTAATGCGAGACGAATTACATCCGTATTGACTCCTCAAAACAAAACCGAGTGGCTCGAAAAAGCCGCCGCCTTGTCCCAGCGCCAACTTGAAAAAGAAATCGTGAAGGTCAGACCCGAAGCCGCCACACCAGAAAATGTGAGTTACGTGACCGAAAATCGCGTGCGGCTAGAAGTGGGGCTTTTTGAGAAGGACATGCTAGACTTAAGGCGCGTGCAAGATCTCTTGAGTCAGGCAAAGGGGAGGTTCGTGACGCTTGAAGAAGTGATTGTGCAAATGACGGGAGAGTATCTCAAGCGCCACGATCCGGTGAGGCGCGCAAAACGGCAGATCAATAGAAAGGGAAAACAGGCGCAAAAAGCGCCGCAAGCCAGTGTGCAACCTGTATCGAGACAGGCGATGAGCGGCGCCGCGCCAGAACGTAAACGCGTGCCAATTCCGGCCAATTTACTTCACCAAATCCGATTGCGGGATCAAGGAGAGTGCGCGTACGTTCACGGAAACGGGCGAAAATGCAGTCAGGGCCGATGGGTAGAGATTCATTACAAAATTCCCGTGAGCCTGGGTGGAGAAAATACTTTGGAAAATCTTGTAACCGTGTGCCGCATGCACCACGCCTGGATTCATGAGGGGCATGAGCGTGATGAGCGTGATGAGCGTCAAGATTAGTCAGGTGCCACCACTTTTCGCCGTTTAAGCGTCAGTAAATGTCGCGCAAATTGCGATTTTTGTTAAGTAGCAGTTCGCAAAATAGGAAAATGAGCGAACCCGAGAGAAATGGTCGGCCCCATGGTCAAAATGCGGGTCTACTTTTTAAAATTCCGCTGGTTGAAGGCAAGGGCAGAGCGAATATTCATGTGCTTGATTGGACGCAGGTTCAAAATGATCCCTGGATTAAGAAAGCTAGTTGCCACATCGCAATGAAAATGAGCATGATCGTGCAATCGGGAGACTTGTAAGTGAAACTCGGATCGCTTCTCTTAAAACGAATTCGCCGAAAGCCACGACGCAAGTCGGAGCTCCCCCGGCCGCGCTCCCTGTCCCCCCAAAATGCGCTCGTAGCGCAATCGCCACAGCCGCAGGCCGCGCATCCCGCGCTCCTGTCTTCTCAATCACTCACCCTCGCACAATTTGTCCGTCCCAATGAAGCGCTCAGAGATAAGATCGAAGCCTTTTTGCTCGATCAGCGCTCGGAGCACACTCGGCGCGCCTACGGCAAAGATTTGAAGCGTTTTGTGAAATTCTTGCTGCTTCGGGAATTTAAAAAAGGCCCGGACGTCTTCGCCCGCACCTTGGACCGCGCTACAATCATCGCTTACAAAGACGCGCTCTTGAGCGAAGGTTTGCAGCACACAAGTGTCGATCGGCACTTGGCGACGCTTCGTAGTTTTTTTGGCTGGCTTGTTGAGGATGGGGTGATCGAAAAGAGTCCGGTGGCGAGCGTGCGGTTTTTGAATCCGAAACGGATTTCTAAGACTTCGGGTTTTTCAGATGAAGAGGTTTTGAGGGTGCTTGGGCAGCCGGATCTTCATAGTTCCGCTGGGGTGCAGCACTTTGCGATCTTGATGCTGCTCTTTTATTGTGGGCTCAGGCGATCTGAGTTGTGCTCGCTTCGCACTTCGAATCTGAGTCTCGAGCGGCACCAGCGAGTTTTGAAATTGGTGGGGAAGGGGAACGCGGAGCGGTTGATTCCGCTGGTTCCGGCTGTCTGGGCGGCGCTTGAGCGTTACTTTAAGATGAGTCGCAAAGACGCTAGTATTGATGGGTTTTTGTTTGGGCCCACTCGAAACAATCGGACCAAAGAATATGAAAAACCCTTAGATCCTTCCGCGATCTTTTATCTGGTGCGACGTTATTCAAAACTTGCCGGAATTCAGCGCCGAGTTTCTCCTCATTCGTGTCGGGCGACGGCGATTTCAAATGCTCGGGATCACAACGTGCCTGATCGCGCGATTCAGGAGTTTGCGGGTTGGGCGACTCCCGATATGATAACGCGCTACGATAAGCGGAAAAACGCCGTTGAAAAATCCGCCGCCCACTGGATCAAATACAGCAATCCCTCTTCTTGACAGGGGTGCAATAGGCGGGTATTCCAACAGCCTATGTGTTTCAAAGAATTTTTCGCGGTCATAGGAATTTTGTTTTTGGTTTTGAGCCAGCCTGTTTTGGCGTCTCCTACGATAGAGGCGACTCAGGCTTCGGGTAATTTGATCATGAGCCCCTCACTTGCACTGAAACTTGAAAGTGCCACGGAAAATTTTGTTTTGTTACAGGTGTGGACACCGGCTTGCGATTCTTGTGCTCAGCAATTCGAAGAACTCAATGTTGCCTCGGATCGCGCGGCGGAAAAGGGCAAGAGTCTACTCGTCTTGGGTGTGCCCGTGCGCGGGACCGAAGTAGAGTATCTGACGTTTTTGGAGAGCCATCGTCCCGCTTTTGATCAGTGGGTTCCTGATGAAGAATTCTTGAAGCAGCTCCGGGTTGTCACTGAAGGAGATAAGAAGCCCTATCTTTTGCTCTTAGATCGTAAACGTCACGTGGTGAAGCGCTGGCGCGGGGTGGTTGGGCATAAGGAAATCTTGGGCGCGCTCAAGGGGTAAGTTGGAGTTGCTTGGGCTGATTTTAGTGTTAGTTTGTCGGGCAGTTGGCCCATCTCTTATCTCAGAACTCCAGTTTTTTCCGAATAGCCCCCAATAAAAATTAGAGAAGTTGTTGATATTGTAGGCGTGTGGTGTAACCTTGATGCAACGAACGAGATGATGCATTTTGTCAAAATATTCAGAATTCTTGGGTGGGAGCGTTATGGGTGAGTTGGCGACGAAAATTCAAACGGAATGTGTTGTGAGCCCGCCCCGACTTGTGGATGAGGGGATGATGGCACTACGGATTTTGAAACAGGATGACGACGTGTTTGTGTTTTTTAAGAGCACCCTATTTGCTCGTTATGAGCGCGACGATTTTTTCTCGCGCAATCACACGATCGTTCAGCTTCATCAATGCTGCAGGATTAAGTATCAGGTGTTGAGCGATGTATTTGAATTGTCGCCGAACCATATTGGAAAGCTTGTGAGGAATTATCGCGAGCAAGGTAGCTGCGGTGTTCAATCAGACGTTGCCGTTAGTTCAAAGAATCGCCAAAAGATTGATGGGAAAATTTTGGCATTTATCCGGACGGCTCGATCAGTAAAGTGGACCCCATTGTCTAGACAAAAATTAACATAAAATAAGATGGTATTTTACACTAAGGCTGTTTAATAAACTCACCGAACCAGTCCTCCTTCGTAGACAATCAATGGTGTCAGATATTCGAGCGCCTGATGAGGTCGCTCAGTGTTATAGAACTGGAAGTAATTTCCCACGCCGCCGTGCAACTCACCACCAGTTCTGTAGTTCTTCAAGTAAATGTCCTCGTACTT
>JBBCAV010000344.1:0-11196 GCA_051382305.1 Bdellovibrionota bacterium FG-2
CTATTGGGGATTGCTTCCACTGGAGGGGAAGAGCGCTATTTTTCGCGCTTCGAGGCGCGGCCCGAGCAGCCCCCCCCCCTCCCTCGCGCGAAAGCCGAAAAATAGGACGATAACCAGGCTTAGGGTCAAGCCCCACAAGAAGTTCCTCACAAACCGCATCAAGGAGTCCCACAAAAAGTGGCAAATCACGTGTAGAACGTACAAACTCCTCATCTAAGAATCCCGCGTGATAAATACCTTCAGATACAAACGGATGCTCCAGCACTTCCAGCGCGTAACCTTCGGTGGTTGCAAGAGAGCCGGAAATCCAGGATTCCCTGAGCATTCCACGAGCTAACGCAAAAGCCTCCGATCTATGGGGAGCGAACACGGTGAGAGAACCCAAAGGGATTTCATCAAAGTACCTAATATGCTGCGAGCTACGGATCCAGAACTGAAAGAATGCTTTTGTCGACGGCGACTCAAAACCCGCCCCCTGTACCACTTCAGCAATCGTCCCAGGCTTAGGAAAACCCAGCCAAGTATCCCAGGCTTGCAAAGTCAGCTGCAATCCAAATCGCGGCGCTTCCGGGCGTTGAACCGGCATTTCGATCTCTTGTGTTGAGATCGTTTTCCCTAAAGCAGCGAGTTGCCAATCTATGGCACACGTTTGCGCCACCCCCTCCCAGAGACGAAAAGCAGGATCAAGCCCCGCTTTCCCACCCACAAGGAAGGTTCCCTGAGAACTCACCAGGAAATCAAAAGATCCAACTCCCACAAAACCGCAAGAGCTCCCCACAAGGCGAGCAGAGTCCTTCAATTCGCTCAAATCCAAACCGGTAGGCATGAGCGCGATATCCAAAATCCGCCGATGCCCCACGCGAAGCGAAGAATCCACCATGGCAAAAGTCTCGAAACGCCCATCCATAAACCGCGCAAAAGGAACAGAAATAAGGCGCGCATCCTCAACCGCCTTTTCACAAAACACCATCACCTCTCCCAAGTGAAAATGGAGCTGTTCCATCCACAACGGCACGCGGCGATAAAAATCTTCACGATCCTGAAGAGTCAGCGTCGCGAGTGTGGGATCACCACGACAAGATTTCAAAACGATCGGGAAAGAATACGATTCTTGATTAAGAAGACGCTCCACCTCACTAAACGAGTGATATGGCCCCCCCTCGGAAATAAGTGTTCGCATCCCCAATCCAGAGGCAAACTCGAGCAAACTCAATCGATTTCCAAACAAGGTGAGAACTCGTGCAGAAGGAGCAAGCGCCACAATCCCAAGTTCATTACAATACGTCACTAACTCCGGCCGATGCCCCCAATCACTGAGCCCGGGATGCACATAGCATTCACCGTCCGGCGTCTGTTCGCGAAAACGCCGCAAAGTTACGCGCAAGAGCCCAGGGATTGTGCTGGAACCTTTAAGCTCATTCTCATAGCAAGCATGAAAGCCGCGCGCTTCAAATTCGCTCCCCAAAGACAGGGCCACGCCCCGAGGCTCTCCTCTCGCTCCTAGAATCAAAATACGGGGAGATCCGACCTGCTCTTGCACCTAGAGAATTTAACGTATAGCCTAGCTAAAGGCTAGAAACTTGAAAACCTCACCCGAACTAATTAAAGCTTTTTTTAATCCCCTCGAGGCGCTCCTCCAAGAGTTCACGCTCGCTGAGAACCTATTACCCGAGGGGGAGACCTTGCGGTCAAAACGATTTTTGATGCGCTCGGTAGCGCCTCATATTGAACGGCTTTCCGCGCTCTTCAATCGAGAAGAGGCCGAAAAAGGCTCTGCCTTAGAGCCCTATTGGAAACTCGGATCAAACCCTGCGAATTTGCGGCTCGCTTATTTTCTCGCTTTTATGCCGACCAATGCTTTTAGAATGGCTTCGGTTTTTAGCGAACTTGCGCGACTAGGCTTCAAGTGGCAAGGGGCAGAGACTCTTCGCGCCATTGATTTTGGATGCGGGCCTGCTTCTTCGGCCAGTGGACTCGCGCTGGCCCTGAAACACTGTGCTTTAGGTATCCCCAGCAAAGGGTCATGGGCCCTCATGGAACAAGATACAGGAATCCTCAAACTCGGTTCAAAATGGGCAGAATTTGTCTTTGGGCGCTCCGAACTCGCGAACTGGTCGGTCCGCGAATTCTCTGGAAAAGTCGATTATTCAAAACCTTTGCTGCCGCGGACAGCCCCGAAATTTAATCTTTGGGTCTCAAGCTATTTCTTAAACGAACACCCCCAGACGCCTGACGTTATTGCCGGACGCCTGATGGAAGCCTGGAGAAGCCACCTTGAAGAGAATGGCTTAGTCATTCTCATAGAGCCCGCGTTGCGGCTGCAATCACGAAAACTATTGGCGATTAGAAAAGAGATCCTCAAACTCAAAGAAGAAGACCCGAAGCGCTGGGAATTTGTGGATATTCTCCTCCCCTGTCTGGGTTCTCAAAAATGCGATGCCTTCGCCGACAGTGAAGATTGGTGCCACGAAGATGTGACTTGGGAGCGGCCCGAATACCTGAGAATCCTCGAACGAATGACGGGAATGGATCGCAAGACCCTGCCCTTTAGTTACCTGGTACTTTTTCGAAAGCCCCTAAAGAAAGGCAAAGAAAAGATCTTATCAGAAATCCTCAACGCCCTTCCGGTGGGAAAATACGATCGCCTCGTGAGCCCCGCGCATCCTGAAGGATCTGATTGGGAATTTTTCACCTGCGGAGCTGCCGGCAAACGGCGCTGCCGGATGAAGGACGACCCCTCAGAAGAAAAACCCCAACGAGGGGAAATCCTCTGCAACACGCAAACACGAGGAGATCGGCACTGCACTCGGATTGAAAAAGTTGAGACTCGGATCTAAACTCGGACTTGCAGCCTGGGGAAGAATAGTGGAAACTTGAGGTATGCTCCGGGAAGACATCAACATTCTTGTCGTGGATGACGTGAATTCGATCCGAATCCACGTAAAGGAGCTCTTGCGTACCTGTGGATTTAAGAAAATTGTTACGGCGAGTGGCGGCGAAGAAGCAAAGGTTCTTTTAGAAACCCAGCCTTTTCAACTTATTCTCTGCGACTGGCATATGGATCCCACAACTGGCTTTGAGCTCCTCCGTTACACGCGCAATCACCCGCAGTTTTGCGGAATTGCTTTTATCTTGGTCACCGCCGAAAATACCCGAGACAGGGTCCTCGATGCAGTGGCTGCCGGAGTTGATGACTACATCGTGAAGCCTTTGACCCAGGCGCAAATTCAAAACAAAGTTTATAGCGTTTTACTTAAGAGAAAGGTGCTCACATGACCTCCTCCACCGATCCTCGGCATTCCCAGATCCAAGAATTCATAGACGAACTCAGTGGTTTTGCAGCAATTGCAGAAAACACACTAAGCACCATTGAATCGAACCTCGAAACCCACAAAGGGCTCTTTGCGGTTTTTGCCGAGCGCATGTTTGCCATTCGCGGAACGGCCCAACAACTCAGCCTCCCTCATATTGCGGAAATCGCAGGTTTTGGCGAAGAAATCGCCATCAAAGGTGCAATTGCCCAGACCCGACCGCAGCTGCGTAAATGCGTGGGAAGCCTCTGGGATGCGCTAACAACGGTGAAATACTTGCTCGTGCACTACACCGAAGAAACTTCTGAAGAGCAAAAGATCCTAATCAACCGCATGCAAGCGACCCTTCAAGCCCTGGGTGGCAAACGCCCGACGGTTAGCGAAGATGAGATTGCGGGGATCTTGAAGGCGAGAACGAGTTAGTTAAGAAAACTATCGGTCGTTAGCTCCCGCAATGGTGAGATCAATTTATACAACCTCCACTGGTTCACTATCCAAATTCCGGAATTCATCGGAAACCATTTAGCAACAATAACGCTTAGGTACACTTCGTTCAATTACAGCAGGTCTTGCGTCTACGAGTAACTGTTCGTTTTTTAACGACAAAAATGAGGGTTGCATCGCCTTCATGGGGGGGCTGCGTATCACGCAATTCCCATCTATTCCGAAAACTGGATAGCGTCGCTAAGGAAGTTCGCTAGACCACACCCGCCCATAAATTCACCCTTGCAGATCTAGACGCCTTGCGTTATATATGATGCACCATGAAGTTCGCACCACACCATAATCTCACCCTTTTCGCCCTCTTCTTAAGCACTCTTTCGAGCACCCTTGCGCTCGCAAACGAAGGGCCAACCCAAACTACAACAGGGTTTTACCCGATTTGGGAGAACACGGGACTCACCGAAAAACATCGCGAAGGCTACTTAGGAACAAACGACGCCCACATCGGAATCAAAGACATCGCGCAAGTCGGAGTGCAACCTCTAGGCCTCATGTATCGCACGCCAAACGCCTACACGAAACTCAGGATTTTTGAGACATCCACCTGGCACCTCTCCGCCCAACTCGGGGCCTCGTGGCTCATGAAGGGCGCCAGCCGCTCCTTCTTCTCTCCCATGTACACTTCGCGATTAGACAACCCAGATTTTTCCGTGGTCATCATTCCCGCTTCGGTCTCTGCGACCCATGATATCGCAGATTGGCTCGTCGTCCATCAATCCCTGACCGCCCTCACTTTGCACACGACTGGATCTCTCGCCAATGAAATGTATCCCGGATATTCGCTCTCTTCGGAATTTCGAGCCAAGACTTACCACTCACTCTCAATCCACGTTGGCGAAGTTGGAATTTGGAAACATGATTTTAGTTACCTTGGCGGCTCCTATCGCTTCTCAAACTCCTGGGCAGAATTTAAAATTGGTTATTTTTATCGTATTCGCCCGGATTCGCTGCAAGCTTCACCGCTTGTGAGCCTTGGATTTTACCTATGAAACGCCGCCTGCTTGCCGCTCTATCAATCGCCGCCGTGGCTGCTTTTGCAAGCCTCTCGGGTTGCGATTGGTATGAATACGCGTTCATGAACAGCATTCCTTTTAAAGCGGGCTCAAAAGCCCCCAAAGAAACCTCCGTCTATCTCGGCATCGATGGTCTGGCATATCACACGATTTTGGATGCCATGAAGAAGGGCGCCTTCTCAGGCCCCGAATGGCAACTAGGGAAATTTATTACGATGTTTCCCGGCACTTCAGATGCGAGCTGGACCCGCATCCTGCACACCGAAAAAATCGGCGGCTATGAAATGGAGTACTACAATCCTACGATCGACGCGGTGGAAAACAAGGGCCTCTTGGGAGTTGCACGGCACCTCATGCCCACCCTCACTGAGTCCCTAAGTTTTGAAGCACAATACTTGAGCTCCTTTGATTATCGCGCCAACGGTTACTCCCACGCGCTCGAAGCCTACAGCGACACGTACTACAGCATGGGCGAAACCTTCGATAATCTATTCTACTCGCTTGAAGGCCGAAGCCAAACAGACGCAGTGTTCTCAGCCTACCTTCTCGAGTTTGACGTCATGGGACACATGCACGATCCCATGGACTGCACCGAAGCCCTCCTCACACTCTCCAAAAGAATTGATTCCTTTAAAGCCGCGCACCCCGATCAAAAGTTTCACTTTACTCTGTTCTCTGACCACGGAATGGATTTTATCCCTGTTCAAAAAGAAAACCTCATCGAGTTTGATCAAGAGATGACCAAAGTGGGCATCACGCCCGTCACCACAATGCTTGAGCATGACCCCACCAAAGAACTCTATGCGGTTCCTATTATCCACACGCGCGTCACCTATGTCGCACTCCACACGCACGAAGCCCTCCGAGAAGAAGTCGCCGGACGAACTTCCTCGATCCCAAGCGTTGATATGGCGATTTCGAAGATCAAGTCTCAAGATAAAAATTCCGGCAGCGAAAACGACTGGTACGGCATCTGGACCGAAGGTAAACTCACCGTCGCTTTTGGATTCAATCCTAAAACGAACCTCTATACCCTGCCTCGCGATCAAGATTATGCGCGCATCGCTCAGAAAATCTTGTTTGCCGAAGGCGAACTAACCAAAACGATGAGCGACGAAGAGCTCTTCGCGCTTTCCAAAAACTCGACCTACCCCGACGTCTTTTTTCGCGCACGCACTTCACTGGCCGACATAGGCGCAATCTACCCGGCCGATGTCATGATCTCTTTTCGTCCGGGCTTTGTGTCGGTAGGCTTTAGAGTTCCCGGCAAAGAAGACATTGCCACCGCCAGTTTTCATGGTGCCATGGACACACTGGGGTCCACGGGAATCTTGCTTTCGACCGAAAGAGACATTCCAGATGCGGTGCGCTCCGATACGCTTCTTGATCTTTTCCCAAAACTCAAAGAGCATAACCAATCACTGGGGACCACCTTCGTGCCAGGAGATGCAAATGCCCTTTTGGACTACTCAAAAACGAAATAGTGCATTCGGATTTGCCTTGGGACTTTTGGGGGCGATCCCGCTCGCCTTCGCTGATACTGCCCCCCAACCCCATACCCTACACGCTGTGACTTTCAATCTCTACAATCGCCCCTACGAACGCGCCGCCCGCATGGAAAACGCACTCCAACTCCTCAGAGAAGCAAAAGCAGACATCATCGCGCTTCAAGAAATTGCCAAGGGCTGGTTTCTGCCAGGAGATCCATTTGAGATTCTGACCCAAGGACTGCAAATGTTTTCCGTGCGCTATTGGCACGAAGAAAACTTAGGAATTTTCACGACGGGCCTTGGACTCCTCTCGCGCTTTCCCATTGACTCATCCGAATATCACGACTTTGAGGATCATCAATTTTGGGATACCAAAGGGTATCTTACTTCGCAAATTGCCGCACCTTGGGGAAAAGTTCGAATCTACAACCTTCACATGGCTTCGACGCAAAATGAGCGCATCAAATCGAGCGAGTTCAATGAGCTCGCCTCATTTATTGAAAAAACCTCGCAGGGCGAACCTGCGCTGATCCTGGGAGATTTTAACCAAGAAGCACAGACTCCCGTCTTTCAGAAATTTATCAATCGCCTCAAAACGCATACCCTCTACGAAACCATCAAACCCACCCACACCTGGAACGCGGACTACGAAAAAGATTGCAATGGCTCGGATGGCGAACTTATTGATCATATTTTGGCCTATCAAGGCGGGACTCAGAAAATCAAATTCTTGTCGGGAAAAGTGGTTAAGCCTATGCAACTTCCACACGCTTCTGATCACTGTGCCGTCAGCGCTGAACTTACGGTTTATTCGCAATAAGCTCTGAAACTACTTTGCCGGGGCCTTGCGGCTTTAACCCAAACAAAGCCTCAACAGTGGGGCGAATATCCAGATGTGTCACGGGCCTTCCGGGCCCGGCCTTTGAAAGTGCTGGCTTTGACCGCGTAAGGGCGTTCCGTCCGTATATCCAAACGCGATCGGAACCCGCAAATCCTGAACCATGACTGGGCCACTCGTTATCAGACGCTGTTTTGGATCCGCGTCCGTGATCCGTCGTCAAGATAATCGTCGTGGACTCTCCATAATCTTTCATCGAATCGACGGTTTCTACGAGGGTCTTCATCGCCTGATCATAAAAGCGCAGACTCTTGATATACTCAGGATATTTTTTTAGATGACCCCACTCATCGGCATCATCAAAAGAGATAAATAGAAACCGCGGTTCGTGTCTTTTAAGATAGCGCAAGGCGTGTTTAAACGTATAGCGATCGAACCTGGCATCGGACCAGCTCGGGACCTCCTTGGCTTGGTCACGATTAATGGCAGCGAGTTCTTCGTCATCACCTCCATCAAATAGATCCTTGATCCCCGCATTCACAAAAGCCTTACCTTCCACACTTTCAACGGCAAGGGCTATTTTAGACCAAGAAGCAATCGTCACGACTTCATCATGAGAAAAATCCGCACCCGCCGCATCTACAAGTCGCTCTTGCAGCGTGCTTGCGGCGACGCGACCACACGAGTTACTGATGCAGGCTTGAGTCGCGCCCGCAAAAATACTTTGATAAGCGGGAAGACTTTTCCATGACGGATTAGCCACACGAACGTCATCACCTCGATCGACATTCCCCCACAAGAATCCCTCAGTCAGAGCTTTGCCTTTGAGCCATTCAAAAAAAGGAGCGACACTGCTAGCCGCGCTCTCCTCCGCACTCAGCGTGGCACCCAGGTCTGGGTCCAAGCCCCGAAAAACTTCCTGCCAACGAACGCCATCAACGGTGACTAAAATTACGTTTGCGATTGAGGGATCAAGCCAGCCAGCGGCCGGCACGGTGGCTGGGTTACGCGCCACCGACTCATTACGCGCTCGAAGCTCCTTTATTTTTGATTTGTTTCTAGAACCGCTAAAGGCATGAGCAGAAAAACTGCTCAGAAAAATAGCGCATCCGATAAGTAAAAAAATACCTCGCGAGCCCGACAAGCTTCCCTGTTTGTTCGGCATCTTTCCCCCAACTCTATTTAAACGGCAACATCCTGTATGCCGTAGTTAATAGGTTATCCTAAGGAGAGAGCGCGTGTCACCTCATTGATAAAGTTGGCTGAAGCCGTCAAAATTCTTTCAGCAGAGGAAGCTCTAAAGCAATAGACTTACCCAGATCAGGGAGGGCCTCTCCCATTTGGGCAAACGGAACTCCGGCAAGGGCAAGTACCATCTTCTGAATTCGGCACTCCCGCGAGAAAGAGTCCTCATAGCTTTCGTCCCGAAAAGAGGAAGTACTCAGTGTCTCATCGCAAACGAGGTCGTAAATTTGCTTGCGGAACCACCCCGCGTTACGACCTACGGCCACGCGGGCCATTCGACGAAGCTTTTTAGCTAGAAAGAGCGACTGCCTTTGCTCCGGACCCGTCAAATCAATCAACAGATCCACATGCGCAGGACACTCAGCGCCGGTGCTCCCTCCCTGGGTATTTGCAAAAAAAACCGCGGCATCGTTATAGGCAAGATGAATCTTCTGCCTCATGGCCTCGATATCAAAAACAAGACCACGTGCTGACAAAACAACAAGCACGGTCCGAACACCCGGAAACCTTTGGGAGAGTATTTTTTCGTATTCCGCAATCTGCGCAAGAACTGAAGTTGATTCCTTATCCAATCCCTGTCCGTTAAGAGGATCTGTCATTCCTAAGAACTAACACGTCAGCGATTTGATTGGTAGCCCTCGTGTTCGCCACGATTGAGAGCCGACGCCCCGGCCTGAAGCCCCGCGAGATAACAATTCGACACTTCGGCACCAACCAGGTCTTGGAAAGCATCATGAAAGCCCTCGTCAAAATACTTGGAGCACTCCTGCCCTTCATCACGCGCCAGCGCAGCGCCTTCATGCACCCCAAGACGATAGCAAAGTTCATCACGCGTCGGTCTAAGACTCTTACCCCTGAATCCCGCTTCAATGCCTTGCCCATAACTGTCATAGGCAGCACCGATTCCACAGCGTGAAAAAAAGGGATTTCTTGATTCACTTGCCGCGTGAACATCTGCAGAAGCAAAACTTAGAACCGAAAAACCCAACACAAAAACAAATCGAAACCGTTTCACCATGCATTGCGTTAACATAGGTTTATCGAAAAATCCAGTCCTCAGATTTCACGTCTTGGAGCCTGCGGTGCGACTAGGCTATCATCCAACAAAAGGCTCTAAAGGAGAACATCATGAACTCGGGCAACCCCACAAAACACAATAAAATCGCAGTCATCCTTTGCGGAAGCGGCTTCAAAGACGGGAGCGAAATCCATGAATCCGTCGCCGTCCTTTGGGCTTTAAGCCAACACCCCCTCGAAATTCAATGTTTTGCTCCCGACGCAAATCAGGCCGATGTCATCAATTGTCTGACGTCGCAGCCGATGATCGGCGAAACGCGCAACATGCTCGTCGAATCTGCCCGCATCGCTCGCGGCGAAGTACTAGCACTTTCGAAACTCGATCCCACAGAATTCTCCTCCGTCATTTTACCCGGAGGATTTGGTGCGGCAAAAAATCTATGCAGCTTTGCCTGCAAGGGAACAGACGCAAGTGTTCGACCAGAGCTTCAAAAAATCTTGACGAAATTTCATTCTACTCAAAAACCAATTGGCGCAATCTGTATCGCGCCTATGATTCTTGCACTCGCGTTTCGCGACCACAAATTTGAACTCACCGTGGGACCCAAGAGCACTGCGGGCGATGCCATTGAACAGCTTGGCCACCGTCATATTGCATGCCATGCCCACGAAATGCATGTCGATGCAACTCACAAAATCGTGACCACGCCCGCCTACATGATTGACGATGCGCCCCTGCACGAGATTTTCACGGGAATTCAAAAACTGGTGGCAGAAATCGTGAAGATGATTTAGCTCAGAAAACCTAGTAATCCCCGCGCGAAACCTTACGCAAATTCTTCTTCTGCGAATGGAGACTCTTGGCCTCTTTGGCTTTACGTTTACTTGAAAAAGAAGGGCGTGATTTTTTTCGGGCTTTAGGAATAAAAGCCGCGGCAACCAAGAGGGCCTTGAGTTTTTCCAAGCAATCCTCTCGATTCATTCCCTGATCTCGAAAACGATCACTAGAAACGAGAAGCTCCCCGCTGCGGGTCAATTGATTCGCAAGCTTTCCCATGAAACGAGCCCGGATATCGAGTGAAAGGCTGGGGCTCGAAAGCAGATTCCAGCGCAAAACAGCTTTGCTATTTACCTTGTTAACATTCTGTCCGCCCGGACCGGAGCTTCGCACAAAAGAGAACTCAAATTCGGTCAAAGGAATTTGAATAAAAGGGGTAATCACAAGCATAGAACTCTTCTAGCAACTGCGATAGGACTAAGGCAATGACGAAAGACACGCGCTTAGTTTACTCTACTGACCCCGCTCTGAATATAAAATGCGCAAAATGCAAAGAACTGTGCTCAGAATGCACCTGCGTCGCGCAAGACAACCCCAGCACCTACAAATTTGTGGCCAATATTCGAATGGAAAAATCGGGTCGCAACGGCAAAACAGTTTCGGTCATTGCAGAGCTTCCCAAGAATGAACTATTTTTGAAAAACCTCACGACGTTACTTAAGAAAAAATGTGGTTCAGGCGGCACCTTCCTCATGGAGGGCAAAGAAGGCGTCATCGAAATCCAGGGCGATAAGCGGGACCTGATTCGGCAACTACTGGCGAAAGAGGGAATTAAGACGAAAGGGTAGCGTCAAGTCAAGGCTCCGGCAAGAACAGCCGCAGCCGTTGCAACTGGACTTGCCAGTTCCATCCGATCCACTGATCACGGGGCTTAATCTTGAGTGCCGAGACCGACCAGAGAAGCAGCGCGACCCATTGATCGCCAACCGTTGCGACATAC
>JBBCAV010000345.1:0-2157 GCA_051382305.1 Bdellovibrionota bacterium FG-2
TCATAATACCCCGCTACCGGAGCTGTCTGCGCATGATACACAGATAGCCTCTTTAGAATAACTCCCTCTTTATCGTCATCTCGTTGAGTAAGACCCGCGCCACAAACATCACAAACCCCTTCCACCCTGGAAGCAGCCGCAACAACGTGATACATCGCCCCACATTTCAAACAAGTCCTTCGACCTGAAAGACGAGACACTAATTCAGAATCTGGAATATCAAAAAGAACCGTAAAATTCACTCTGCGCGACTGCTCGGCAAGCATGCGATCTAAAGCTTCTGCCTGTGGAATTGTCCTCGGAAATCCATCCAAAATGAAACCCAGCTTACAATCCGCACGGAGAATTCGCTCCGCAATAAGTCCAATCACAACAGAGTCAGGAACCAAAGCGCCGTTATCCATAAAGCTCTTTGCTTCCAGACCCAATTTTGTACCGTCTACAATTGCTGACCTCAACATATCACCTGTTGAAAGCTGAGGCCATCCCCGCTCACCGGTAACCTTTTTTGCCTGAGTACCTTTTCCCGAACCCGGAGGTCCCAAAAAAACTAGAATCATGAGGCCGAACGCCCTTTCACGCGTGAATGCTTCATAAAACCCTCATAATTGCGTGAAAGTAAAAAGGTCTCAATTTGCGCCACCGTATCAAGAGCCACGCCCACCAAAATCAAGACACTCGTGCCGCCAAAATAAAAGGGCACCTTCATAGTTTGAGTGAAGAAAGTCGGAAGAACACAAATAAGAGAAATATAAGCTGCCCCGCCCAAGGTAATTCGAGAAAGAACGTAATCGATATATTGCGCAGTCGGTTGCCCTGGTCGAATACCAGGAATGAACCCACCATATTTCTTCAAATTCTCGGAAACATCATCGGTCTTAAATGCAACCGCCGTGTAAAAATAACAGAAGAACACGATCAGCCCCACAAACATAATATTATAGAGCATACGATCAGGCTGAAGAAGAGCTGTTAACTCTTGCACCCTCTGAAAAGGAAAAAAAGTTGCGATTGTCGCAGGAAACATAATCAGCGAGGAAGCAAAAATAGGCGGAATCACACCCGAGGTGTTCACCTTCAGAGGGAGATTCGTATTTTGCCCTCCATAGACCTTTCGGCCAACAATTCGCTTCGCATATTGAACCGGAATTCTTCTGGCCCCACGTTCGACAAAAATAATACAGAAAAACGTGCCAACAATAATCGCCAGCACCATCAGAATCTTAAAAAAGCTCAGTTCGCCAGAACGATAGAGACCAAAGGTGCTCGCCATCCCCGAGGGAATCCGTGCAGCAATACCTGCAAAGATGACCAACGAAATACCATTCCCAATCCCTCGCTCGGAGATCTGCTCGCCTAGCCACATCAAAAAAACAGTTCCCGCAGTCAGAGTCACAGTCGTCAGCAACCGAAAGGCCAAACCCGGGTGAGTTACGACCATTGGGTTATTGTAATGTTCAAGCCCTGCAGCAATCCCATACCCCTGGACAAGACACAAAAGAACTGTCCCATAGCGAGTGTACTGCGTAATCTTTTTGCGTCCCTGTTCACCTTCTTTTTGCAAATCATGCAAGTAGGGCCAAACAACGGTCAACAGCTGAAAAATAATCGAACTACTAATATAGGGCATCACACCGAGAGCAAAAATCGAAAATCTCTCGAGCGCACCACCACTGAATAGATTGAACCATCCAAAGATGGTTCCCTTCATGTTGGCAAAAACTTGTTGAAGAGCGGCGCCATCCACACCTGGTGTAGGCACATGCACACCAATGCGATACACTGCTAGCATCGCAAGGGAAAATAGAATTCGTTTTCTTAATTCAGGAATCTTAACGAGACCGTCCGCGCCTGACATTATCTATTCCGCTCCCTCTTTAGTCTCAAAACTTCAAACTCAGTTTTAAACCGTTAGAACTACTTACTTGCAGTCTTAGCAGCCGCCGCCTTTGCCGCGGCAGTCTTCGTTCCCTTTTTTGCCCGAGCCTGAGGCCCCGGAATTGGGAGCAGCTCAACTTTTCCCCCCGCCTGCACAATCTTCTCTTGAGCGGAAGGAGAAATCTTATGCGCCTTAACTACAAAAGCCTTGGTCAAGACACCGTCGCCAAGAATGGCCAAGCGATCTGAGCGCCCTTTAATCCCCCGCCCCTGAGACAA
>JBBCAV010000346.1:0-5685 GCA_051382305.1 Bdellovibrionota bacterium FG-2
TAAAATAGAAAACGTAAAGCCCAAAAAGTTCATGAAACAACTTCTCGCTGAGGTTCGGGCACTCATGTACCCAATCCGCCCAGGCAGAAGTTATCCAAGAGTTTCGATGCAACCTATAAAATCCTGGCATCTCAAGAAGTCGGCAAAACTAAGAGCGTTTGCAGCTCAGAGAAAAAATCCGACGGCGGCGAGGTGAACGGGCTTATCCGGCTGCCATTGTGACTAGCCCCCTATCAAAAAGGCGGGCTATCGCAACCAAAATTCTATCCGCGGGATCCAGGGAAGGGCTAAGATCCGAATCCTGAATATGTCTTTTTGCATGTAGAAGCTGCAATTTGACATAATCATATATTTAGCTTAGAATTGACCTATCGTGCCCCACCTCAGAGAACGAGTTGCCGCCAGTTTTATTCAGAAGGAACTGACATGGTCTCCGTGCGTGTCCATCTATGGAATGCGTCAGTGCGGTAAAACAACACTTGCCAGTCAACTTTCCAAGGCTTATGTAACCCTGGATGATGACTCGGTACTTTCTCGAATGCAGAAGGGAGACTGGTCTGAACTGGAGCAAACACTTCATCCATTAACTATCGATGAAGCCCAAAAATTTGGCCCTCTTTTTGACCGAGTTAAACTCCTTGTAGACCGAAAAAAGAAGCCGGGTCAGTTTATTTTGACAGGATCCGTAAGGTTTTCGTTACGGAAAGAAATCCGTGAATCCCTTACAGGCCGCACCACCTTATTTGAACTTCTCCCTTTTACAATCGCTGAATGTCACAACCATCGCCAAAATGACTTTCTCGAGTCCGTATTCGCCTGTTCACCCGTACAGCTCATCGCACGACTAAAAGCGCGCGCCTGGTGTACGCCTGATCAGATCAAGCATTACCTCGCGACGGGAGGGATGCCGGGCATTTGCTTTAAACGAGACGAAAAGGCTCGTCTCAGACTTTGGTCTTCCCATTTGGATACCGTCATGGCGAGAGACTTGCCTCTTGTCCTGCAAACTCGGTTAACGATCCCGCGCCTTCGCGAGGTTTATACTTTGCTTGCGCGCATGCAGGGCCAACCTCTTAATCGGCTGGCAATTGCACGCGCGGCGGGAGTTTCTCGTCCTACCGTCGATTCGCTTTTACGCGCCTTCGAAGGGTTGTTTCTGATTCGGTTTCATGGAAACACCGTTTACTGTGAAGACCACGGACTTGCGAGTTTTTCATTGGCGGGGCATCAGCTCGAGACCCGCTATTTTTGGCAGAGGTGGATTTACTCGGAACTGTTGGCCCATCTGCGCTATCTTCATACTGATTCATTTTCATTTGAGGACTACCGCACGCGCGGCGGCGCGGAAGTGCCTTTTTTAGTTTCACTTCCCAAAAAGGGCAAGCTTGGAATTACTTTTGATCCGGGCCCAGGGGCAAGTGAAAAGTCTCTTCGCAGCCTTGCTTCTTATCGTAAGAAAACAGATGCGAAGGCGATTGTGCTCCATTTGGGAAAAACGGGATATGTGACGTCGACTGGGATTCCTGCTGTTCCATTGTCCTGGTTAGCTTAGACCCGCTTCATCTCAAACAGATCCATCGCCTTACCCGCACCCATTGCATCCCCCACATCCGGACTTTTTGGGTTTCCCACGCAAAAACCGGACGACTCCGAACAATGCCACCAGACCGACAATTCCAAAAGCAATCCATTCCTGATTCATTTGCCACCCGCCATCCAAAAAACAAAGTGAAACGTCACAAACGACCCCGCATAAGCCAGCACCGTCATGTAACCCAACATCACGGCCGGCCACTTAAGCGAGTTTGTCTCCCGCCTGGTCACTGCCAGCGTAGACAAGCACTGACATGCAAGCACATACCAAACGATCAAGCTCAAAGCGGTGGCCAGGCTCCACTCTTTTGCCAAACGTGCGCCAAGAGTGGCCCTGCCTGCCTCTTTTGATTCGCCCATTTCAACCGCATAAACAGTCCCAAGCGCCGTAATCATCGTTTCGCGTGCCACAAAGCCAGGAATTAGCGCCACCGCAATCTGCCAATTAAACCCAATCGGGCGAACCAAGGGCTCGATGGCCTGCCCCAACTGCCCTGCAAAACTATACGCGATCGCAGGTCGCGGCGCCTCACCCGCAGCCAACACAACAGGCGGTTTGGGATACGAAGCTAAAAACCACAAAATCACAGAGAGCGACAAAATCACGGTGCCCGCGCGCTTAAGAAAAATTCCGCAGCGCTCCCATAAACCAAAAACCAAATTCAAACGCGAAGGCCATTTGTAAGTTGGAAGCTCCATCAGTAGATGCGGCTTGGGCCCCCGAAGAATCGTTCCTCGAAAAACCACGGCCATCCCCAGTGCGCTCACAATCCCCGCCACATACAACAAAAACATCACGAGCCCCTGAAGTCGAAAAGGCCCAATCACCTCCCGATTCGGAATGAAAGCCGCAATTAAGAGCGAATACACTGGCAGCCGCGCCGAACACGTCATGAGAGGGGCCACCAAAATCGTGGCCAATCGATCCCGCCTGTTTTCGATCGTTCGAGTGGCCATGATCCCGGGCACCGTACACGCAAAAGAAGAAAGCAACGGAATAAACGCCCGCCCATGCAGCCCCACTCGTCCCATAATCCGATCCATGAGAAATGCCGCGCGAGCCATGTAACCCGAATCCTCAAGCACCAAAATGAAAAAGAATAGAAATAGAATCTGTGGCAGGAACACCAGAACTGATCCCACGCCCGCCAGCACCCCGTCGATCAAAAGACTGCGCAGCGGCCCCTCACTCAAGACATGGGTAAGCTGATCGCCTATGAAACCAATTCCATTTGAAATCCACTCCTGCGGAACCGCCGCCCAATTGAAGATCGCCTGAAACACGACGAACAAAACCACAAACAAAACCATAGTCCCCGAAACGGGATGAAGGACAATTCGATCAATGCGATCGGTCCAAGGAGATTGAGGAGCGCCTGCTTTGGAACAAAGTTTCAAAATACGATCCACTTCCAAAAAACGCTGACGAATCCTTTCTGCATCAGGAGCCGGTAACGAACTCTCCACAGACGAATTACCGCGACGTTCGAAACACAACACTTCAATCTCCGCGAGCAACTCCGGAATCCCCTGGCCCTTCACCGCAACAGTAGGCATGCCCCAAACACCCAATTCCCGGACCAAAATATCTAAATCAAATACCATGCCCTTTTGATGAGCAAGATCCATCATATTGAGCGCAAGAACCATTTGTGAACCCTGAGCAATCACAACGTCTTTTACCTCAAGCACTAGCCCCAACGTGCGCTCCAGATTTGTAGCATCCGCGACCGCAATCACGACATCAGGAGGCGCCTCTCCTTCGAGTCGCCCCAATAGCACATCTTGCGTGACTCGCTCATCGAGCGTTCGTGCATCCAAGCTATAAGTACCGGGCAAATCGAGAATATCTAAAACGCGGCCCGAAGGAGTTTTTGCAAATCCTTGTTTGCGCTCTACGGTGACCCCGGGATAATTAGCGACCTTCTGCCTCCCCCCTGTAAGCGCGTTAAAGAGTGCAGTTTTCCCACAGTTTGGGTTGCCGACCAAAGCAACGCGAATGGACGATCGCGGAATCTTAGCCACCAGCGCCCTCATGAATGACTTCTACCAAGTTCGCCTCACTGCGCCTAAGCGCCAATACCGCCCCCCGCACTCGAACCGCAATGGGATCCAAGCTAAAGGGCGCTTCATGAAGAATTTCGACATCCGAACCTTCGAGGAATCCCATCTCCAAAAGACGCCTGATAATGTCGGCATTATCATCGGAAAAGAACACATTCGTGATCCTCCCCTTTTCGCCTTTTTTGAGTTCGCCCATTTTCTTTGTCATAAACGCTCCTCAACATGTTCCATCCCATGATGAAGAAGCCGATTAATATGATCGTCATCCAAGCTATAATACGAAGTCCGCCCATCCCGCCGCACGTTTACGAGCCTCAAGTTTCGCAGCGTTCTCAAGTGATGGCTGACCGCGGGTTGACTCATATCCACAAGATCCGCCAAATCCCCCACGCAAAGTTCCTTTTTGGAAAGGACCCAAACAATTTGCACACGTGAAGAGTCCCCCAGCGCCTGAAACGTTTCTGCAAGCAAGAGGAACTTCTTCTTGCCTTTGATTTCATTTTTTAGAGTCATATAAACACCTGCTTATATGTTAACACACTTATTTACAAGAACAAACAAGAACTCCTGAAATAAAGCCCCTCAGGAATTCATTAGGCAATTTTCTCGTTTATTAGGATAATCAACCCATAGGAGCCCGCTATGGACAAAATCATCTGCGTTGGAAAGAACTATCTCGAGCATGCCAAAGAACTTGGGGACGCGATTCCCAAAAAACCCATTCTCTTTCTAAAGCCCCCAAGCGTCCTTAAAATCGCCCAGGACGGCCAGCCGCTCCTCGCTCGCTTGCCCGAAGGGCGTGGCCCCGTTCACTTTGAGTGCGAAATCGTTTTTCGGATTCGATGCAAAGCAGGCACTACGCCTTACTTTGACGCCCTCACCTTGGGACTTGATATGACAATTCGCGAAGCTCAGACCGAACTCAAACGTCAGGGCCATCCCTGGGAACTCGCCAAAGTCTTCACGGACTCGGCGCTGCTCGGAGCATGGAAACCCATCAAAGACATTCCTGATTATCTAAACAAAGAGTTTTCCTGCGAAATCGAAGGCCAGCTCCGCCAAAAAGCAACGGGGAGCCAAATGACCCTCTCCCCCGAGATTTGCCGCGCCTATGCGCAAGAGTGTTTTCCACTCTGTGATGGTGACCTGCTCTTTACGGGGACTCCTGCAGGAGTAGGCCCCGTAACCAAGGGCCAATCAGCCACATTATTATGGGAGGGCGAAAGTTTGTTGCAAGTCCACTGGGAATAACTTCCCCACTCATTTCCATTTTACTCTTCTACGCAGGAAAGCGGCTCTACGATACGAGCAAAATGATACGGCATTGGCCGCGAGTTTGGGTCGTGGGAGTTATTCATAAAACTTTCCTTGGGGCCCAAAAGCCCAAGGGGCATTGGCGTCATCTCATACTCGTCATTGAGCCCAAGCAAATGACCCACTTCATGAAATACAGTTCCCAACCGCTGATTGAGCGTAAAGTTTCCAGAATCGGCACGATTGAGCGCGGGACCTCCCGCCGGCCCCGCGGCCAGATCCATACCTTTCAAGCAAGATTCATCACCACTCGGGCAGGTTTTCTGCCAGTCATTCACTGCAAAACTTCTCACCGCGCCGCAGTCTTTTGCCTGGTTTTCATCTCCAATCTCGGACCGAAAACAGCGATGAACTCGGACGGCCTCACTGACCGCACCACCAACTGCAACCTCTTTACAACTAATTTCAAACTTGAGACTTTTTCCATCAAAAAGCTGAGGACTCGTGGGGCAAGTTAAACTCACTTGCTTTGAGGGATCCGACAACGCCTCTGCAGTCACATAACCGCCCAGAAACCGAAACTAAGACTGCCCCAAAGTTCCTGCATAGCAATTGTACCAATCCGAAGCGAATTGCCTCAAAATATCTGTTACTTAGATGCGGTGCGCGGCGTTGTTGCGTAATTCCCCCTAACAAAACGGGGGGATGGGCGCGGGACGGTTATGTCGCGGGATGTGACTTGGGCATACCGATGCAGCTCATTCTATTTAGAAT
>JBBCAV010000347.1:0-1086 GCA_051382305.1 Bdellovibrionota bacterium FG-2
CGAAGAAAAGCCCTGTCAATAGCCGGTTGAGTCATGAACACAATGCTCGCATACAAAAGAGCCAGTGTCCAGAGCTAATAAAAAGCGAAGTCAGCTCAGGCGCTTAACCGAGCGTATGCCGGAATCCTGAGTTCTGCGCACCATGTGTCATTGGATCGCTTGACGGATCACTTGAGTTCCGCTGCAATTCTATAGCGATAACCTCAGGGTTACTGAGGAGGCGCTAGGGAGGTGTAAAGATATTAGACGAACATAGTTGGCATAAGAAACCTGCGTGCTAGAATACGTGTAAGCGAGGGGTGATTTTACTGTTTCGTGACTTATATGACTTATGAAAAATCGAACCATTCTTTATTCCAAACACTCCTCTGTAGTCTGTCTTGCTTTGCTTTGCATCGGCGTACTCCAGACCACCCTCAGCGCCCGCCTCACGGATTACGGCGGAGCTTGGGTCGAAATTCCGGCTGAAAGAGCTGAAAAATGGAACCCTGAGGTGTTCAAGGCCCTGAGCTTTGGGCATTGGCTGGCGGCGGCGGATTGGCTGTGGATCAAGAGTTTTGCCGATCCCTCGCTCATTCATGTCGCCCCCGGCACGCATCCTGAGTTGTATTATAATTTGGATTTGATTACCAACCTTGATCCCGCTTTTTTTGATCTCTACGTCACCGGTGCTAACTTGCTTGCAGTGGTGCGAAACGACGGCGCGGGAGCGCGCGACCTTCTGTTGAAAGGAGTCCGCTTCTATAAAAAACGCCTGCCTCAAGAGCCTGCCGCGATTCAGGCGAGATGGAACAGGACATGGTCCATGGCGATGCTCTTGGGATATGTTTATCTTTTTGAAGTTCACGATCTCCCGCAAGCGGCGCAAGCGTTTGCGGAGGGCGGCGCTATGGATGGGGCCCCGGCTTATATGAAGAGTTTGGGTGAGCGATTATCAAAACCCGGCGGGATGTTTGAGGTGGGCTTGCGTGTGGCTAAGTCGATGGAGCCAGGCGAAAAAGATGAGCGCGTGAAGGCGGAGCTTCAGACAAAGATTCGCTCCTTGGAACTGGGATTGTTTCTGGACCAAGTGAATCGGGATTATCA
>JBBCAV010000348.1:0-8682 GCA_051382305.1 Bdellovibrionota bacterium FG-2
GACAATTGGCGCTGTTCAGATCAAAGGTTTGAAGCGTATCGAGAAAGATGCCATCACAGTCAAGCTCGTGAGCAAGTCGGGCGAGCCGCTGACCCGTGAGAAAATCCGTTCGGATATTGAAGCCATTTTTCAAATGGGTTTCTTCGATGATATTGCTGTCGAGGGTGGGCCAGTCGCGGGAAATGTTGCGGGTGATAAAGTTGATCTCACTTATACGGTGAAGGAGCGCCCGGCGATCTCAAAGATTGAATTTGATGGGAACGAACGCATCACGACCAATGATTTAAGAGAAGTTCTCAAAGTGAAAGAGTGGGCGATCTTTGACGTTAACAAAGTCAAAGATGATGTGGCCCGGATTCAAAAGCACTATGAGGATAAGGGCTTTTATCTTGCCAAAGTGAACTATGAAGTGAAGTCCACTAAGCCGGATGAAGTGGAGTTGACCTACAAGATCAACGATTACGACAAAGTTCAGATTAAGAAGATCACCTTTCTTAACAACAAGGTTTTTTCGGATGAGCAGCTTAAGGTGATTTTTGCTGAGACCAAAGAGGGCAGTGTGTTCTCGGCTTTGTCGAATTCCGGGAACTTTAAAGAATCTGCTTTCACGAAGAGTGATCTGCAGCGTTTGAGTCTTTGGTATTTTGACCACGGCTATTTGAAGTTTCGCTATGATACCCCCGTGGTGACGGTTAGTGATGACAAGCGTTGGCTCTATATCACGGTCTATGTCGATGAAGGTGACCAGTATCGGATGGGGGCCTTGGATTTTTCCGGCGATCTTTTGTTTACCAAAGATGAACTCAAGGCCGAGGTTTCTCTTCGGAATGGTGACGTATTTAGCATTTCCCGGCGAAACGCGGACATGCAGAAGCTCACCGAAAAGTACGAGGATTTGGGATACGCGTTTGTGAACGTGATTCCGAAGTTTAATTTTCACGATGACACCAAAATTGTCGACCTCGAATACGGCTTTGAAAAAGGTCAGCTCGTTCATTTTGGTGAGATCAATGTTTTGGGCAACAGCAAGACTTGGGATAAAGTGATTCGACGGGAGCTTCGTATCAACGAAGGGGAGCTCTATAGTGGATCGAAGCTAAGGATCTCGCGTGAAAACGTCGAGCGCTTGGGATATTTTGCGCCAGGCGAGGTCGTTTTCAACAAAATCACCCCCAAAGGTCGCCCCGAGATCCTAAACGTCGAAATCTCTGTCAAGGAACGTTCCACCGGTACGATCACCTTGGGCGCGGGTTACGGGAGTGTTCAGGGGTTCTTCTTTACGACGACGGTCGGCGAAATCAACCTCCTGGGACGCGGTCAAAATCTAAGTCTAGCCGCTCAGTATGCCGCTTCAAGTGAATCCAAGAGTTTGAATTTAGGTTTTACCGACCCCTATGCATTTGACACCCGCTGGTCGATGGGCTTTGACATTTACTCTGTCGTGTTTCCAATACCGAACCGTTATACGACGCGAAAACTCGGCTTTGACGTGCGTTTAGGCTATCCTCTCGGCGATTATGTCAATGGTTACATTACCTATAAGAATGAGGGGATGCAGATCTACGGGGAGAAGGAAGGCGTCTCCATTGAGAGCATCGATGCAGACCGAGGTGTGCTCTCCAGCGTGGTGTGGAGTGTGGTTCGCGATAAGCGGAACAATCGCTTTGAGCCCACGGATGGAAATTTCCAAAGCGCTTCTTTTGAGACAGCGGGCATTGGCGGCGATAAACACTTCCTAAAGTGGATACTGAGTAACCGCATTTACCATAAAGTCTGGGGCGATCTCGTTTTCCGCAATAACATTGAAACGGGACGTGTGAGTCAGTGGGGTGATCATCCGATTCCCCCCGCTGAAATGTTTTTGCTCGGGGGCCCGAATAATATGAAGGGCTATGGCTTTTTCCTTCTGGGACCCACTGTCAATTATAATGGGAGATTGATCCCTACAGGTGGAGCGTTTGAATCGTTTTCGTTGTTTGAATTAGAATACCCGCTCATTCGTGAGGCGGGGCTGAAGTGGGTTGTGTTCTATGACATTGGTAACGCCTGGGATTCGGTGCCGGGATTATCGAATCTTACCGTAAGAAGTGACGCGGGGTTCGGAATTCGCTGGTTCTCGCCCATTGGGCCCCTCCGATTTGAGTGGGGCTTTCCGTTTAGGGCGCGGCCGGGAGAAGAGAGTCCTGTGTTTCAGTTCTTCATTGGCCCTCCATTTTAGGGGCGGTGTTTTAGCTGGGTTTGCATTTGTTTAAAGGATGTGTTTTCTTCAATGCAAGAGTTTAACGATAATAAAGGAGATTTTAAGATGGTAAAAACAGGGATGACATTGCTGTTCGTAGTGTTTTCGTTTTCATTGACGGGGCTAGCTTCTGCTGCTGTATCGGCTGAGGACATTAAAGTCGGAGTCGTAGACATGCAAAAAGCTTTGCAGACGGTCGATACCGGCAAAAAAGCGCGCTCTGAATTGGAAAAAGACTTTAATGCGAAAAAAAAAGAACTGACGACTGAAGAAGCGGCCATCAAGAAGATGGGCGAAGAATTCAAGAAACAATCACTCGTGATGAATGAAGAAGCGCGTATGAAAAAACAGGCGGAACTTCAAGAGCGCATTATGAAGTTTCAAGAAAACACGGCTCGTTCACAAACGGACATTCAGCGCAAAGAACACGAACTCACCCAGCCGATCGTGACAAAACTTCGCACGATCATTGGCGATGTTGCGAAACAAAAGGGCCTGGCCATGGTTTTGGAAAAAAATGAAAACATGGTGCTCTTTTCCCTCGATAAAGACGACCTCACAACTGAAGTGATCGCCGCCTATAACAAGCAAGCTAAAAACTGAGTCTTCGGAAATGTCGTTTTCGATCGAAGAGATCCTAAAGTGGACGGGCGGCAGAGTTGCCAATGCTCCTGCCTTGGGATCTCTTCTCGAAGCCATACGAGTGGATCGGCCTGCAGCCCTTGCCGGCTCGCAAGCTCGGGACCTCGTTTTCTTTTTTTCTCGCGAATTTGAGTCAGAGCTGCTTTCGTCTTCTGCCGGGATCATGATTACGGCAGAGCCGTTTGTGAAACCTATGGAGGCGGCAAGGCTTCCCTTTTGGAAAAAGACGGCGATTATTTCCTGTTCGGATCCCTATTTGGCCATGGCCGTGCTTTCGGAGAAATTCGCGCCGAGTCTTTCAACCGTCGCGCATGTCCCCTCGGGAGATAGGTCCGAGGCAATTGATATTCATCCCACCGCTCTTGTTGATCGCTCAGCAGAGATTGCTCCTGGCGTCCAGATAGGGGCTTATTGCGTCGTGGGGGCAGGGGCTAGGATAGGCAGCGGATCGGTTCTTTATCCTGGGTGTCAGGTGGGTCCGAAGGCTCGCCTTGGGGAGTGTTGTACACTTTTTCCAAGCGTGATTTTGTACGAATTAACAGAACTCGGTGATCGCGTGCGGATTCATGCAGCGAGTGTTTTAGGTGCTGATGGTTTTGGTTATGCCCCCAGGCGCGAGGGTGGCAAGGTTGTAGGGCACCAGAAGATCTATCATTTGGGAAGAGTTGTCGTCGGAAACGATGTGGAGATTGGCGCTCAAAGCACTGTGGATCGCGGAACCTTTGGTGAGACGCGAATCGGTGCGGGTGCGAAGCTCGATAATCATGTTCATGTCGGGCACAATGCAAGCGTAGGAGACGGATCAATCCTTTGTGGTGGAATCTGTCTAGCCGGAAACGCCCGAATTGGAAAATTTGTTTACATGGGTGGAATGACCGGCGTGACGAATCACGTCCATATTGGTGATGGCGCCCAAGTCGGCGCGTGCTCGCTTATCACCAAAGATGTGGCTGCAGGCGGAGCGGCTGCAGGTAATCCTCAACGTGAGCATAAGGAGCATTTCAAGGCTCAAGCTTTGCTAACACGACTTTTGCGGGATCGCGAGAGTAGGAAAAAAGGGACGCCAGCGGACGGTGCTTTGTGAGTTCGAGCTTTTCTTTAGGTGTAGATCAGATTCGTGCATTTTTGCCGCATCGAGCACCTTTTTTGTTTGTGGATCGCGTTTTAGAGATTCATCCGCAAGGAGATTTGGATGATCTTTCTTCTCATAATAAGGCGGGCATTCGGGTTATTGCGATCAAGAGCATCACTTACAACGAACCTTGCTTTCAGGGACATTTTCCAGATTTTTCGATTTTTCCGGGTGTATTGATCCTTGAGGCCATGGCTCAGACGGCTAGTTTTTCGATTTACCCTTATATGGCCAAAGATCTCTCAAAGCTTGCCAAGGATTTTACATGTGTTTTGGTGGGAGTTAATGATGCTCGTTTTAGGCAACCGGTGGTGCCAGGGGATCAATTAAGAATAGAGACTTTGGTTACAAAGTGTCGTGGAAAGCTTTGGGTTCTTGATTGTAAAGCTTTCGTGGAAGACACGATTGTGGCTGAGGCAGAAGTGATGGCGAACTTGATTCCCAACACCGAGATGTTTAAGTCCCCAGATTAGCTAATAGTGAGATTAGAGGAGCGTACCATGATTCATCCAACTGCTTTTGTACATCCTGAAGCAAATTTAGCCCCAGACGTAGAAATTGGACCGTTTTGTACGATAGGGGCTCATGTAAAGATCGGTGCTCGGACTCGCCTGGTGAGTCACGTGGTTGTTGAGGGCTGGACCGAGATGGGTGAGGATAACGTAGTTTTTCCCTTCGGTGTTTTGGGCGCGGTTCCCCAAGATCTCAAATATAAAGGTGAGCCGACCAAACTGATTATTGGAAACAAGAATTCGATTCGTGAGTCCGTAACCTTTAATTTAGGCACGGTCCAGGGGGGCGGAGTCACTGCGGTGGGCGATCACAATCTCATTATGGCCTACACTCATTTGGGGCATGATTGCATTATTGGCAATCATTGTGTGATCTCAAACTACGGGGGACTCGCCGGTCACGTGATTCTTGAAGATCATGTGATTGTGGGCGGAATGGTCGGAGTCTCGCAATTTGTGCGCTTAGGCGCGCATTCTTATATCGGCGGTCAGTCAGGGGTCGAGCGAGATGTGCCCCCCTTTACTATTGCTCTGGGGTCCAGACCCTGTGCGGTGAAAGGGGCCAATATTGTTGGTCTTCGCAGACGCGGATATGCGGCTGAGACGATTCAGAAGATCAATGAGTCGCTTAAGCTCTGGGTCCGACCTGATATTCAAAAAGAGCAGTGCCTGTTGGAAATTGAGTCCCAATACGGTGAATTGGCCGAGATTCATCAGTTTATTGCGTTTATTCGCAAAAGTGAGATGGGCGTTGTAAGATAAAGAGTGTGACAAAAAGGATAAAAGTACTTATTTCCGCCGCTGAAACTTCATCGGATATTCACGCGGCAGAAGTTCTTAGGGCACTTAAGAAAAAATGTGAAACGCTTGACGCCTTTGGCGTGGGCGGGCCCGCCCTTCAGGCGCAGGGATTGAGAACTCTTGTCGACGCCCGTTCGTTGTTGGCCATGGGTTTTGGCGAGATCTTAGGACGCTTGCCGCGAATTTTTTATGTTCTTTATGTCTTGGTGCGCGCGGCCAAGAATGAACGACCTGATGTCGCGGTTGTGGTGGATTATCCAGACTTTCACTTTCGATTATCGCGTAAGCTCAAGCGACTCGGAATTCCGGTCGTCTATTATATTCCTCCCAAGGTTTGGGCTTGGAGGCGTTATCGCGTTCATGCTCTTCGTAAGTTTTTTGCCAGGGTTTTGTGTGTGTTTCCCTTTGAGGAGCTTTTTTATGCGCAGGAGGGCGTCCGCGCGCGCTACGTAGGGAATCCCTTGCTCGATGAACTCCCCCTGCAGAAAACCAGGGCGCAGGCTCGTGAGGAACTCGGTCTCGCCCTTGATGTTCGTGTGGTCACGCTGATGCCGGGGAGTCGCCCTTCGGAGCTCAAGGTTCATATCCCCATTATGTTGGAGGCGGCAGCACAGACGAGTGCTCAGTTGCAGGGGCAGCGTTTGGTTGTGTTAATGCCGCTCCCGAAAACTGCGCCTTTTGAGGAAATTTCGCAGCAAGTGGAACGGTGGCGACGCGCAAATCCCCGAGAGTCGATGGGTGTTGAGTTTCGCATCACGCAGGGAAACTCCGCGGAATGTCTGCTCGCGGCAGATGCCGCCTTGGTGAAGTCCGGAACTTCAACGCTTGAGGCGGCCCTTTTGGGGTGTCCGCATGCCGTGGTTTATCGCCCGAGTTGGCTTACGATATGGATTTTTAGGCTGTTTATTCGCTACAAAGGCCCAGTGGGGCTCGTCAATTTGGCGGGAGGCTGGAGAGCGGGAGATCCCTTCTTGGCGCGGGAGATTCTATGTGAAGAAGTTCGCCCAGAGGTTTTGTCGCAAGAACTTGTGGCGTTGCTTTTGGATTCCGAAAAACGCTCTTTGATGATGACGGGTTTTCATAAGCTTCGTTCTCAGCTTGAGGCGGACCTGAAAGGACGTCATCCCAGTGAGACGGTTGCAGATGAAATTCTGGCGCTTGTTGGAGACGCAAAATGTTGAACCAGGTTGGATCATTTTTATGGTCACTGGCCACGCTTGTGATGCGAATATTGGTAGAGTGGGGCTTGATCAAGCCTTATCATCTGCGAGTCCGAGTGATTAGTGTTGGGAACATTCAAGTGGGCGGTAGCGGTAAAACTCCCTTAGTTGCGCAAATAGCAAATGAGGCGCATGCCCGGGGTCTGCGGGTCGCGATTTTAACTCGTGGCTACAAAGGGGCATGGGAAAAAACGGGCGGGGTCATTTTTCCGGAAGATTTGCAGCCAACAGGTTTGCCGAATGAGTCAACGGTTCGCCCCGAGATTTGTGGCGACGAGCCGGCGCTTCTACATGAGCTTGCGCCGTTTGCGGCCATTGCGATCGGGGCCGATCGCGTGCGCTCGTTTATGAATCTCGTTCATGAACTCCGATGGGCAGTGGATTTAGTAATCCTTGATGATGGTTTTCAGCATTTTAGAATTCATCGTGATCTGGATGTGGTTGCTTTGACCTCTAGGACTCGATCCGAAATTCTTTTCCGCGATTTTGATTCTAGTGTGACGCACGCTGGGGGGGCGGTGTTTTGCGTTTGGACAAAAGGTGATGAGGTCCCCTCAGTCCTCGACGGGTGGCAGCCCAGCATGCGAGTTCGCCTTCAAATTTCTCAGGATGCTCGGCGCTTGATGGTGGAAAAAAAACTTTGGCTCGTGACGGGGATTGCTGATCCTCAAGAACTTAAAATTCAGCTGCAGAATCTAGGCGTTTCTCTTGATCGCTCAATCGAGGAGAGAGATCATGTAGCTTATGAAGTTCTGGAAGTGGAATCGATTTTGGCGGAGGCCAGTGCTCAAGGTGCAACCGTGGTCTTGACGGGCAAGGACTGGGTCAAGTGGCGAGGCTTGGGCGTTTCTCGCGAGCAGGTCATTGTGCTTGAGCCAGAGGTCGAGTTTTGCGAAGGGAGGGCGCTTTGGGATCGAATGCTTTGGGGCAGGTAGTTCTCCTGTTTTTTCGGGCGATTGCCCTCGGATATTATTTTTCGCCCTATTTTTTGAAGGCGCTTTATGGTCGAGGCCTTGGCTGGTTGCTTAAGACCGCAAAACTTCGCTTAGGGGTGGTGGAGCAGAACCTTCAAATCGCCTTTCCAAATGAGGAAAAACGAGCGCGCCAAAGTCGAATTACGGCCGCCTACGTTCATTTGGGCAATCTCGTCTTAGAGATATTTCTCGTTCTTTTGCCTTTTGGATTGATGCGTAGATTTGTGCGCAAATGGGTGACCCTGGAGGGGCTTGAACATTTTCGGAATGCGCAAGCGCAGGGCAAGGGAGTCATTTTGTTGACGAGTCATTTGGGGAACTGGGAGGTCATGGCGGCGAGTGCGGGCGAGCATGCCCCGGGCATGAACCTCATGATGGTGACGAAGCACCTGAAGCCAGAGTGGTTGCATCGGGCGATTGAAAAAGGGAGAACAAGTTGTCGGGTCCAAGCGACCTATGAGCCACGGACCCTGCGGGATGTTTTACGGCATATGAAGGCGGGCGGGGCGGTCACTTTTGTTCTAGATCAGTTTGCGGGTCCGCCGGTGGGAGTGCGCGTGCCCTTTTTTGGGGTGCCGGTGGGAACCACGACCGCAGTGGCGGCACTGGTTCGTAGGACGGGCGCCATCGTGGTGCCTGTCTATAATGTTCGGTGCGGCAAAGGACTCTGGAGGATTAAGATGGATGAGGCGCTCCCCTGGATTACAGCTCCTATGGGAGATTCTCATGCTTCTCAGGCGCAAATCGCCTTGGAGCTCGCTCTTAATACCGATCAGTACACCCGCGTTCTTGAGGGGCACATTCTTTCGCATTCTGAGCAGTGGCTTTGGATTCACCGTAGGTTCAAGGGTGACTTGGGGCCGCTTAGGGACGGTGAGTGGCAAGCGGGTCGCCTGCGATAGGGCCTCGACTTTATTTCTCGAATCTCCTAAACTAATTAAGTGTTCCAATTGAGATCCGCAATACTTTTTGGCCTTCTTTCGGGGGTGCTCGCGACAGCCGGCGCGGGTTGCGCCCGCGGGTATCTTAATCGTAGCTCCGGCCCCAATGAGTTACCCGCAGAAGTGCCTCGCGAAGCTCGGGAGAAGTTTGCAATCAAGGATTCGAAAGACTCTAAGGTCCCTGCTCCGGTGCCTCCGTTGCCCCTTTCGGTCGCAAGTCC
>JBBCAV010000349.1:0-1992 GCA_051382305.1 Bdellovibrionota bacterium FG-2
ATATATCGAGGAGCAGAAACCGGAGCCGCCAGACGATCATTTTAAGGTGGTATGAGATTTACAGTCGGCCAGCAGGCCGACGAGTATCCGGCTTTAGCCGTTCAGCGAAGCCTTCGCCTTAAGGCGAAGGTAATTTACCCTGGCGAGCGGACAGCGAAAATCAAAGTCTTATCGAAATTCAAAAAGTGGTAGAGCGAGGATTTGAACCCCTGATTCGGGAGAATGAAGATGTCTCGGATCTTATCCGCATTGACCTGGCACTGCGACATTCACAAGAGTTCAGCCTAAAGGGCGTTTTTTCAAAAACAGGTCTGCGAAGTCGCGATCAAGTGAATTCTGTGATCACACAACTCATGAATCATGGCTACCTATTGCGTAAAAAGCCGCTTTTCATTGAAGAAGACAAACGATCCTATCTTTGCACTTACTCCTACTGCGATCCCGGAATTGTCTCCTATATCAGCGGAGATCTTGAAGCCAGAGATAGCATCGGGTATCGCGTTGAAGGCCTGGTCCATACGAGACTAGCGGCCATTTTGGGGCGGATTCCACTAAAATCTGAACTAGGATATTACAAAGTCCATACCGTTGACATAAATGAGAAGGTAAAGTTTCAAGGTGGTGAAATTGACTTCATATTGAGACTGGGAAAAGGTGTTCTACCCATTGAAGTAAAAGCAACCGACAATCGAGCCAACATAAAGACCGGAACGATCTTGGATTTTATGAGCAGATATCGCGTATCTTTAGGAATTGTCTTGTATGGGGGCGTCCCCTACTTTGACAAAGGAAACCAGATTCTGTATTGGCCGTTTTGGCTGATTTAGGCTAGCTTTAGCAGGTGACTCCCTTCAAACTCTTCGTCACCGACCTCGACTCTACCCTGATTCAAGGCGAAGGCATTGATGAACTCGCCCGTGAGAACGATAAGTTCGACGAAGTGGCCGCCATCACGCGCGACGCGATGAATGGCAAAATCTCCTTTGACGAAAGCCTGCGACGGCGCTGCGAAAAACTTCAGGGCCTCGATCTAAGCGCGTTTGAGCGCGCCCACGAACGACTGACACTCATGAATGGGGCAAAAGAGCTTATGAACGCCGTTCGTGCCCACGGTTTAACATCCGCGATCATCAGCGGCGGCTTTGGTTACTTCGCTCGTGAAGCGCAAAAGACGCTTGGTTTTGATTATGCTTTCGCAAATGAACTTGAAATCCAAGACGGGCGCCTGACGGGTCAGGTTGTTCCGCCCATTATAAATGGTGCGAAGAAAGCAGAAATTGTACGATCACTCATGCAAAAGCTTGGGCTGACCGCCGACCAGGTCATCGCGATTGGGGACGGCTCAAATGACCTGCTCATGCTACAGACAGCCGGAACTGGCATCGCCTTTTGTCCCAAACCGTTTCTAGCCGAGAAGATCAAGCTACAAGTAAACGTGTCGGATTTGGGTGAGGTGATTAAGATTTTGTGGCCCGCAGGGTGACCTCCGGTTAAAAAGGTGGTTCTTCGGGAAAACGAGTGGGTAAAAAAACGCAGCTTTTTGAACCTCGCTAGACTGTTCTGCTTGCCGTCTTAATTCTCGCCGGCACGGTCTTTGGCGAAATTTATATTGAAAACAGTCTCAAGACATGCAACAAAAGAGCTACTTTCCACGGTAAAAGTGCGTCTTTTTAATACACTGTTTTTTTCTAATACACCTGTCGCGCACTTTCATGATTTCAATAAACCCTTCTTTCATGAAAGGAACCGCGCCCATGTCGCCTAATCCCATCCCTTCGCTTACCCTGCAAATCCATCAGCGCGCCGTGGAGCTTAGCGGCCGCTACAAGAAAGCCGAGGCTGAATTACTAGAAACCCTCGATCAAGTGGATCTTCACCGCGTTTATCTCAAGCACGGACACTCAAGTCTTTTCCTCTACGTCGTTCGTGAGCTTGGATTGTCTGAAAGCGTGGCCTACAACCTCATTGCGGTTGCGCGAAAGGCTCGTGAAG
>JBBCAV010000350.1:0-5130 GCA_051382305.1 Bdellovibrionota bacterium FG-2
GAATTTACGAGGAGTCATGGGTTGCCTTCCGTATGCTTTGGATCAAATTTCCGCTTTCCAATGGGCACCGTGAAGCCAACTTTTTTCTGAATCAAAGCACCGACAGGGCAGATGTCCATCGCCTTTTTAGCCGTCTCTTGCGAGATCGCATCCGGATCGGTGGCATCCACCGTAATTCGGATGTCGCCGCCCCTTCGCATAAAACCAAAAAGATCATGCCCGTCTTTGGCCTTCACTCCGCGCACGCAACGCAAACACTGAATACATCGATTGTGTTCAATAAAAAGATGGGGAAGTCGCGCCTCCACTTTTTGAGCGGGGAACAAGAACGGAAAGCGCGGCACCACAATTCGATAGTGATGCGCCAAGGCCTGCAGTTCACAGTTGCCACTTTTCTCGCAGCAGGGGCACATGTGATTGCCCTCCACGAAAAGCATTTCGATAAGCGCACGCCTAAGATCCGTCAGTTCAGCCGTTTTGTTCTCAACGACCATTCCGTATGAAACCGGCGTCGTACAGCTGGGAACAAAACGCCCCCCCACCTTAACGGTACAAACGCGGCAGGTTCCCGCCGGGCTCAAACTTCTAAAATCACAAAGAGTAGGAATATAAATCGCATTGTCACGCGCGGCCTCCACAATCGTTTGGCCTTCTTTAGCGAGAATATCTTGACCATCGATGGTGACGTTAATGTGGCCTTGTTCCATCGCCCCCCTCCTTTTCAAGATTGGGTTTTCGATTAGCAGCAACACAAGAATCGCTCACCGCGAATCGGAGATCAAACTGCGACAAGTAGTCTACATCATTACGAACCTTCTCTCGATAGGCTTCTGGGAAGTTCTCAATAGTAGAAAGCAAGGGATTCGGAGAAGTTTGGCCCAGACCACAGCGGGACGCCGTCTTGACGATATTCCCAAAAGACTGGATCCCCTCTACATCCGTTGTGGTTCCGTTCCCCACCATGATCTTCTCGAGCGCCCTAAGCAAAAGCGTATTGCCCGCTCGACAGGGGACACAAAAACCACAGCTTTCTTCTTTAAAAAATTCCATGTGATTGTGAACAATCGAAAGCAAATCGCGCTTCTTGCTAAAAACAGTGAATGCTCCGCCGGTACCCAAATCGGAAAAACAAATTTTCCGATCAAACCCCTGTTCGGACACACATTGCCCTGACGGTCCGCCTACCTGGACGGCCAGAACATCGAGCGCCCCACACAGCTCCAAAATCTCACGAACCGTTTTTCCCCACTCGAGTTCATAAATGCCAGGTCGCGCGCAATCCCCCGCGATACTCAAGAGCTTCACGCCCGCTGAAGCCGGGGTTCCCATCTTTCGAAACCACTCCGCGCCATTTAGAACGATTTTGGCCGCACACCCAAAGGTTTCCACATTATTGACGATGGTCGGCCTTCGCAAATACCCTGAAGTCACTGGGAAAGGCGGGCGGTTTCGCGGCTGCCCGCGCTTTCCTTCGGCGGATTCAATCAGTGCCGACTCTTCGCCACAGATATAAGCGCCTGCGCCCATCTTGATTTGAATATCAAAACTGAAACGAGTTCCCAAGATCCGTCGCCCCAAAAGATGCCGTGAGCGCATCTGCGCCAGGACGAATTCCAAGTGCTCTCTCAAATAGGCATACTCTCCTCGCAAATAGAGAATGCCTTCTTTCGCCTCAATCGCATAACCCGCAACAGTCATTCCTTCAAAAATGAGCTCAGGCATTTCGGTGAGCAACACCCGATCTTTAAAGGTTCCAGGTTCGCCTTCGTCGGCGTTACACATCACATAGCGCGTGTCAGATTCTGTCGCCCGACAAAAGCCCCACTTCTGGCCCGTAGGAAACCCTGCGCCCCCTCGTCCGCGCAGTCCTGAGGCTTTTATCTGATCAATGACCTCCAGCGAGCCGTACTCCATGGCCTGCTTTAGCGCCGAACCTGGAGAAAAATCTGTGAAAAATACAGGCCCCTTATGTTGCACACTATTGACCACTTCGGAGTGAATATAACGGGAGCCGTTCCTCCCGTCGCCCAATTTTCCAAGCAGTTCGTGGACGGGAACATCGGCCTTCATGCCCTTCACAAGTTTCTTCACGCGCGCCGGAGTCATCCGAGTAAAAACTACTTCGTTAATCAATACCGCAGGCTCTTGATCGCACATCCCTATACAGGAGGTCGTTCGTAAACCAATCTGGTGATCTGAAGTGGTTTCGCCAAAAGAAATACCTACTTCTTTTTCAAAAGCTTTCATGACCGCAGCCGCTCCAGCCATTTCAGCGGTTGCGCTCTTGCTGACATAGACAGTGTAATTGCCGCGATGGGTGCGTGAAAGAAAATGATAAAACGTCGCCACTCCTTCGACATGGACTCGGGGCAAATCCATTTCTTCAGCGATGATCGTAATCATCATGGGTGGCAAGTGACGCCATTGTTCTTGGCACTCCCGCAAAACAGCTAGTAGCTGCGTTCGATCGGCGTGATGCTTCTCAACGATCAGTCTAATCTCGCCTCGAACTTCGCTTGGATCTAATTGATGGTTGCGATTCAGACTATGCATGGCGTTGTCACCAATCTTTGAAGCGACTATACTCCTCACGTGGCGAGGAAGACACAAAAAGACACCTGACTCTTATCGTTTTTTGGAGAGATAACGCGCCCTTTCGCGTAAAAACAGCCTACTATCCCAAGATCATCTCGCGTCTACAGTTTCATTTTAAAACGCCACGCCAATATAGAATTTTATCACCGGTAAAAATCGTTTCGAATAAGTATAGCTGTACTGGGGATCCATGTCGGGCGACGCCACGATATAGTCCAGACCCGCATCCAATTTCATCATGTACCCCACATGATTTGAAAATCAAGCCACCCACTCCAAGGACGCAAACCCCTCAACCGCTGCTCCTGCAATCGGAGTATCAATCAAGTTGCCTTTGTACATGCGAACGCCCCCTGCGGGGCCAATGGAAATTTCATGGCGGGTTCCAGTCTCTGGATTTTCCTTCAGATAGACATCATACCGATAACTCGCGTTGAGGCTCAACGTGCCCACCAAGAGGAGCGTAGCCACGCAACCTTCCACTGAAACCGCGGCTACCGCATTCTTAAAGGGTTGCAGCTCCAGGCAAAGACCAAGACCATCCGGAGAACCCAACTCCAAGCTCACCGATCCTATCCGATCAAAAGCGATTTTCCTCACCTCTTGTTCCAGAGCTTTACCCTGACTCTGCCTCAATACACCCTGCTGCGTAAGCGCCTGAATTTTTGCAGCTGCTGCGGCGACGGCTGCAGGCTCCGTGGCGGGAACTGAGTCCTGCACTTCAATCATTGAGTCATCTTCATGGGCATGAGCCAGCAGGGAAAACAGCAGCATAAGAAAAGAAATAAATTTCATTGTGAGGATCCCCCCGCGAAATCATTGAACGAACGAAGATGTCGATGTACCTACCTGAGATGACACAAAAAGTCAGGTTATATGTCTTTTTTCTTGACGCACCTAGCCAAGAGGGGATATCTGTGTCCTCAGATATGCGGCACCCTTTCAAAACCATCCTACTAGCCCTCATGATGGCCTCCTCCTCCTCCTCCTACGCGATTGCCGCACCGGGAATCATGAACCTTTCTGCCCTGGTCTACCCACGCGCACCCACTGCTAATGCCCAGCTCGCCAAAATGCCGTTGCCCTATACCTTGGCCGAAGATCAAAAAGGCACTCAAAGTTCTTTACGCATCTTCCTCGAATCGCTACAAAACTACCGAAGCATCGGTGGCTAAGCTCCCTGGAATCTGCCGCCAACGCCACCATCGAGTCAGTGATGAGCCTCAGCAACACCCTTCGTTTACCCTACCTCGGCTGCACCGTTGCCGAAATTTTCTCCGGACATGGCCTTTCAGTAGAGTTATACTCGTGCTCCGCGCCTCCCCTTTCAACCCAAAAAAAAACCGGCGAAACCCGTGGCCGCAGCACCGAAAAAATCGATCTGCTTGCCGACCTAAAGATTATCAGCATCCCTGACGGCAGTAAGGCAAAGGCCGGAAATTGGGTCAAACTCCCCTACTGCCTCGCTCTCAAACCAAGTCAATGCCTAGGAAAAGTGATTCTTCGCCTTAAAATTGATCATTTCTTTCCTGACGACCTCCAGATCGGTTGGGCCGACACAAAGGGGAACCTTCATGAATTTTTCAAAGGCGAAGAAGAAGTTCCAATCCCTCCTTCTCTTGTCGTTCCGAATGCACCCACGTGTGGGAGCATCATCTTCAGAGATTTGCAGGAAAAGTATACGGGTGCGGTAATACGAGCAGAATTGGAATTCAGTTTGACGGCGCCAACCTTTTGACGATTGGCCATCGACTCACCAAAAAATATTGTCCGTTTTTCCGGACGCACTGGGCCCGCGCCCAGGTTCATGCGAGAATAAGTCATGTTTCTGGTTCTCGCACTCTCCGCACTGTTCTCTCTTGAAGCCCAAGCTCGCTGCTTCATAGTCGTCGCGGGAAGCGTCACCCTTAAGCCCGGGGAGCCAGTCGCCCATGCTCGAGACAACGCCGAAAAAGCTGCGGCGGAAACTGGTTGCACGACCCTAACGTTTAAAGACCGATCTCCCGCGGATTTTGAAATCGAACTCAAGGAATTCGCTCTTAAAAACGGAATCATGAAAGAAGACTCCATTCACCTGGCCTTTGCCGATCACGGGGTTGCCGCCCAGGATCCAGAGAACCCCATGATGGATTTTCTCCCCTTCGAAATGGTCCACTCAAAAACGGGGAAGTACACCTCAGGCCCAAACTATCAGGAACTCGCCTCGATTCTCGCACGCTCGTTCCCCAAAGGCGTACACCTCACCTACAGTTCAAGCACTTGTTTTCCTAAGTTTCATCTGTTTCGTACACTCTTGGAAAATACTTTCGAAATCTGCGGCGCCACCTCCACCACCCCCGATGGAAAATCTTACAACCCGGAAAATGGCGCCTTTATCGACCAAGGGTTTCAAGCGGCCTTCCAAACAAAATCCTCGAAGCGCAACCTCTGGCAAATGTACACCGGACGGGACACAATCGCCTGAGCAATGTCTTTGTACCCTTCCACTTTCTTGAATTTAACATAGTAAAACAACATCATCGAGCCGAGCTAACG
>JBBCAV010000351.1:0-1490 GCA_051382305.1 Bdellovibrionota bacterium FG-2
ACCATGAACTCAAAATGGTGATCTCTGATGAAGTCTATCAAAAGCTCCAGCAAATCAAAGGCCTGCTTGCCCATGCCAAACCCAATGGCACTATGAGCGAACTACTCGAATACTTGGTGAACGAAACCTTGCCGCGCCTTGAAAAAAAGAAGGGCATCGCGACAGAAACCACC
The DNA here is from genome assembly GCA_051382305.1 of Bdellovibrionota bacterium FG-2. GTDB lineage: Bacteria > Bdellovibrionota > UBA1018 > UBA1018 > UBA1018 > CAIRTR01. The sequence continues at coordinate 174 of JBBCAV010000351.1, forward strand.
GCCGCTGCGAAAGTGCCGGCCGCCGCTGCGCCAGCAAAAGCGCTTCCTGCGGGGCAACGAGTCTACCTTTCGGTTTCGGTTCGGCGCGAAGTCTTTTTGCGTGCGCAGGGGCGGTGCGAGTATATCTACCAGGGCCGCCGCTGCACCTCCCGTTTTGCACTGGAACTGGATCATATTCACCCTCTTGCCTTGGGCGGGGCCAATGAGAGAGAGAATTTTAGGGTATTGTGCAAGTGCCATAATCTGCAGCAAGCCCAAGCCAAGCTCGGGGAATTTAAAAAGGCAGGGGCCGGGGAGAGCGTTAAGAGGGTTGAACAGCGTGGCCTAAGAGTTCCAAAACCAGTTGAGCGGTTTTTTTACCCCGCTCAGCAGTAGCTTGACCGGGGGGTCCAATCGTCATCTCGATGAGTCCGCCCGTCACCCACGACTGAATCATCTCACTCCATTGCTCGACGTCGATATTTGGGAGTTCCCGTGAGTCGATTCCGGATAAGAGTAAAGACTTGATTCTTTTTCTTCCGGATTCTCTGATTTTTGCGTGAAGATCGCGCCATCGTTTATTATGGGTGCAGAGGTATTGAAAGAGCAGCATCACTTCAGCATGTTCCGGGTATTTTTCGCCCCAAATAAAATTACCTTCCACGTAGGCGCTCAATTGTTCTCGCCAGTTCGAGGTTCCGGTCAGGCGCTCAATAATCACATTTTGCGCCGTCGCCGTAATGAACTGAATGACCGCTTCAAGTATTTCATCCCTCGTTGGGTAATAATAGGCGACGTGGGAGCGTCCAATTTTGAGCCTCGCACCAATCGAATCAAAGCTGGTGTTCTCGATTCCATCCTTGGCAAAGGAATGAATGGCCGCCTCAATAATGGCGTAGCGCTTTAAATCCCCTTTTCTGGGGGAAAGCGTAAAAAGACTAAAAAATATCGGGTCATAAGCGGCCTTTTTTGCTTTCTTTTCTTTGTTCGGAGTTCCCATTCATCTATTAGGCCCAAAATAACCAATTTATACAATTGATAATATATTTTGAACATACGTACAAATCCATTCACCGCAAGGGCGGGGTACGTGTGTGTGCCGGGAAAGGCCCAACTGGAATCTTGCATTCGGAATGGGCAGGTGTACTATCTTTGAAGACAGGCTGGAGCTTGTCTTCAAGAGGAGAGAGTAACGTGACCAACAAAATTTTGACACTAGCATGGATAGTAGTGGCGTTGGGTGCAATCGCAGGATGCGCAAAGGCTGACGCCCCCGCGCCAGCCTCATCGAACGTGATCAACGAAGCAGCCACCAATCTGACGGCGGTGAGCGCCGCG
>JBBCAV010000352.1:0-4241 GCA_051382305.1 Bdellovibrionota bacterium FG-2
ATACTATACAGTCGAGATGACAAGTGATCTTGAGAAACTCATTGTTGGGATGAAAAATAATCCCAAGGGTGTGCGCTTTGCGGATCTTTGTAAGGTCTGCGACCACTTTTTTGGAGCAGCTCGCCAGTCAGGCTCTAGCCACTGTATCTATAAGACCCCGTGGCAGGGCGACCCGAGAGTAAATATTCAGAACGACCACGGCAAAGCGAAGTCGTATCAGGTCCGGCAAGTGATGCGTGCAATCGAACGATTGCAAGATGCGCAAAAAAAGGAGGAATCAGATAATGCCCGCTGACAAATATGCTTATCGAGTCATTTGGTCTGATGAGGACGGAGAATACATCGGTCTGTGCGCCGAGTTCCCAAGCCTGAGCTGGTTAGCGAAAAGCCAAGAGGCCGCTTTGAAGGGGATTTGTAAGGTCGTGGGATCTGCAGTTAAAGACATGAAGAGGCGTCATGAAGCTGTTCCCGAGCCACTTGCAACAAGGAAGTATAGCGGTAAGTTTCTCGTCCGCGTACCGCCAGAAGTGCATCGGAAACTCGCCATCGAAGCCGATGAAGCGCATGTAAGTCTAAACCGCTTGGTGAGTGTAAAGCTCGCTGCAGGATGAATGTAACCCAATTTTAAACTCTTTTGGCGTGAGCGCTTCGGGGCTTCAAAGCTAAGGGATTCATGACGAGCCACTTCTCTTGGTGTTTTCAGTCATTTGCTTTGCTGTTTGTGGGGTTTATTAAAAGGTTCTCAACCAAAAAAATGGCCCCGAGTCGCCGTACTTCAGGCGTCTCGAGGCCACCGGTAATTGGCTCAGCGTACAGTCGTGCTGCATCATCCTCGCGCATCCTCATGCTACCCTAGGCGACTTAGCGTAGCCCTGGATGTTTGCGTGAGTGTAGCGGAATGACCTGCGCTTCTCCGAATGAACTTGCCGTAAACTTCTCTCCAACGGCATTCATCAGGGTTTTGTTCGTATCACCTGGTTCGATCGAACGATAATCCAGTGGATCCGTGATCCCTTTGTCGTTTACTCCTGAGAGCCGGACATAATGCATCATGGTTTTGATGCTCTTCCAGCCTCCGACGCGCATGACGCTAGGAACGTCCACTCCTCGCTTAAGTAGCTCTGTGGCAAAACATGCACGGAGTGTATGAAAGCAAATTGGCGTGATGCCAATCTCCTCACAAAACAATCTTAGTTTTTTTGCCTGCTCGCCATTTTGCCAAAGCCCTGGGCGGGGGAGGACATACCCTGGATTCTTGCACTTGCCTCGTTGTACTTCATGGTCATGAATCCGTTTGAGTTCCTCAATAAGTTCCCAGAGGGGATCACAAATGGAGACGTGTCGCCAGTCTCCAGTTTTTGTGCATTTTTCTCCCTCCTTCTTATTGAAAGAGCGCTGAACCGTGATCATGCGATCTTTGAAATCAATGTCCGACCACTTCAGAGCAAACAGCTCTCCGTTTCGGCATCCCGTATAAATTCCAAAGGCCCAAATGAAATACCATGTCGGCTCGTACTTCTTCCCATATGACAGGAGTTTTTTTATCTTGTCCTCGCGAAGAATCTCGGTCCTCATCCGCTTGCGACTCTTGGTCGAGACGCAGGCGGTAGGACTTTGTTTGATCCCTCGGACATGATCAAAGAGCATCCCGTATTCGTACGCCTTCTTGATGTCACCCTTCACTGTTCCGATCAAGGCATCCGACATGCCTCCCTCTTTCATTTTGTGAAAAAGCTTGGTGATGTCAGCGGCACTGATCTGGGCGGCAGGTTCCTTGAGCCATGGTGCAGTCCACTTTTGGAGGGCTCGCATGGCTTCAAATAAGGTCTGCTTGCTTTGGCACCATTGGTCTTTTTCGACCTGTTCCCTGGCGTAAAGCTCGTAGTGACCAAGAAGGGTGCCCCAACTGATTCCTACATTCTCTCTTCGCGCTCGGTCCCTTTCTGCTTCTCGGATGAGATCCCGTTCGAGCGAATTGGCTTTGGTTGAACCCTGTTCAACATTCTCAAAGACTCTGGTGAGTTGAATCCGCCCGGTTGGGTGCTCCTTACATCGTACGCTTACGTTGATAAGGAGTTTCTTTGTCCCATCAGTTTCGATCTGTTTTTGTGGCATGGCCACCTCCTCTTATTTTGAAAGAGGAGACGTAATTATGCGCTCGAGTTCGTCTCTGAGAAAACGGTTACGTCTTCCCAGTTTATGAACCCGAACCTGACCCCGATAAATCATGGTCTTGATGCTGGAGATCGATACGCGAAGATAGTGTGCGGCTTCACTGGTAGTAAGCCATCTTACTGTTTCCAGCGAACCCGCAGTTGCACTTGCTATTTTCTTTTCAAAGAACATGTCACGCGGAAAAGCTATCCCAGATCCCAACGTGTTTTCATTACTGCTCATATCATTCCCCTCCTGTTATTGCCAACACTGGTAGTGTTCCTAAAGCAACACGGGTGCCAAAGGCTCTGTGGCGTAACCGCTGAGAATCATGGGAAACAGGATTTGGGCCGGAATCCGGATGTTCCATTTTCGGACAGAAATGTTTCAAAAATGGAAAAAGTGGGAGTGGGAATGCGGCCCGCGAGACATCTTGCTTGCAACTCAAAACTAACTAAGTTAGTGTAAGGGCGTATGGATCGAAGCCGTGAAGCACAACAGATTCTGATGGCGGTGAGAGGGCATCGGTTCACCCTTCGGGATCATGCTGCTCGGCGTAGCGACGAGAGGGTGCTATCGCGGCAGAACGTGATCAATATTGCTCAAACGGTTCTTGATTGGAAGTGGCAGGAGGACAAACAGACTCATTGGTTCATTGGCTTTTTTGCTGAAGGCCAAGCCGGTGGATTTACTGCGGCCATGGATAACGGCGTTTGGATTATAACGGTCTTTAAGCGTAAACTGACCCGTCGAGAAAAGGAGTTGAAAAAATGACTCGGACTTTAAAGGGATTCATGAATCTTGAAAATGTTGAAATCCGTCATGTTCCTTACGTTGATAGCAAGCGGTTTGGCCGCGGCACTGATGCTGAGGTTTTAAAGAAAGTCGAATTTCTCGTGGTTAAGGCGCTTTTGTCGCAGCGACGACCATTACGGGGCGCGGAGGTTTTGTTTTTGAGAAGCGTTTTGGGGATCTCCCAAAAGCAGCTTGGGGCACATCTGGGGTATAGCGATGTTGCCATTTTGAAATGGGAGAGAAATAAGTCTAAGAGGCTTGACCCTGTTAATGAGGTTGCTGTTCGTGCGTTGATGGCAGGGCTGTTTAAGATTCATCTTGTCGCAAGTTTTGATTCACTGCTTGGCGATGATAAGGCACCCAAGAGGCTCGTGCTCGAGTTTTCAGCTTCCAAGGAAGAGGCGTAGCCTGATGTTGTTTAATTTTCGGTATTTGGAGAGGTTTTCCGAAGGGGCGAATTGTCTACGCACTGGGTAGACAATTGGGGCGTCTTTGTCCTTTTTGAAGATATCACGAAGCATCCTTAGATGCAGGCTGATTCCGAAGACTCTTACGGACTTCAGTAATTTTGGCGACAGCATCTTTTTATGGCAACCGTACTTTTCTTGAGGTCATAGTTTCCTTCCTACTTCTTACTCGTAACACAGGTTTTTAAGTCCGTAAGTCGCTGGATTTAAAGGGGGGAGTGTTCGGGAGGTCTGGAGGCCTATTCCCTCAACTACAGGCTTGGCCCGATTACGCCCCTTCGATGGCACGAATGGCCCGATTATGGCACGATTAATTTATAGTGTGAACTGCGGCCTTTTGATCCGCTCAGCGCAAAAATGCCTTTTGAAATCAGTTCATTAAGCTCTCGAACGGCTGTCCTCTTTGAGACGCCAACAAGCTCCTGGTATTAAGGTTACCTAAAAGGTGCTGTTTTGGATCCCGCCAAAAATCCCGCCATTTTGGCGGGATAGATTTTTGATAGGAACAGCTTGTTTTTAGTGGTTTTGATCTAAATCTAACAAATATGGCGCATTTTAGGCTCTTAAGGCATCGAAAGTGGGAGGTTTCGTGGCTTCAGTTCTTTAACAAAAGATACCATGTTTTGTTAAGAGGTACATAGAGCTCAGGCGTCTAAAAATGCGATAGTTCGACTCATTTGAATTCGAGGCCCAGGCTTTCGGTCTTTTTTGCAAGAGCATCAAGTGCCTCATTCTTTTCGTTTCTCATCTTTTGCCGAAAAACGAGGGCGTCTACCTCTAGAACTCTGCGATGAGAACCGACGTTGAAAGACTGAAGCTGATGAT
>JBBCAV010000353.1:0-1858 GCA_051382305.1 Bdellovibrionota bacterium FG-2
GTACCCCACCTCGGCTCGAAGCTTATTCACCTCGATCTGAAGCAAGATGCTTTGGTTAGTATGATTGCTCGGCGAGGATGAGTAGCACATGCGCTACAGAAACATTATCGCGGACTCTTTGGTGTGTCCAGCTCTTATTTCGGAATCATCAGAAAAACCTAACGCGGGTTTACTGAATGCTTACAACCTAACGTGGGTTTACTGAATGCTTACGGAGCATAATTATAAAGACTAAGAAAACAGGATGGTTAGACGATAAAGAATCCTGGGTTATAACTATCTCTAAGAAATGGAGGTTTCCATGGAGACCAAGAAAGTGAATATTCCGAAAAAAGGCGCTGGGCGAGCTTTAGCTCAGAAACTGAAAGACCTCGGCAATCAGAAACCACCCAAGGACTTGGTGGATAAATTAAATCGTGGCAGCAGCAAGGAGAAGAAAATCGCGGCAGCTCCACGTCGCCCTGACCGCGATGTGGAAATGTAATGCAATTACTGCGAACGCCTCAAGAACTATCAACATTTTTGAAAAGCACGGACTGCAAGCCTGGCTGCTTTGCTGACACCAGCTTCCTCTATGGTGTGGCCTATCAAGACGACCGACTGTTCGATAAAGCTAATGACGTCCTTGATCTGCTTTCTGAAAAATCGGTCCCTATCTACGCGAACGTCATCAGTCGAATGGAGTTCGTCGACTTGATTCTCAGAAAAGAGCTCACGTCAGCTTGTGTCGCTCTTTTTGACGAGTTTGAGCGAGGACCAGAAAACCTGGAACTCTTCAACATTCTCAAAAACATCCGCGACCGCGAGTCGTACAAAATCAACGAGACCCAAATCAAAAAACTACGGACGTTGATCGTTGAATTGACTGCGGGAAGAGACTGGAAGAGTTTTTGCGCCAAATACACTGGCGCTCTTCTTGTCTCTGAATGGAAGATTACAGAAGAAGAGCTGGGCCTCAATTTCGTCGAGATCCTCGAAGGAGCCACCTCCGAAATTTTTAAAGAGCCGCTTCTTTGGGGCGACATGGTTCGAATCATGGGCAAGAACGGGATGAGAGGTCCAGATGCCATGATCCTGAACCTATTCTTGAAGAGTAATTTCCCTCTTTTGATTACTGGCGACAGCGATTTTGAAACCTGCCTCGAGGATTTTGGCGAATGCTCAGCTGATAAAGCCGTCCTTATTTTATAGCATGACGGTTTAGTGGGACGATTGGCAGTCCCACCACCTTCCAATCGCCACGATCCGGCCCACCTGAGTCGTTGGTGAAAACGGTAGCCCTGCAAGGAGTTCTGCGATTATCTCGTGCTGTTGCTCCTCGTCTGGGAATGCATTGTTGAACGCCTGTTCTTTTTCAGCGGATTCCGAAGCTTCGCGTGCTGCAGTCTCACGAGCTTTGCGCTCGGTCTCTGCCTGTTGCTGTTCGCGTTCGGCGCGTTGACGGGCTTTGAGCCGATGGGCTTCGACCTGAGACAGGACCTCGGTCATTGCTTTTGCGAGATAGGCCAAGGGTGAATGGCAAGGTTGAGAGTCCTCGTCGTTTGGCCCGCGTCTAATTCCTCGTATTTGCAATAGCTCAACGCAATCGGAGATGTCATCGAGGGAATAATCTGCTTGAAGCTCTTCGAGAGAGTTCCATTCGCTCTCCCTCTTTTTCGCAGGCTTCAGATTTTCTAAATAATCACCGAGTTTTTGTGGGAGCTGAGAGTGAGTTCATAGGTGATCGGTATGATTCCCTCCAAATTTCGTAGGGTTACATTTTTTTGTCCCGCGGTTTTCGATCCTTCTCCACTTCGACCACTGCAAGCGCCTGACTCAGTTCGAGGATTTTTGTGATCAACTCGTCCAGTCGTCGTCT
>JBBCAV010000354.1:0-1728 GCA_051382305.1 Bdellovibrionota bacterium FG-2
GGCACTCACGATGTCTCCTGCTATTACGCGACTTGAGGGTGGGGCGCGTTCTTTGGGGGCGGCGGTCTCAGGGGCACTATCCAGTTTTGGGAATTGATCGGAAATGCGAGCCTGTCGCGCGACAGCGAGTGCTTCAACTGTGTTGCTATATCAATGGGTTCAGCTGTTTTGCGCTCTGCACAAAAACACTTGCACATCGCGTTATGTGCCTTGACCGCGGAGATTCTGTATTTAAATGGACATGATCTTTTCAATGATCGCTCTACGGCTGGTGGAACCCTATCTTTGGCTTTAAAAAAAATCGCGGACTGGAGTCTTCATCCTGAGTCCTTTCCATTCTTCAAAAACAATAGCGGAAACCTTAGTGGAGTTAATCGGATCAGCTATTTTGAATTCTTAAACCAGCACTGGCCCTATGCTCCGGCAATGGCTTTATTGAAACGACATCGTCCTCTTTCTGCGGATGGTGGTATCCCTGATCTTACTTTAACTCATGGGGGCTTTTGATTCTGGCCGTAATTCTGAGACGTATCTCCCGCACTTTCATGTGAGTATTTGAGACACTCGCCTTCGTGTCGCCAAATAGGATTGATTGGCAGATAGAGAGGGCCAACGGCTTGGAGCTCTTTCGCGATTAAGCCGTGTTGACTAATGCTTAGATATATGGCATATTGTATGGTATGAAGGCTGAACGAAAGATCACTGCGAACTTACCCGAAGAACTCCTGGAGAGAGCCATGAAGGCAACAGGCGAGGGCTTAACTCGTACTTTAAGGCGGGGTCTGGAATTGGTTGCTGCACAGACTGTCTATGACAGTCTCCTCAAGGCCAAAGGTAAATACCCAAAGGGAATCGGTCTTGATCTTAAGGAGTCTCGAAAAGATCGGGACGAAAGATGATTGTTGCCGACACCTCGACTTGGATCAATTTTTACCAAGGCAGAAAAATGCGAGAAGTCGAAATTCTTGGAGAAGCCCTTCAGGCAAAAATATTGTTCATGTCGCCTCCAGTCCTTTGCGAGCTTTTGGCCTCGAAGACACTGAGCAAAGAGGACAAGCAGAATTTAATCCAGCTTCCTAGGCTTGAAATTTTGAATGAATATTGGGAGCGCGTTGGTTTTTTGCGAAATACCTTCCTAGAGAAAGGGCTTAAGGCGAGGATCATGGACTGCCTTATCGCCCAGACATGCCTGGATCACAAAGCAAAGCTGATTTCGAACGACGATGACTTCAGGCATTTTTCAAGTGTGGGGTTGAAACTCGCTTAGAGTGCCGCAGCAGGCTAGGGCAGCTTGGCACAAGAAACGCGGTGCTGGGGTTTTTCACGTTCTTTCGCGTCGTGAATGTGGGGCTTTCAGACGCTGAACTGTGCGAGACTTTGTTTTAAATATTAGGTTTAGGCCGACTTAGCTGCGAATATAGAAGGTGAACTATCTTCCTCCTGAATCCACAAAATATTTATGGGTCTACCGGGAATCGAGTGGGTACTTTTTAAGGTTTTTCGAGAGGCGGGAGCATACACGTGAGAACCTTGAGCTTGAGATACTCCTCGTCGCGTAGTCCATAAGCCCGACGCTGGATGACTCGAACCTTGTTATTCAACCCCTCCACGAAGCCCAGAGCGACCTTGTTTTCAGATTTACAGTAAGACGCGATTCCGTCCCAGTGTTTGTCGATCATCCTCGCAAACTTTTCAAAAGGTTTAAGCCGTTGCCACTTCAACTGTTCT
>JBBCAV010000355.1:0-9925 GCA_051382305.1 Bdellovibrionota bacterium FG-2
AGTCGGGCGCGCGGGCCGGCGACTTCCGAAAGAGCGAAGTTAGGGGGTTACCCCCCAGCCCCTTAGGCCTCTAACTTCACCTTTTGAGAAGTCAGATGTCGCCTCACTATCTCCAGCGCCGTTAGAGTTGCCGCATTTTGCACACGCTGGCGATTGCCTGTAAAACGCCGCTCCACCACCACTGTTTGCCCAATGCTTGCCAATCCTACAAATACCTGCCCGATAGGATGCCCGGGCGTTTCGCCCGTTGGGCCTGCAAGTCCTGTTACAGAAACAGCGAGATCCCCGCCCAAATTCTTAAGCGCTCCTTCGGCCATGGCCTGCGCGCACTGCGCATTTATGGCACCATGAGTTTCAAGCAGTGTAGGCGAAACGCCCAAAAGCGCGATCTTAAGTTCATTTGAATAGCAGACAACGCCGCCAAGAAAATACTCGGACGAACCCGCGTAAGAGGTGAGGGCGTGCGCGATTTTTCCGCCACTGCAAGACTCGGCGGTGACGAGTTTGAGTCCGCTCGTAAGCAACAGCTCGTGAACGACCAAGGCTAGCTCCTCGTCGCCGCTGCCCCAGAGGACGTCGTCTAAGCGCGCGCGCGCTTCGTTTAAGGCCGGAGTCATCGAATCAATAGCGGCTTGCCTCGAAGAGCCTGTTGCCGAAAGTTTAAACCAAACCTCAGGTCCATGTGCGCGGTAGCCGACTTTAAGGTGAGGAAAGAGCGTGGAATAGTCGCTAAAGCGCTCCGCGAGCGAGGCCTCGGGAAGCCCCAGCGTTTTGAGTTGTTGGGTTGCAGAGGTTCCTTCGGGACAATGTTCAGTCATCCAGGGCAAGAGATATTTTTCGACAAAGAAGTGAAACTCAACGGGAACGCCCGGGAGAAAAAAGAAAATGCATCGCCCTATTTTAAGCAAAAAAGCTGGGGCCGCGCCGACTTCGTTTTGGTACACTTCACTTTGTTCGGGCACCCAGGCACTGCGTGTGCTGGATTCAGAAAAGACCACGCCGCGCGATGAGGCGCGCGCGCGCATGCGCGCCACGGCTTCTTCGTTTAGGACGGTATTGATGCCCGCAAGTTTCGAAACAATCCCGGTCGTCAAATCATCTTCCGTGGGGCCCAAGCCGCCAGAGCAAATGCAGATGTCGCTGCGTCTGGAAATTTCAGTGAGCGTTTCTGTAATCAGTTTTTGGTCATCGGGCACGGCTTGGTGGCGCGTCACTTGATAGCCAAGCGCGGAAAGTCTTTTTGCGATAAACGAGGCGTTCGTGTCAGTGACATCTCCGCTAACGACCTCGTCTCCGGTTGCAAGAATTTCAATTATGGGGTTCATAGTTCTCATCTCGTTAAATTCCTGAAATTCTTTAAAACTTAAATTCGAAGCCTGAATTGCCATAAAAAAACGTGCCGGTGTCCGAAGCCGTTTCTTTGATGCCACCTTTAGCAAAAACGTTGATCGGCACCCGGCCCTGTCTGACGGATTGGCTGACCATGAGTTCAAGGTAGCGCAGAGTGCCTTCGACTAGGGCGGGCGTATTCTCATCGACCCTTCCGCCTATGCGGAGTTTTGCACTCGTTGTTTCGTCAATATAGCCAATTTCTCCCAGAATTTTGGGTCCAAAATAGTCCAAAAGAACTGACGTCGAGGCTACCAGAAACGCACGGCCTTCGGGAGAGCTTGAGAGCCGCATGCGGCCTTCAACCGTAAGGATCTCTTCGATGGGGTAGGCCCAAAATGATGTCGCAGCGCGGACGTCAGATTTTCCTCCCGTAAAGTGGGTTTTGGCCGAGAAAGCTCCCGTAAATTTATCGCTCTTGGGATCGCCTTGTTGAAGCCTAAGTCCGAGCATTGTGTCGAGGCTGCCAAACCGTCGATCTAGCATGCCATAACCACCGGTGTCGGTGTTTCGGGGGTTGACAAAGCCTCCGATCAAATCGGTGGAGGCTTCAATGCGAGCTTTGATTTCGGATTCGTAGACTTTGTAATAGGGGCTGGCGATAAAGTGTCGCAGTTGAAAATAGAGAGCGTCGAGATTCGCCGGTCGAAGGGCATCAGGAACGGCGCCACTATTGCGATAGGCATAGGCCGCTCCCACTTGCAGGCGTTGCGTTTCTGAGGAGTACAGTGCGGAATTTAAGGCGCCGCCCACGTATTGATTGCCGAGGCGATCACTGGCTTGAAAAAGTCGTAAGGCGGTCTTATTGCCTAAATCAAGCTGGACGGACCCCAATGAGTGAGTGGGGCGAGAAAATGCGGATAATGAAGAAAATCCTGATGCTTCGCGAAGAACTTTCCCTAATTCACTTGGGGCTTTTTGCACTAAACGACCGTCAGGGAGGTAGTATTCATATTCCATTGTGGCATCGCCTTTACCTTGAAAGCTAAGCAGCGATCCTTCTTGTCCCACCACTGAGGTAAGAGTGTCATAGTTGAACTTATAGTACTTCTTCGCGTCGCTTGGGCCTTGTGCAATGAGGACAGAATGCCGAGCCTGACTCTGGAGAACACTAATGATATAAGTGTTGCTAAAGCCCAAGGCCGTGAGCATTTTCCCCTGGGCGCTTGCGATATCGCGGCAAATTCCTGCGGCGTCTAAAACGGAAGGTGGGGCGTTGGGGTCGGGGGTATAACCATATTCATTGTTTTGAGCTGCTTGGCGGATTCGTTGTAGCGAGACAACGCCTTGAGCCGATGACCCTGCTTTGGCGCGCGTGTTGTCATAGTTTGAAACGAAGAGCGCCCCCGCTTTTTGAACCATTGCCAGTTTGGCTGGGGTCGACAGACTCGCGGCCTGAGACGACAGGATCTTGAGCGCGTCGCTGTCACTGCGGGCGGCAATGAACTTATCAAAGACGATTGCCGATTTTTGTGAATCACGGGTGGCACCAAATTCTTCGAAAAGAGATTTTAGGTTCTCGTTGCGGAGGTGTGCGGTGTAGGAGGGGCTCCTCAGAGTTTGCTTGAGCAAGCTTTGGCACTGATCGGGCGTTTGAGCGTTGGGATCCGCGAGGCAGTCGCCATAGGATTTGTACACCCTGGAGTAGTAATCCCATTTGTAATCGGGGAGAGTGAGTGCGGGCACACTGGGGTTTGATGCTTGAAGTGAGGGGCCGGAATCCAGCGCAAGCGGACGGAAGATGATTCTCATTTTTGAGGCTTTTTCGGGACATGAGTTTTTAGCGTAGATCCCGGTGCGTTGTCGGAAACGAAAAGCCTGATACTCTTCGGGCGATAACGTAAAGGAATTTCCCTCCGCGATGGAGAAGCGCTCACTGAGATCGACGGCTAGATTGCCGAATTCGGGCAGCGTGGCTTGGAGGGGCGAGTCTCGACAGGGGCAATCAGAATTGTCGCTTGAGTATACGGGCAAAGGGGCACATAGGAGTGCCGCGATAAAGAAATCACGGAGTATCACATTGATCTTTTCGGTAATGTGAGTGAATTTGATTAGAAATTGGTTAGAGCATTCCCGCCCTGTCATTTTCTTAACGGACCCGTCGTAAACCTAGCCCAAGAAAAGCGCAGGATCGCCTAAGCCTTCGCGAACGACGAGAGGTTGGTCATCCACCAGGTCGAGCACCGTGGATTCGCTGGGTTCTAGGTCTCCGCAATCGATGACAGCGTCAAGTTTGTAACCCCAGACGTCCTCGATCTCTCGGGCATCGCCCGTGTAGTGGTCGTCGAGATTGCGTGCGCTCACATTAAGGATCGGCGAGCCAAGCGCCTTGATGAGTTCTTGCACGATCGGGTGCGCAGGGACGCGAATTCCCACTTCGCGACGTTTGCCGTGAAGACCCCGGGGCACGGATTTGAGCGCCGGTAAAATAAAGGTAAAGGGCCCGGGAAGCGCACGCTTCATCGCACGAAAGATGCGATCCGAGATTACAGCATATTGACTGACCATGGTGATGTCCGAGCACAAAAGAGAGGCGGGTTTTCCGGGAGGGCGCCGCGTTTGTGTAAAGAGGAGCGAAACCGCTTTGGGTTGAAAAGGATCAACTCCGATCCCGTATGTCGTATCAGTGGGATAGGCGAGCATTCCGCCTTGCTTGAGAAAACGAGCCGCATTGGCGACTTTCTTTAAATTAGGATAGTCGGGGTCAACAGTTATAATCATGATTTAGAACCCCGAATACAACTCTGAAATTTTGGCCGCATTTGCCCATTCAGTAAGAGAAATTCGAATAGCGCCGCTGAGTTCTTCGGGCGCTACTTTTTCGCCTTTTTGGACAAACTCTCCCCATTCTCGTTGGAGTTCTCGGAGCGATTTGAAGTAGCCCTCACGAGCCTTCGTGATTCGCGTGGCTTGATCGGCCGTTGCGTGGCGATAAGTGCCCGCAGGATAGTCTCTAAATCTTGCCATTTCAAAACCCCGCAGTGGAACTCCGCACATGGGGTCGGCGGCTTCTAGGGCTGTCAAAAACTCGGGTCTAAAACCTTCTTGTCGTAAAACCACCTTTTCACTATCTCCCATTTTTCCTGAAAGCAGTAGCTCATTCGCGCCGGCTTTTTGCGGAAAATATTCACTCTCCCAAATGCGGGCCCTCGCTGATACTCCGACTTTTCCAATGAGGGGGTGCCACTTTTGCATGTCTCGGGTCACATCGCGAAGCTCAATCCCAATCTTCTTGAATTGAGGGCGCTTGGATTTGCCATAGATTCCAGCACGAAGTGAGGCAGAAAAGAATTTAAAGTTGCGATTCCCAACGCTCTCAATTCGATTGGGAAGGCGAGTTCCGATCCCAAGTCCTGCTTCCGGGAGAAACGAGGTCACCCGCTCGAAAAAGCCTTTTAAGGTTTTAGGATCGCGCGCAGGCTCGGCGACTTGAACGAGTTGACTACCGTGCAGACCTTCTTCCATTCCTGCAAAGTAGAGATAGTCGTTGAGGTGTTTCATCCAGTTTGAGAAGGCGATCATTTGTTCGTAATGGACCGGCAGATCAAAAACCAAATGAACATGAAAGTCAGTTTCTTTGAGTAGCGTACTCACTTCGATCATCTGAGCGGCCAATTGCGCGGGGTCCATCTCAAAGTTGCGATGCGCAAATTCGTAGAGCGTGGGCGTGAGGGACTCCTCAGATATTCCACCTAAATACTGGGGCTTGAGTTGGGTGGGAGCGATTCGATCTGCTGGCATCGCGGTTTTGGGAAAGCTTATCAATTTGGACAATCGCTCCACTCGGTTTAGTTCAGGTAGAGCTCCCCACTGTTTGTCAGTCAGCGAGGGGTCTTTGTACATCAGCGTGACATCGGCTTTGCGGGTCTCTTTTTCGAAGGCATAAGTCATCAGGGTTTCCGGAGGGCCGCGAATACGTCCGACGCGCGCAAAATATTTATTTTCTGAGATCAACGCGGCCAGTACGGGTCCTGCACGTCCGCCAAAGTCAGCAAGATTTTGATATAAGTAGAGTGCATGCATAGGCGATCGAACCCAGGCATTCGCCTTCTTGACGTGCTTAGAAACAGATCCCTTGCTCCTGAGAAGGGTTTCAAACTCCAAGAGATCTTTTGAACTAAGAGATGAATCGGTTTTGTAGGGGTTTTTCGCGTTCTTGATTCGAGGCCATGCATGGCGAAGGATTTTTTTGCTATAGCGCCTTGGCGAATCGGCTAGAGAAAAAACATTCCGATTAAAAACATCGAAAAGCGCGGCGTCCTCCAATTAGGCGCGTGGCGTGAAACTGCGAAGTTTCTCAAGGACTTTGGTGAGGCATCCTCCCGAACCGATGAAAGGAAGTTCCGCAAACGCTGTCGTGGGTTGAAAGCAAAGACTTTCCCAAAAGATCGATGCAAGTATTATGTGTAGAAGGAGACGTAAGTTCACGGGCGTTTTTTCTCCAGCAATTTCTTGCGGATTTGCCTAAGGGTCTTCCCTTTTTTCATCTCGAGCAGTTCTTTTTGAAACGTTTCTTCCGAAGGCGGAAAACCCTCGATCTTCTCATGAAGCGCATAGAGTTGATTGCGCCGGTTTTCGTCGCTCTCCTCGAGGGATTTTCGAATTTCACGAATCGTTAACTGTCCTGTAAGAAGCTGTTTTATGGCAGAGTCAAGGCCCCCTGGATCGGCGGGCCTTTTTAGAATCTCCTGATAGGCCTTTTCAACGGGCTTGCCGACGAGGTGAAATTCTTTGTCATAGGCCGCCTTCTCGATCCAGCCGACTTCAGAGCCAAATCTAAGAAGCTCCATTTTGAAAAGTCCACGGTTCATATCCTTGAGGAAAGCCTTGAGGCGTTTGCGTGCGCTGGGGGTTTGGCCGATCTTTGCATAGAGTTCTTGGAGCGCGGGAGTCGCGTATTTGTGGGGTGGGTTTTTTCTGAAAAAAGTTTCTATTGCGGGAAGATGAAGAAGAAAATCGCGACTCTCCACTAAGGTCTGAACCCGCTTGAGTTTGTCTTCAACGGAAACATCGTGGGAAACGAGATAACAAACCTCTGAGGCGACGCCTTTCCAGGGGTTGGGAGACTCCGCGTCCTGGCCCGCGCATTGAGTAAAATGAGTGCCCTGAAACGCGGTGGCGATGGGCTTGTTGCTGGGGATCTTCCATTGGGGGCGGTGATTAAGACGATCCAACTCGGCCTGAATCACGGCGAGAAATCCCGGCGTTCGAAGCGATTCGAGGTGTTCGGAGTAGTCTGGGATATCTTTCAAATACCCCTCCAAAAACCGCTCGATTGTGCTTGCAGCCGGGGAGCGAGCGTCGAAACCATAGATCATTGGTACTTTTGAAAACATGCGACGAATTTGATCCTGGTAGCTTGGACCATACCCGTAGCGGGCTTCAACAGCGCGCACGGCCTCCGTAGGCGGAGTGTGGTGTGCAAGCAGAACTCGTAAATATTCTTGGGGGGTGCGTTCGTCGCGCTTTTTACCTGCTAGCGTATTGCAGGAAAAAAAGAAAACCTCTTTGAGGTTCTTAAAAAGATTTTGACACTTGGGTTCACACATCAATTCTTGAAGGTCATCGAGCGAAAGCGTTCCAAATTTGCGCGTCCCGGTTTCGCCAAAAAATTCACCGCCGAAATGTCCCGAAATGCTTAGGACATCGCATTTGATTTGCTGCTCGCAAGCTTCTTTGATTTTACGAACAGGTGAGGATCCAGAAGAAAGCTGCTCGCGCGTGGTGAGATCGTGAAACTCAAAATCACGGTTGGGAAGCAGTCGTTTGAAGGCCTGCATCTCGGTGTCGGAGTGAATGCTAATGGAGCAAACGGAGTGCTTGGGTAATATTCTCGGGAGAATTTTTAGCGAGGGGCTTGCGGGGTCCGCGCCATACGCGTTTGTGATCCTGAGCAGGACCCCAATTGACATTCCTAATCCTAAATATAACGCGCGAAAGCGAGCCCACATTCCTCTACTATTTTATGGGTCTTAAGCTGCCTGGGTAAAGGGAATTCTTGGAAAACTTTTCCAGATGAGGTAAACTCGATCTCAGTGAATAGTCCCGTTTCTTATTCTTCTCTTTATGGTTCGCAGGTGGCGCGCTGGGTTAGTTGGTGGCAAGCCAGGAGCGCGTTTCAAAAGTATTTTCCGCTGACGATGGTGGGAATTTATTGGACTACTTTGCTTGGGTTGAGAGGGTTTCGCTCAGATCATATTTGGGTGGGGATTATTTGGGCTACCCTTTACTACTTGGGGCCACTTGTGCAATCGCTCTATCGTTTCTTGCTTCCTCTTATTCTTTTGGGGGTTGTTTACGATAGTCAGCGTTTTTATTCCGACTATATTCGCGCGGCGGTGCATGTCTGGGAACCCTATGCGTTCGATAAACTTCTTTTTGGAATTTCTACCGCGAGCGGAATCTTGACGCCCAACGAATGGTTTCAGTTGCACACGCATCCCGTTTTAGATTTTGTCACGGGGTTTGCGTATCTGTTTTTTATCACGATTTTCGTAGGGATTTGTGCGTATTTTTCGTTTTGGAAAAGTCGGGTGGGGAGTGCAACGGTTATGCCCGCTGAGTTTAAGCAGCGCGCGCACTGGATGATGTGGGCGTTTTTGTTCTTAAATATTTTAGGATTTTCGACTTATTATTGGTTTCCGGCGGCGCCGCCTTGGTATGTCGCGCTTCATGGTTTAGGGCCTGCAAAAATGGATACGATGGCCAGTGTTGCAGGCTGTATTCGCTTTGATCAGCTCTTGGGGACTCACTTTTTTGGAGAAATGTACAGCCGCTCGGCCGACGTTTTTGGTGCCATCCCCTCGCTGCATATTGCGTATCCGCTTTTGGCAGTTTACTTTGCTTTTGCATTGGGCTCTGCGCGGATTTTTGCCTGCCTGTTCTATCTCGTGATGTGTTTTTCGGCGGTTTATCTTAATCACCATTACATTTTGGATATCATGTGGGGCAGTGCTTATGCCCTTTTGGTGGGCTGGTTTTTGGATCGAAAAGTTCGGCCGGCTTTCTATTCCGCTAAAATACGATAAAGGGTCCTCTCGGAGACCTCTAATCTGCGGGCGGTCTCTGCGCGATTGCTTTTGTTTGAATCGAGAATTTTTTGCACCAGTTCGCGAGTGCATACGGCTTGTGCGGCTTCGAGGGTGGTGAAGTCATTCAAAAATTCTGGTAAAAATTCTGGTAAAAATTCTGAAGACTCAAACGAGCCCGCGGGTCCCAGTTCGAGATCGTCAGGACGGATTTCGCCGTGCTCGGAAAGCAGCGCGGCTCGCGTAATAACTTGTTGAAGTTCGCGCACGTTGCCCGGCCAAGGATGTCGCTCCAGCGCGGTGAGCGCTTCATTTGAAAATGAAATTTTCGCGCCTGCCTGCTCCACAAATAAACGTGCAAGAAGGGGAATGTCCATTTTTCGCTCGCGAAGCGAAGGGAGTTTGATGGAGGCGCCCTCGAGTCTAAAGTAAAGGTCTTGCCGGAACTTGCCCGACTTGCAGTTTGCTTGCAGATCTTGGTGCGTGGCCGAAATGATTCGCATGTCAATGGACACTGATTTTTCGGAGCCGATGGGCTCAATCTTGCGCTCTTGAATGGCCCGCAGGAGTTTTGCCTGAAGCTCTAGCGGCATGTCACCGATCTCATCTAGGAAAAGAGTGCCACCACTAGCTTGTTCAGATTTGCCTTTTTGGGCTCGGACGGCGCCCGTAAACGCGCCTCGTTCAAATCCAAAAAGCGTAGATTCAAGGAGCGTGGGTGGAATCGCCGCACAATTGATTGCGACAAACGGACCCTTGGCTCTCGGGCTTTGCGCGTGAAGTTCTTAGGCAATGACTTCTTTACCCGATCCGGTTTCACCTAAGATCAAAACGCTCAAGGGCGTGGGCGCTAGTTTTGAGACTTTTCGTAGGACGTCGGCCATCGGACTTTCGGGCGTGCGGCTGAAGGTGATGCCAAGGGAGTGGCCAGAGGGGTGAGCCGACGTGCTTGGCGGAACCAGTGTTTGAAGGCGTGCGTTTTTTTTGCGCTCGCGCGAAAGGTCGGCCTGCAGCCCCAACATCAGCGCCGCTTGAGTGGCAATGAGGCGTAGCTCGGGCAGAATTTCTTTTTTAATGGATTTGCCGGGGGAACGCGTGAGGAGAAACACGGCGCCAAAGACGCGATCTTCGAGATGGAGCGGAAAACAAGCGGCCGAAAAAATGCGGGCGGCAATCACAGACTCGGCCTCCGACCAGGGATGACCAATGATGCTTTCGATGTGGACGGGCTCGCGACGCGTGATCGCTTCTTGTAAGATGGTGTTGCTAAAGAGGTCCTTACGATTGGTTTCTTCACTGTTTTTTGAGGCGATGAGTTGCCAGCCGGAACCGCCCATTTCAGAAATGAGATAGCCCGCCTCGGCGCCGTTCATTTCAACTAAGGAACTGTAACAAAATAACTGAGTGATTTTAGTTTCTTGTCGGTCGGATCGTATAATTCCAATCACCATGAAATTTGTGACGGCGCAGGTTGATCGTGGCGAATTGCGCATCGGAGATTTTGACAC
>JBBCAV010000356.1:0-3780 GCA_051382305.1 Bdellovibrionota bacterium FG-2
GGACTCAGAAGTCCCCTTTACAAATAACCAGGGCGAACGGGACTTGCGCATGACGAAAGTTCAGCAAAAGATCTCTGGCTGTTTCCGTTCGATCAGGGGAGCCAAGGATTTTTGCCTTATTCGAAGCTATCTCTCCACCTGCAGAAAAAATGGAGTGCATCCCATGGATGCGCTGCGGACGCTGTTCGCAGGAAAATTACCCGACTTCATGTCCTAGACGGCTGGCCAATTACAGTTTTTTTAGAGCGACCTCAGATGTCACTCAGTGGGAGTAAAATTGATAGGCCATCGGCAGTATTCGTTCCCTCTCCTGCGTCGCCCAAATCTGCGGTCGGGCCAAAAAAGCGTTTTATAATTGTGTACCAGGAAACGCCTTCTCAAATGCGTCCTCTAAACTTCTGTCTCCATCAGGGAAAAGAATTTTGCACCAACTCTTTAAACGCTCATATATCGCGTCCACTTGGTCTTCCGCATTAGCGCAATCACCAAGCACATCCGAAAGGCACTCGCGCCATAAGAGGATCGTGCGCTTGTTCTTCGTACCATAGACATCACTGTATTTTGAGTTAGGCTTGGTCTTTT
Organism: Bdellovibrionota bacterium FG-2; assembly: GCA_051382305.1. GTDB lineage: Bacteria > Bdellovibrionota > UBA1018 > UBA1018 > UBA1018 > CAIRTR01. Next base: position 583 of record JBBCAV010000356.1, read on the forward strand.
TCATAAACTCCACCCAATCACGTGTTTTCTGCTCGAATATTCTACGCACCGATTCCAGCTCTGCATTGCGATCACCTTCGATTCGAAGCATAAGATCCAGCCCGCGCCTTGGATCACAAAGCTCGACACGATGATCGCGGCCGTCAAACAATATCCCCAATGTGACACATGGATTCCAGTCTTGCGAACGAGGGAATTCCAGCGCCAAGCGTCCCCATCGATTGGTGGGTATAAATGGCCCCTCCCGCCTCGGGAACCGTACGCATGACCAGTCACGCCCACCTACCTGGCTCATGATGGCCTCACACCGATCAATCACTTTGTTGCCATCAAGATACGACACCATGGAAGCTTCTGTGAGTGGGGCCATTGGTCCTAATCCTTTCCTGCAAATAAAATCTAGAAATTGAACTGTATTCTCTTTTAGATCGTTCCTGCTTCCATTTAGAACTGTATAAAACTCGTCCCAACGAAACGCCTTACAACCGACCACCTTCTTCGCGATATCCTTCTTAGCCTGACCAGGGGCTACAAATAAAAGTCTGGTACACGGCTGTTTTTTCGCAAATTCGGCGTATTTCTCGAGTTGCCACTTACCTGTAGGAGCATCCCACTTATTTTCAACGATCAATTGCTTCTTTTGCCCTCTCACCGTGTACTCGACCCAGAGGTCAAAGAATCCAAAGGTACCAGCGTACCATTGAGTTTCAACGTGAGGATCCTGCACCAAGTCGATGTCCTTCTCCGCGCAACCCTTTAGCCACAATCTAAACGCTAGATCATCATTCCGCAAAACATAGGCGAAAGCCTCAGTCAAAAAATTCTCATTGGGCGATCGATCTCCGCCCATTCGATAGGTAAATAGTGAGTCGAAAATGTTGTTATCGTCGCCGTTATCGCTCATAATGATATTTGCAGACTATCGCCTTTTAGCAAGTTTGTCGACAACTACGGCGTCAAGTGCACGTAGCATCGACCTAAAATTTTGTGAGAGTCTAGCGCGGCAGCACCCCCTCGAATAGCCCCACTTCATTCCTGTCGTTGAATTTGTAACCCGTGTTTAGGCCTTCCGGACCATTGAAATAGCGGGCTTATGCTCAGTAATGCTCTTATACGATCGTCTCCTTCAAAAAAGGAGCGCCCCGATCAGTCTGGATACTCCAATATCCAATTTGATAAAGCTATCGCTTGTATCGTTTTTTCAGTTGCTGATACTCATTCATCGCTTGAAAATTGACATCCCCCAACTCTCGCATTCGATCACGAAGTAGATCAACGCGGCTTTTTAGTAATCGTGATTCAAATCTCAGCTCTGAAGAAGATACACCGGCATTGAAAGGAGGGCGAAAACTCTTCCAAGAAGGGCCATGCCTCTCAAGCATATCAGTCCTGATGCGCCCTATCGCTTTGTTAATGCTGATTCGCTGTTCCATCTGCGCCGTCTGTAGATCGGCTTTGAGTAATTTGATATTAAGGTGTGCCCAAACCAATTCAAAACAGATAAGCTGCTCCCAGTAGTTTTTGAAGCGAGAAGCTTTACTTGATTGCCTCTGCAGCGATTGCAACGCTCGTTCTATCTCGGGTTTTCTGGTATTTCGTATCATTTATATTACTCCACCTCCTCGAACCCCCATGGTTCTTGCCGGAATTTCAGCCTGACTGTCCCAGTCCTTCCACCCATATTCTTTGCAATGATGATCTCAGCATACCCTTTCTCAGCGCTTTCCTTATTATAAAAGTCGTCGCGATACACGAACATCACCACATCAGATTCCTGCTCAACCGCCGACGGCCCCCGAAGATCTGACAGTAGCGGCCTTTTGTTTTCGCGGCCTTCCACTCCACGATTGATCTGACTCAGAAGAATGACAGGACAATCCAGGATCCCCGCCACCTGTTTAAGGCCCCGCATTATTTCAGCAAAATCGCGTTCCTCAAATTGGCCAGCTTGAATTACCTCTCTGCGCGCGTTTATCAACTGAAAATAGTCGACGACCACAAGATCGAGCGTCCCCCTCTCCTGCTTCAGAGTCACACACCGCTCACCAATCTCGTCAACAGTAACATTCGGGGAGTCATCGATGAACAGGCCGCTACTTGAAAGTTTTTCAGATGAATGCGCGAGGCGAGCCCACTCGTTCTTAGTTAGGTTTCCAGATTTCAGTCTTTCCGCCGAAAAATTCGCCCCTTGGGCAAGTAATCTCACGCTCACCTCCTCCTTCGTTAGCTCAAGAGAGAAGAGTACGACCGTCGCGTCTTTCCTTCCGGATACTTTTGCGGCGACGTCCAGCGCAAGCGTCGTTTTTCCCATCGAAGGACGCGACCCCATGGTCATGACTTGACCAGGGCGCAGGCCTCCGAGAATTCGATCAATAGAAGAAAACCCGGTTTCAAGGGCTCCGCTCTTCACCAACTGACTCATAGTCATAATAAGTTTCTCCACTGAATCAAAGATTACCTGCCGAGGCTGACATCAGAGGTCATGACTTGCAAAAAAGCCCAAAAGGATGGCCCAGCTGAAATTGGGCACAAACCACCGGACCACTTGAACTTCAACGTCTTATGTGGGCTTCAGGAGCAGACTGCCAAGAGTTCCCAGAACAATTCTTATTGAAGCCTTTTGTGGCGTCAACACGCGATCCACTAGTGGGTCCTGCTGAAGTTTATGCACCAACGTATAATCGAGTTCGCCAAACCGGAGTTCCAGCTGGACCGAATCGTCGATGATTAGCTGAGAAAGAAACGGGTCTAGCTGTGCCTCTATTTGCCGGCAGTCTTTTTCCTCCCGCTCAAGATGTTTTCTTTCCTTGATTAGCCGAAGTCCGTGTTTCTTTGCCTCGTTTTCCTGCAACATTGAAGGGTAATCTTCGAGGATTTTCTTCGGACCTGTTCCAATATCAGCACTTCCCGATGGTGATGAGTAGACCAGGTGCGCATCGAGGCGTGGATATTTATTCTTGAGTTGTCCTAAGATCTTCTTTCCCACCAAATCTACCTGCCGAAGCTCTGAAAATGTCATACGTCTACAATCGCAACAGATACTGACACCTGGGGTCGCAACCCAACTAATAGAGATTATGCTGAAGTCCGTTGAAATTTGATTGAGTGGCTCCCCCGTGGAATACTCCACGGTACCAATTAAAAAACAAGGAGCCACAGATGAGAATAGACACGAAGAGACGGAAGAATGCAATGGTC
>JBBCAV010000357.1:0-1799 GCA_051382305.1 Bdellovibrionota bacterium FG-2
CGGTCTGTCATCCGTTTTTTACGGGGAAACAGCGAATGATCGACACCGAGGGGCGCGTTGAGCGTTTCTTGAATCGATACAAGAAAAAAGCAACAGCCTAACTTTTGAAACCAGCGGGTCAGTTTACCAGCATTGGTGGGCAGGCGGTACTTGAGGGCGTGATGATGCGCTCGCCGCATTTTATTGCCGTTGCGATTCGTAAACCAAACCAGCGGATAGTCATTCGAAATACTCCTTATGTCAGCATCGCGCAGAGATTTCCGGTTCTAAAAAAGCCGATCCTTCGCGGTGTTGTCATGCTTGTTGAATCAATGGCTCAAGGAGTGAAGGCGCTGAGTTTTTCTGCAAATGTCGCGGCTGTTGAAGACGTTCCAGCAGGAACGCAAACAGAAGAACTTTCAAAATGGGCGATCGTGGGCTCCATTGCGACAGCTTTTGTTTTGGGAATGGGCCTTTTCGTGGCGCTCCCTCATTTTTTGACTGCTCTTTTGACGGGAAGAGGCGCGACCCCGACGACAGTGAATAGCCCCGTTTTTCATCTGGTTGATGGGTTTATCAAGATCGGGATTCTTCTCACCTACGTCTATCTGATTGCCATGATGAAGGATATTCATCGCGTATTTCAATATCACGGGGCTGAACATAAATCGATTTACGCGTTTGAAGCGGGTGAAGAGCTTACGGTTGAAAATGCGCGAAAACATAGCGCCCTTCATCCGCGTTGTGGAACCAGCTTCTTGTTCTTCTTGGTCTTGATCAGCGTTTTTGTTTTTAGCGCAGTTTTTCCATGGCTCGGTTTAGCGCAGTTTTCGACGATTCCGTTTGTGAATCATTTATTGATGGTCCTGGTTAAAATTGTTTTGATGTTTCCCGTCGCAGGACTTTCTTACGAGTTTATTAAGGCGTGTGCCAGCCGTATGCAAAATCCCGTTTTTCGCGCACTGGTTTGGCCGGGAATGGTTTTGCAGAATTTAACGACCCGTGTGCCAACCGATGAGCAGCTTGAAGTCGCCTTGGCCTCTTTGAGACAGGTTCTAAACCTTGAGAAGACTTCATCGGGTTCTGGTGTGAAAGTTGAAGAGTCCGAAATCGAGATTGCCCAGCTTTCGGAGCTGGCGCGCGTGCAGGCCAATGTCAATGAGTTCGCTGAGGTCTAGCGAATGTTTGACAAACTAGAGGCGGTTGAGAGCCGCTTTGAAGAGCTTGAAAGCCGTCTTTCAGACCCAGATCTTGCGAATCGTCCCGGGGATTTCCGAAAGCTATCCCAAGAACATGCGAGTCTTCTAGCTTTGGTAGAAGAGTATCGCTGCTACAAAAAAATTCGCGCCGAACTTGAGTCCAATAAGGAGCTCATGAACGACAAGGATCGCGAGATCGTTGCGATCGCCGCAGATGAGATTAAGCGGCTGGACGTCGAGCTAGAGGCCTCCAAGAAAAGTCTCCAAGTCCATTTACTCCCCGAAGATCCGATGGACCAGAAAAACATCGTGCTTGAGATTCGCGCAGGCGCAGGCGGCGAAGAGGCTGCACTGTTTGTCGCAGAGCTTTTTCGTCTCTATCAGCGCTTTTCCGAAAAGCAGGGTTGGAAAATGGAGGTGTTGTCTGCGAATGCCACAGGCATTGGGGGATTTAGAGAAATTATCGCTGAAATCCAAGGCCAACGCGTTTACAGCCGCCTGAAGTATGAAGGGGGTGTGCATCGCGTCCAGCGGGTGCCGCAAACCGAAGCTCAAGGTCGTATTCATACTTCGACTGTGACTGTAGCGATTTTGCCTGAGGCCGAAGAGGTGGATGTCGTT
>JBBCAV010000358.1:0-5187 GCA_051382305.1 Bdellovibrionota bacterium FG-2
TCATCCAGGTGAGTTTGAAATTCTCTTAGGGCGCCGATATTATGCGGAGTCAACTTTCATCGAAATCCACATTCTCTGGGCCGATGTCGGACTGACTCTGCATAATCAAGCGCTCCGCATAACATGGTTTATGCTGATCTCAGCATAACCCATGGAATCTACTCAGATGCATTCTGGGCTGAGGCACAAGTGCTACGAGCTTCTCCAAAAATTCTAAAGGTGAAAACCGCACAGCCGACGTGCCGTCACTCCAGTCCTTCTTGAAACGATAAATCAAATCCCCATTGGAAGCCTCGGATAGCCTCCCTTCAGCAATTGGCGGGCGCGCCACATACCGACACAATTTCTCAAGGCGTTCCTTTTCATCCTTCTCAATGACCGTGTTTGCGTGAAGGGAGAATCCCCCAATAGATGCGCAACGCACGCCCTCTTTTAATGGAAGCTCTCCTTCAATTCCAAAGCTTCCCATTTTTCTAACCCGCTGGCCGGCACGCTCCCCAAGCGCAATCTTGTTTTTGACCGAAGCCCCCTGGCAAAGCTCTATAACTTCCGTAAATTCTTCTTGGTTGGAATCGCCCTCATTGCTGTGAGGATCTTTATCAACGGGGTATCCCCTTTTCTTTAAGGCCCGCACTACGCGCGTTTGAATGGTCGCGAGTATCTGCTGTACCTCGGCTGTCGTTGGACCCCTAAGCTCGTGATAGACAACCTTGCCGTTTCCAAAAGGCTCATAGTAAACGCCCTCAATCATCAAAGTGTGAAAATGGGGCGCAAGGTTCACCGATCCACCAAATAATTGCACAAGCGTGATCGAGCCAGAATCTCCATGCCTTACCCCTTCACGTCTGGCACGCTTACGCTGATAACCGGAAATGGCGCGGATATAGATCCCAAGCACCGTGGATAAGAGCTTACTATCGCGAGCCATCCAATACCTTAGAGGCATAGGAAATGAAATCACCCACTGCCGGACAGGTGCCTCGGGAAACACCCAGTCCGTATAAAACGCAGCTTGCTCACTCATGCGGCGGGCGCCACAAGAACTGCAAAACCCACGTTTTTTGCAGGAAAATGCTACTAATTTCTCATGTTTGCACCCATCGCACTTTAGACGTACGAATCCATTGGCAAGCACCCCGCAGCCCATGAACGCCTGAAACTCACGCTTGATATGAGAGGGCAGATACCGCCCTTCTTCCTCACGATCTCGAACAAAGGTGAGCCAATTTTTTTGAACGACCTGATAAATCAATGCCTGCGTGGGATCGCGCGGACGATAAGAAGCGGCGGGAGATTCTCCCGCAAAGGACTGGTTGGCGTTATGGGACATGCCCCACTGTTAGTGCAAGAACCGATGCAGCGACTCACGGCGGGGATTACGTTAATAAGCGTCCACTTTTCGTACAGTGAGACCGAAAAGTAGACCTTCTTGGGACCTCTGGATCACATGCGTGCTCGACAGGTCTTAATGGTTTTTTTCGCCTTCTCTCTCATTTGCTCCAATATTTTATTGGGATCACAGTTCGGATTTTCGGCCATCTGAAGATTTGCCAGGTAAGGCAGGCTACCCGCGAACCATTGGCGCTCAATACCCGCCGTACGGTAGTCGTCGTAAAAGGTTTCCAACGTAATTGAATCGGTGAGCAGCTCGAGCAGATCAAGGCCCAGGTGGTTGAAGTGGCCCGAGAAATCATCTGTCGCGAAGATATGAACCATCTCGTGCGACACCATGGTTTTTGCTTTAACTTGTAGCATGGGCAATATCCGCGCTCGAAGCATCGCCACATTCTTTTCATTCAGAGCGACGCCAGCGTATGCGTTTGCATCCATCGCAGCGTCTTCAATTCGCTGAAATTCTTCCTCAAAAGATTCACAGAACATCATAATCGAACGAGCGATCTGTTTGCCACTCGAAAGCTCCACGGGCGGACTTAATGCGGTAATTGACATGCTGGTGTCGCGATTTGGATTTGGAGTTTCCGAAACGTCGAGGGTGAAATTAACCCCCTCCTGGCGCAAAAAACCTAGATCACGGCATTTTTTGAATACCCGCTGTGGCAAGGCCGCGATATGGGAAATGTCGATCTTTCCAATGGCTTTTAGAAGCTCAAGAGCCTCATCCCCCACATGCAAGGTGAATAGCCCCTTGGGATCGGATTCAATCTGCTCGTACCGCGAGCTAGTGGACGCCATTTTATTTTCTGTGGTAACAAGACTATTAAAGGACACCATCTCCACTCCTTTTGACCGCCTTACGGCGGTCTGTTTTATTTCACGAGTCAGCGCACAATTACGCATGACCCCCTACCCATCACAAAAAGCTTTCATCGCCTTGGGGACGCACTCCTGGTTGATTTGGTCTTAGCGGGGCCTTCAAAACTGCAGACGGCGGAGGGCCATCCAAAGACACCATCCGGTGACGAGTTTCCTTGAGAAGCTCAGCCCGCGCGGCCGATAACATCTCAACCACGGTTTGACCAGATAGTTCCGGCGCAGCATCAGCACGATATAGATCCACAAGCTCAGAGCCTCTTCCTTGGTTGACGACCCTCTTCATGAGGAGCGCTTGTCCTTGCCCAAGCTTCTTAATCTCATTTGGGTGGATGACAAACTCATCAACATCATGCACCGATTTCATGCCCGTATAAGATTCAAGCAACACCCCTTGTTGAACTTGCCTCGTTTCTTTTTGCGTCTTTTTCGTTCCAACCATGGCGGCGTAATACTCGGCGTCTTCCGGGTTGTCCGTCCCGTAAATCACCTTCGTGTTGCAATTGCGCTCCACCTGATCGCTAAACGTATCTGAGACGGCTTCGAGATCGCCGCGTGATTGATGCGCAATCACAACCCCCATGCCAGCCCCGCGCGATCGGTTCAGCAGATCAATGAAGTTCTCCGTTGCGAAACTTGCAAACTCATCCACGATTAGCGCCACGGGATTTCGACTCTCCTTGGCTGTCCCCTTGTAGATTCTTCCCACCGTACTGATGAGGTCTTGGAGCAGGATCTTTCCTAGAGCAACACTCGATTCCTTGTCCTGCATCGAGTTCATCAGAAAATAAACGATCTTTCGCTCTTTGATGGCCTTCTCAAAGTTAATCCCCCGCTGCACGCTCGCATCTGAGGTCAAAAGCCCCCCTGCTGATGAGCGAATCAAAAGCTGAAGATCCGTCACGATCCCCGACACTTCTTGCGAGCCTTCTTTGGTCTTTAAGCGTTGAGCCCGCGCAAGTAAGGCGCTCTTAACGTATTGGCTCAGTTCTGGCCTAATCGCCCAAGCCTCAAGAATCTCAGGCTTTGATAATGCCGCATGCACATGCTCCAAAGTGAAGTGCTCGCCAGCGTTTTGCTTAAGTTCATCAAGCCCAAGCAACACATCAGAAAGAGCGGCACTTGCCGTTTTTCGATAATACTCCTCAGTCCACTTAAACGAGTTCATGATTCGGGAGTGGATCTCGTTTACGGTTCCACTCTCTAGCGGATTATACGGCGTGGAGATGCCTCGATCCGTAAGGGAGAATATTTGTAGATCGCCTGCACGCCTATAGTGAGCCGTCGTCTTTGTAAGCCAATCCACGGTCTCAAAGTCGGCCTTCAAATCAACAAAGATCACGCCGCTGCCACGCTCGATCCGATTTTGAAGCAGAAGCTGAATCAAGTTTGATTTACCTGTTCCGCTCCCCCCTAGCATCTGGATGTTGTAGCCAAGATTCTGCTCCGTAATGAAAGCCTCTGACTTAATGAGCTTGCTTGAGATCACTCGCCCAAGCGGAATTACATCGGGCTGACGCCGAACGCTCCGATTCACCCGATAAGTCCCCACAGCCGCAAATGTCTTTCGGACGCCCTCAATGATTTGCGCCGTTGGCCAAAATTTGTCCAAGGCCAGCACAGCCCAGCGGGATGCGTTGCCCGCGATTACGGCAAGAAAAACCGTCCACGTATGAAACGTAATGAGTATGGGCAATGATGCATAGCTGTGACGGTTCCCATAATCGTCAACAATGGCAATGCAGATCAACGCGACAACAAGTGCAAGCGAAGTGAGCTTAAGGTAAAACGACTTATACGCTGCCCTCAACGGCCAATAGGCGATGAGATTAACGTAGCTCCGCGTGATCCATGCGATCCCGCTGGCAACAAAAGAGGCGATTGGCGAGGAGTGCTCTTTTTTAAAAGAGCTATAAGCAACCGAGGCCACCGCAAATACAATCGACAAAGGAATCAGACAGTACACTTGAAGCTGTAGGCCATTTAACGTCGCTTCCCGAAATAGCGGCATAGTCCTAATTCCCGCAAGTACTTCACGGGCCATCTCAAGAGAAAGAAGACCAGAGTAAGAGCCACTGTGCTCCGCGCCGCCATATATCGGAAGCCCTACGGCAAGTCCGATCGCCCCAATCAAAAACAAAAGACAAAACCCTACGCGGGTGGCTCGCTCAAGGCGATCCCCTTCGGATTCCACCGCTCCGGCCAAAATTCGCCCATAGATCACTCCAATTAAAAACAAACACATCGTGCCGATGATGATGGCCCATTTTGACACTGCGGCAACAGCCGGGGTAGCCGCTGCGTTTGCTGCGGTGTTCAGTACCGCAAAGGGATCAAATGCAAATGCCGCAATCGAAGAAATCAGACAGAGCAGCGCCACTAGCCCAAGATACATAATGGGCGCGGTCATTCTCCTAATCCCCGCCTTGCTCCACACTTGATCAATTTTGAAACTGTGCATAGCCTTCATAAATCCCTCCTTCTCTAAGTAACCCCTCGAACGTTTCGACCCGAAACCCATGTTGCTTTGTCAGCATTCGGTACCGCTCCGCAATCAACTCTGAGGAGCACACGAAGTGCGCCCCTTGATACCGATCCCCCATCAAAGTCATAAGCGCCGTAATCGCCTCCACACGCGCCCTGGCCTGCCGCTCGGTCTTTGGCGACAGCTCAAGCTCCAAAATCGTTTTGCGCCCATCATGAGAGGCGTACACGGCGTCAGGCAGGTACGGCCTGCTCTGTGAGTTAAGTCTCGCAAGCTGAATATTCCTATCCTCGGAAGTCAGCCGCCTCTCACCCCTCCACCCTGTTGCATCCCCGCGCCGCTCTAATGCAACGCGCGTCCAAGCAACTTGAACGTTGTGTTCAAACGTCGTTAACCCAATCGCCGTTTGCGCCTTGAGCTGTCGATGCATA
>JBBCAV010000359.1:0-5406 GCA_051382305.1 Bdellovibrionota bacterium FG-2
TCCCTGCTCCGGTGCCTCCGGTGCCCCTTTCGGGCGCAAGTCCTATCCCTGATTCTGCCGTGACCGTGTGGCCCATTGCTGAGTCTCAGGGTAAGGGCGCAAAGACTGAGAAATCCAACAAAACTTCTGCGACTTTGTCACGGCCTACCCGCCATTCGCGCGCCTCAAATGGATTTGTGTACCCGGACAGACGACCTGCCAAGAATCCGATTTGGATTGGAGAACAGCAGGTTTTTGAGGTGACTTATTTCGGAATGGTCGGCGGCGATTTTACCTTGGAAGTCCTCCCGTTCAAGACCATTGGCGAGCGAAAAGTTTATCATGCAAGCTGTCGCGGCGTGAGTTCAAAAGTGTTTAGTCTTTTTTATCGCATCAATGATTTTGCGGAGACTTTTTTCGACGCAGAAGGGTTTTTTGGGCACCGGTTTCATGTCGTCCTTGACGAGACCAAACAGACACGGGACTCGCTTGAACTTTACGATTCAGAAAAAGGTCAAACTTTTTGGTGGAATCGCTGGAACCGCATTGGCCGAGATTACGTCGAGACCAAAGAATTTTTTCCTATTCCGCCTTTTTTACAAGACACTTTTTCGGCACTTTATTATCTGCGGACTTTGGATTGGGCGCCAGGAAAAGTTGCGGTTTTCCCTGTCGTGGCTGAGGGACGCTACTGGGACGCGGTGGTTTCCTATGCTCGGCGAGAAGTATTGACGACGCCCATGGGCCGCATCAATACGGTTGTCTTAAAGCTCGATACAAAGTATCAGGGAATTCTGCAAAAAAGGGGCGATAATTTTTTGTGGCTTTCTGATGACGATCGAAAAATTCCTGTACGGCTTGAAGCGCGCGTTCGTATTGGAACGGTCGCCGGGATTTTAAAAAAGGTGCAGCTTGGGCAGCCCCCTGCCGCAGAATAATATGACATCCGTTGTTGTTCGGACGCCTAACTGGATAGGGGATCAGGTTTTAGCGTTTCCATTTTTCTATTATTTGAGACAGCAGTTTCCCCATGCGCGTATAACCGCTGCGTGTATGCCTTGGGTCGAGTCCGTTCAGTTTCGAGGTCTCGTCGATGACGTCCTTAGTTTTCCGCGATTCGTCGGCGGAGGGGTCTGGGCCAAACTTTCTTACTATGAGCAATGCGCTAAGATTTTGAAAGCCAGGGGCACTTTTGATTTGGGAATTTGTCTTCCCAATTCTTTTTCATCCGCCTGGATTTTGAGGCGAGCAGGTATCAAGCAGGTTCGAGGTTACGCGGGGGATGGGAGAAGTTTGCTCCTCACTCAGGCCATAAAGAAGGCGGGGGCGTCTTGCCCGCATCGATCGCAGGCTTATTGCGGACTTCTGCCCCGCTCCGGAAAAGCTGTTGTTGATTTTTTTGGGGCTTTTCCAGAGAACGAATTTGATGAAAAAATTCCCGGTGAAGTTTCAGAGTTTGACTGGGAAAAGAATTGGCCCGAGCGGGAAAAGGTGAACATTGAGGTCCCGCAAAATGATTATTGGGTTTTAGCCCCCGGGAGCACCGCGGATTCGAGACGTTGGCCCACGGAGTTCGTGGTCGCGTTTGCGAGACGGGTCGCGGCTCAGCGCAATTGGGTGGGTTGTGTCGTGGGCGGCGCCGCGGAAGCTCCGATGGGCAAGCGGCTTTGCACGGATGCCGATTTGAAGCTCCGAGACTATACGGCTTTGGGGGCGATCCCTTCTTTGGGACCGCTTTTATCAGGCGCAAAATTTGTGCTCTCTAATGATTCAGGTCTTGCCCATGTCGCGGCACTTGCTGGCGCCAGTGTACACATTGTTTGGGGTGCGGGTGATCCTAGGCGAACCAAACCCTTGGGGCCGGGCAAAGTACAGATTAGCCTAAATCCCGTTGAGTGTTGGCCATGTGAGCAAAATACGTGTAGTAAAGAGGATGATACTCGGTTGGGCTGTTTAAGAGGAATTCAGCCCGACGCTGTCTGGGAGGATGTGAAGCGTGGATTCCGTATCTAACATTCATTGGGATTGGTTGAAGGATCGGCTGAACGGGCTGGTTGTGTGCCTTTCGCATTCGTGGGGTGGGCTGGAACAGGTTGCTGCCAATGATGCTTTGGATGTGGGGAGTCTGGGTTTTAAGATTCGTGTTTTATGTCTCGATGACACGCCCATTTATGAGCATTTGAAATCTCGTAAAGAGGTTGAAGTGATTCCGTTGACTTATCGGCCGCGAAATTTTTTTGATTTGAGGCTTCGGGCCGAGCTCCGGGAGCTCGTCTCTCAAGGTACCAATCTCATTCACACTCACCAGACGTCCCTTTTGGGATCCATTGTTCCTGGGCTTTGGAGTGAGCCAGGGGTGGCGCTTCTGGCTACTCGGCACATCATGAACGATCATAACAAGAGAAACTTTTTTCATAGGGCGATCTATGCGCGTGTTGATGCGCTTCTCGTGATTTCTGAAGCGGTTCGCGCAAACGTGCTGCAAACTCATTGGCTGCGGGAACCTCACGTGAAGGTGGTTAACCTTGGCTTGGATTTTGAACGCTTCGATCCGGCTAAGGTCGATTCAGAGCCCTATCGTGTGGCCTGGGGTGCTGATAATGATACGGTGGTCATTGGTTTGGTGGGGCGCGTGGATCCGGCGAAGGGGCAGGAAACTTTCATCAAAGCGGCTGCTGGGTTACTTAAGAATTTGAGAGCCGGCGAGCAAGTGAAATTTGTCATGGTCGGGGATGAGACCCCGCCCAAGCCCGATGATCCACCAGAGAGTTTCTTAGAAGAACTTAAGAAGATCGTGACCCAGTTTCGCATTGAGGAGCACGTCGTTTTTGCCGGTTTTTCGGATCGGATTCCTGAGGTGATGCGCGCTTTTGACATCTGCGTGATGCCGTCGCGCCAAGAGGCCTTTGGCTTGGTGGCGATCGAAGCCATGGCCATGGAGTGTCCGGTGATCATCTCGCGCGGCGGGAGTGCGCAGGAAATTGTGGGCGAAAACGAAGACTTCGGTATCACAGTTCGCCCGGATGACGCGTTTCACTTGCAACAACAATTGCGCTACCTTCTCGATAATCCCATGGAGCGCGTACGAATGGGACAGCGGGCCCGTCAACACGTTTTGGCGAACTACGACCGAAAGAGTCGGTTTCTTAAGACTCTTAAACACTACGAAAAAGCTCTGCGAAGGCGGCACCGAATTAGGCTTTGACAAAGGGTGCGCGGATCTTTATACCTGTTACCCTCGTCGGGTATTCAAATACCTGAAGGAAAATGCACTCGCGTGACCTGCCTTGCGGGTCTGAGCGCACTCCTTATTCGTAAGAAAGGTCCTAAATAATTATTATGGTAGTAAAACAAGAAATCGGAGCAGAGGCCTCCCCCAAGAAGTCCATGGCGTCCATGCCTCGTCCTAAAAATCAAAACTGGATGGATGAGTTTTCATCCTTTGGAGCCGCTGAAGAAACCAGCGCGCAAGAGCTGGATGCGGAAGAAAATTTCGCAGAGCTTTTTGAAGCTTCCCAGAAACAACAAGAAGTTAAAGAAGGCGAAGTCATCGATGGAACCATCGTGGGCATCGGTCCTGAGTATGCCACTGTGGATATTGGCTACAAATGTGAAGGGCTTGTGCCCATTCAAGAATTCAAAGATCCTCAAGGCGTCGCACATGTCGCCGTTGGCGATGTCGTCAGCGTTTACCTTGAGCGCATGGAAATCGAAGACGGTTTCATGCTGCTCTCCAAAGACAAAGCCGAAATCATTCGCGCTTGGGACGAAATCTCTGAAGCTTGTGAAAAAGACCAATTGGTTGAAGGCCTCGTGATCGGTAAGGTCAAGGGCGGTCTCTCGGTTGATATCGGCGTGAAGGCATTCTTGCCTGGCAGCCAGATCGACACCAAGCCTGTCAAGAACCTCGATAAGTTCTTGGGCAAGCGGCTGAAATTCAAGATCATCAAGTTCAACAAAAAACGCGGCAACATCGTGCTCTCTCGTAGAGCGGTTGTGGCGCAAGAGCGTGAACTACAACGTGCTGAAACGTTGGCTAACATTCAAGAAGGTTCGATCGTTACAGGAACCGTGAAAAACATCACCGAGTACGGCGCTTTCGTTGACTTGGGTGGTATGGATGGCTTGTTGCACATTACCGATATGTCTTGGGGCCGCATCAAGCACCCAAGCGAATTGTTCTCGGTTGGCGATGAGATCAAAGTGAAGGTCCTCAAGTACGATCGCGAGAAAGAGCGTGTATCTTTGGGGATGAAACAAGTTTCGCCTAATCCTTGGGACGATGTGGAATACAAATTCCCTGTCGGCGTTAAGGTTAAGGGCAAGATCGTCAGCCTCAAAGACTATGGCGCATTTGTCGAGCTTGAAGATGGCATTGAAGGCTTGATTCATGTATCCGAAATGTCCTGGACGGAGCGCGTGAAGCATCCTTCTAAGGTTATCAATGTCGGCGACGAAGTTGAGTGCAAGGTTTTGGAAGTTGATTCCAAGAGCAAGCGCATCTCCTTAGGCCTCAAGCAACTCCAAGCTAATCCTTGGGATGAGCTTGAAGTGAAGACTCCGGTCGGCTCGATCGTTGAAGGCGAAGTGAAGTCGGTCACCGACTTCGGTATCTTCGTGGACATCGGCTCTGGCATCGACGGCCTCGTGCACGTCAGCGATATTGCTTGGACCAAGAAGTTTGGTCATCCTTCTGAGAAATTCAAGAAGAGTGATAAGATCCGCGCCGTGGTGCTCGGTATCGATAAAGCTTCTGAGAAATTCTCTCTCGGTATCAAGCAGCTTGAGCGTGATCCTTGGGAAAATATCAAATCCCGTTATCGTCAAGGCCAAGCTATTGATGGCTTAGTTACGAAGCTCACCGACTTCGGTGCGTTCGTGGAACTCGAAGAAGGCGTTGAAGGTCTCATTTACGTCAGTGAGATCGCGGATCATCGCATCGAGAAGCCTGCGGACATCCTTAAGGTCGGCGATAAAGTTCGGACCGAGATTCTCTCGATTGAACCTAAAGAGCGACGCATTGGACTCTCTATTAAGCAATTGACCCGCAGTGAAGAGCGCGCGAACTACGATTCCTACGTCGGAGAGCGTTCGAAGAAGACTTCGCTGGGCGATGCTTTGGGCGATAAGCTCAAGGCCGCATTGGGCAAGGGCGAGAAGGAATAAGCCGGTTTACATAACCAATGGCTGATACCCTTAATTCCCTTAAGTCCAAGACAACTTGGAACCCATTAACCATAGTGCTGCTGCTTTCGGCGGCGTTCTTTATGGTGTTCTTAATCGTCTCCGGGGCCCTGTTTATGTACAGGGCCCCGGGGGGCGGTTCTTCTGCAAAGGCCTCACTTTTTAGTGATGGTGGCGCGGTCGGAGTCGTTGAAATCAGCGGCGTGATCATGGATTCGCGCAAAACGCTGGCTCGTTTAGAGC
>JBBCAV010000360.1:0-21503 GCA_051382305.1 Bdellovibrionota bacterium FG-2
CTTGGGTTGAGCACAACGGCATCAGATTAGCTCGTCACAAGGACGATATCGCGCGCTCAACAACGCTTCACGAGTGGATTTAGAAAAATATTTCGTACAATCATTTCTGCACAAAAAGTGTGTCAACATAATTTTTCAAGTTTTAAAAAAAATGGCTGACCAGTTACGATTTTTTTTGGCAGCCCTTGTGCAAGATTGGATCGCAGGAGCGCCTTGATATGATGAATTCCCAAGCCGTGTTACTGCTCAGTATTTTTGTTTTCCTCGGCCCTGCTTGTGCGACCTCGCCCTTGGGGCGACAGCAGCTCGTTTTTGTGCCGGACGCCGAGATGAATACCATGGGTGCGCAGGCGTTCACGCAAATGAAAACGAGTGCGCCGATTGATTCCACAGCAGCCACCAATCGATATGTTAATTGTGTCGCGATGGCCATTGTCAAGGAATCGCAATCTCAGCTTTCAACGCCTTCTTGGGAGGTCGTCGTATTCGAGGACAAAAACGCCAATGCCTTTGCGCTTCCTGGCGGGAAAATTGGGGTCCATACCGGCATTTTTAAAGTGGCGCAGAGCCCAGATCAATTGGCCGTCGTTTTGGCCCATGAAGTCGGTCACGTGATCGCTCGCCATGGTGCAGAGCGGGTTTCTGAAACGCTTGCGGTGCAAGGCGGATTAAGTGCGCTGGGGATGGTGACCAAGGATAAAGATCTTCTGCTCGGACTTCTTGGGGTGGGAGCGCAGTATGGAATCTTATTGCCTCATAGTCGAACGCAGGAGAGCGAAGCTGACCTCATCGGGCTGGACCTAATGGCGCGCGCGGGATTTGATCCAAGGGCGAGCATCACGCTTTGGCAAAACATGGATAAAGAAGCGGGAGGGAAAAGTCCTCCCGAGTTTCTCTCCACGCATCCCTCGAGTCCGAGCCGCATTGAGAACATGCAGGCCCATATGGGGCAGGCTGTGCCCAAATTTGAACAAGCACGCGCTGAGGGAAAACAGACTTCTTGTCACGCCTAGGTCCGCCTAAATTCTAACGATCTGAGGAATCTGCGCGAAATGCGCATCTCGTGAAAAGAGGACGAGATCGTATTGCAATGTCATCGCGGCAATCCAAATGTCGTGTGTGGGAATTGGGGTGCCCTGATTTTTTAGATGTGCATACACCCTGGCATAGTGATGGGTGGTTTGCTCGTCTGGATAGATGACCTTTACACGAGGAGTGTTCAAGAACTCAGTGAGTTTGGCCTCGTTCTTTTTGCCTTTTGTGCCCAAAGCAAATCCCGAGCGGAGTTCGGCAATGACGACAAAAGGCAGATAAATCTCGTCTGCGGACTGCAAGACTTCAATGGCTTTGGGTTCGGCTCTGGCCGCATCCGTATAGGTATTGGTGTCGAGTGCGATTTTCATTTCCAAAGACCCTTGTCAATTTTTCTTTGCTCAACGAGGGCCGTTTCGATGGCGTCGTCATGCACCCAAGAACCAAAGAAATGATCAAGATCACGGTACTTCTTAACTTCTTCTGCGACGCCGGCCCCTTGCGCCAGGGCTTCAAGCGCTACCTCGTTAAGACTCTTTTGAGTGCGGGTCGCTTTTTGGCGCAAGGCCCGGTCAAGAAGGGGGGGGACGTTTCTAATCGTATATTGAAATTTGTGCCTGCTCGTCATGCAGCTATTGTAGGCATCAAGTGAAGGCACGGTCAAGGAAAAAGGCCTTTTAACCTCTTTTCAAGATCGGAGCCGAGTGCCGGCGGCAATTTTGCCGTTAGTTTGTCTTGGACTTTTCTTTCGAGCCCTTTTTGTGCTTTTACTCTGATATTGGCGATGGCGACTTCAGCGAGTTTTTTCGTCACCTCGTCGTATGAATAGCAGGGTTTCTTTAGAGTGCACCCAATTTGAATAGGTAAGGTTACAGGCTTTTCGCCTTCCGTAAGAAGATGCTCAACCGAAATTCCCGCAACGTTGATTCCTACATTTTTTAACCGAGCTAGATCGTGCGTGTCGATGAGTTCCATTCGTCCCGCTACTTGCTGGTTGGCGAGCGTGATATCGACGCTGCCTCGCAGATCGATTCCTTGGCCCGCATCACTTTGTGCGACAAAATCAGGCGCCTTGAGGTGCCCTGCATTGATTGTAAACTGAGATGAAATTTCTTTATAGCGGGCATGTGATTTTGACCCAAGCTCTGCACCTAATCTACTGGAGGCGCCCACTTTTTCTCTCAGCTGGGGAAACTGCTGGAGGATTGGGGCCAGGCCTTTTCCTAACGCTTCGCCAGAAACTTGGGGGATGTTGAGCGTTGTAAAAACCGCGTTACTGATTTTGAATTTCCCCGCGCCCTGGAGGTGTGCCAGAGCTTCGTCGACTGAGAAGCCGCTCCCAGTTGCGTTTAAGTCCACATCGGCACGCCCTTCAATCGTTTCAGACAGGTTCTTGAAATCAATTCCATTCAAAGTCATCGAAAAGCGATAGGGAGCTGTTCCTTGAAAGGTCCCGCCAAAAGTCCCGCGAAAGTCCCCGCCAAAAACCTTTCCTTCGGCTGAACCCGCTAGGCTTAGGTTTTCGGACACGCCTTGTGCCGAGCCTTTCACGCGCGCAACGCCACTAAGGTCATATCCTGGAGGCTTCTGGAGAATCTCAATCCAAGGTTTAAGGTCAAACTCCTGTGACTCGACGTTGAAGGCAATCCTTGAGTCACTTCGAGCAAACCGCCCGGTCCCCGAGAGCGTCGCGTTCACCAGTTTGGCCTTGAGCTGTTCAAGACGAAACGCGGTGTCAGATCCAATCACGACGCATTCTGCATTTGCCAAAATACCAGGCTTCTTGGCGAACAAGCCGGGCGCGAGAAATGAGAGTTCATTGAGGTTGAGTTTTACCGCTAGTTTGAATCTCGGGCCATGGCTTGCTGTGAGTTCAGTGTTCATCAAGAAATTGGCTCGGGCTGGCCCCTGAATAATCCAGCCTGAAGCGGTCTTGGTATCGAGATTCCCCCAAAGCTCCCCGGAAACCGGACGGAGCAAGGAGAGATCTTTCACGGCCAGATTCAAGTCTGAAAACTGGGATTCTCCTTGGGTTGCGAGATCTTTGTAAGTAAGTCGTGCGTGATTCACTTCGAGGTTTAGGCCGGCTGCCGCAACAAGTTTCGAGAAGATTCCACTTTTCTGGGGAATAGCCGTTGGGCTCTTTGTGGGCGGCCCAGAGACACCGAAGACTTCCAGAAGATTCATTTTGCCCGATTTCGTTTTAACCGCTCGCACTTCAGCGCCTTGGAGTCTAATCTGCATAACGGGCGCCCTTTTGATAATCGACATCAAAGGGAGGTCGAAAAACGCATCTTTGACAGAAACCACGGGGTTTCCCTCAAGGTCATTGATATGGAGCTCCGCGGCGTTCACTCGCACGTGGCCCCACAAAGAGAGCGAGAGTTTGCCGATTTCAATTTTTCCGTTAATTGATCGATTGAGGGCCGTCGCAATATCACCGCGGTAGGAATCGACGTTTACCAAATAGGGCGCGAGGAAAAGGATGCCTGAGATGAGCGCTACGAAAACGAGGGAAATGACGCCGAGCTTTTTCATTTGGCTTATTTTTATGCATGAAACGGTCCCCTTCTTAGGCTAGGCATAGCAATGGAAAAGAGTTTATGAAAAAGAGTTTGCGAGAGCTTCCAATTGATGACGTTCTTTCCCAGGTTCTCGAAATCCTTGAGCAGGGCAGCTGTCTCGTTCTGCAGGCTGCTCCCGGCGCGGGTAAGACCACGCGCGTTCCTGCGGCGCTGCTTGAGGCTCGTTTCAGGCGTCCTCATGGTGAAATTCTCGTTCTAGAACCCCGCAGACTCGCGGCTAAGATGGCGGCGCGTCGGGTGGCCGAAGAATGTGGCGAGTCCGTGGGTGAGACGATTGGATATCAGTTTCGATTTGCAAATGTAACGAGTCCCAAGACGTGCGTTAGGTTTCTCACGGAAGGAATGCTGATGCGCAGGCTCCTCTCTGATCCTCTGCTGCGCAATGTGGATGCGGTGATTCTTGATGAGTTTCACGAGAGGCATTTGCATTCAGATGTGGCACTCGCTTTTTTGCGCAGGCTTCAATTGAGTGCACGACCCGAACTTCGCTTGTGCGTGATGTCTGCCACGTTAGATGCTGCTTCGGTTGCGCGCTACTTGGGAAATTGTCCCGTTTTGAATGTCCAGGGGCGCGAGTTTCCGGTGTCAGTGGAATATTTGCCCAAGCCTTCGACGCGTCCTTTGGAGCTGCTCATTAAGGATGCGGTGGGAAGCGCGGTGGGGGCGGGGGACGTACTGGTTTTCCTCTCCGGAATGGCCGATATCCGGCGTGCCCAAGACGTGTTGAGGGCGAGTTACCCCGAGCTCATCGTGGTTGCTTTACATGGGGAGTTGAGACGCGAGGAGCAAGACCTTGCGCTTCGCCAAGCGAATCGGCAGAAGGTGATTCTTTCAACGAATGTCGCTGAAACCTCTCTGACGATTGAGGGTATCGCAACGGTCGTAGATAGTGGGCTCGCGAAAATTGCAAGCTACTCGTGGTGGTCGGGTCTCCCCGCTCTTCGGACACGCTCCATTAGCCGCGCTTCGGCGATTCAGCGGGCCGGTCGCGCAGGGAGGACGGCACCGGGTCGATGTCTGAGACTCTATACGAAGGGTGATTTTGAGGGGCGGGCGATGTTTGACATCCCCGAAATCGCGCGCGCCGATCTTTCGCAGACTCTTTTGGAACTCAAGAGTTTAGGGGTACAAAATTTGGCCGAATTTGCCTGGTTCGAGCGCCCGCCTGAGAATGCGCTCCAGTCAGCTCAGGGGCTTTTGTATCGTTTAGGCGCTGTGGTAGGGGCTGGGGTTGCGGAATCAGGAGAAATTACTCCTCTTGGAAAACGCATCGTTCATATGCCCATTCATCCTCGATTAGCGAGACTGGTTTGTGAAGCGGACAAAAGGGGGTGTCTGCGCGAGGGCGCAACCCTTGCGGCGCTTCTTTCGGAGGATCGTATTTCCGATCGGAATGCCGACCGTTATGAAAGTGTCGATGTGCTTGAGCAGCTTAGGCGTTATCGGCCACAGCGTTTGGGAGACCGGTTTTGGGATGACGCCGTCGCGCGAGTTCGGGATCGGCTGATGGAGGGGAGAGGTGCGGCGCCATCCACTTCAACGAAGATAGACAACGACTTAGCTTTTGCGGTTCTTTGCGGTTTCCCTGACCGCGTGGCCCGCAAGCGCACGCTGGGCAATCATGTTACTCGCGGGTCAACGGGCCGTGGAGATCCTAAAGTTGAGCTTGTTTTTTCAAGCGGTGGCTCTGCCCTTTTAGACGATTCGGCGTTAGCTGCTTCAGCAGAGTATTTCGTCGCAACGGACGTTGAAGAGCGAAAGGCGCAGGGGCAGGTTCGCGCCAAAACCGTCGTGCGCTCGGTTGTTTCGATTGAGCCGGAGTGGCTTTTTGATCTCGAACCCGAAGGCATTAGCGAGTCCGAGGATCTGGAGTGGGATCCGGCGCGCGAGCGCATGCAAGCGCTTTCGCGAATCAATTATGGGCAACTGGTCCTAAGTGAGAAACGAGAAGATCCTCGCGATCTTGAGGCTGCGGCTTTGCTCTTGTCTGCAAAAATACTCGAAGGGGGCATCGACAAGATTTGTGATCATGATGCCTTGTCGGCCTTGGCCTCGCTTAGGGCGCGAGTGGGTTTCTTGCGCGAGGGGGGCCGGGGCGACGGGCTCGCTTGGCCGGAATGGAATGACGAAGGTCTTCGTGAAACTCTGGTTACTTTTTGCGAGGGGCGATTTAGTTTTGCGGAACTTCGCGCCTCGGATTTGCCGGGATTTCTTCTTTCGCAGCTTTCTTCTGAGCAAATGCGAAAACTCGAGACTCATGCTCCGGCTCAGGTTCCCTTGCTTCGGGGGCGGAGGGTGAAGGTGCACTACGAAAACGGTAAGCCGCCTTGGATAGAGAGCAGGCTGCAGGACTTTTTTGGAATGTCCCAGGGGCCGAGTGTCTTGGGGGGACGAATTCCATTGACGCTTCATTTGTTGGCCCCCAATCAGCGCGCCGTTCAAGTGACGGCAGATCTTGCGGGTTTTTGGGAGCGGGTTTATCCCACGCTGAGGAGAGAATTGGGGCGTAGGTATCCGCGGCATGCATGGCCCGAGAATCCTCGGGATTTATTTCGCTAACGTCTCAAAATAAATCAATAGCTCCGCCCTCGTCCCCCGAAACACAACCCGCTCTCGGCTTTTTTCCAGATGCCATAAATAAAACGAGTCATAGTACTCGCGCAATAAAAACTCGATCCAAGCGCGATGTCGCTCCCAATCGCCATTGTCCCGCGTTTGATCAAAGGCATCACCCACGAGTTCCGTGAGTTGCCGGGCTCGGAGGCCGCCCAAACCCTTGGAAATCAGCTGCACATTATGAAGATGAAAGGCTCGAAGTTCCTCAAGAGCTACGTCTTCATAGCCTTTTCGCTTGACCCGCTCGCGGTAAGGCTCTTGAAGATACTCTTCCAAAATAAGAGTGGTTCGTGATTCGAGAGATTCTTCAATGACATACAGAGGCGCCACGCGAAGTGGAAGATAAACTGAGTCGACTTGTACGCGTTTCCCAATCATCCGGGACTCATCTTCGAGAATGATCGGCAAACTTTCGCGTCCTCGCCACCGTATGAATTGCAAGGCCAACGCGTTTTCAAAATTGATTTGGGAGGGTTGGGGATCGAGCTCGCGGCCAAAGGCTGAACCTTTGTGATTGGCAAGAGCCTCAAGATCAAGAATGTTCTTTGAATGCGCACTCGAAGTAGCAGCTGCGAGCTGCCGCAGTAGCCGTGTCTTTCCGCACCCCGTGGTCCCCGTGACGACCAGGAAACGAAAACGCGCAGGCTCGGCGTTTAGGATATTGATTAAATCCTGACGTAGTTTCTTATATCCGCCGCTCACGCGGGGTACGTGCACCCCGGCCTCAGCAAGCCAAGCTTGGGCGGTTTTTGAGCGCAAGCCTCCGCGAAAACAATAGAGCAGCGCACGAGGATTTTCTTCTAAGAACTTCTTCCATCCCGCAATACGTTGTGCTCGTGTCTCTCCTGAGACGAGTTGCATCCCAAGCGCGATGGCCGCGTCTTGCCCATTTTGTTTGTAGCAGATTCCGATTTGATGTCGTTCTTCGTCGTTTAAGATCGGAAGATTGACGGCGCCGGGGATCGAGCCTTCAGCAAACTCTACGGGAGCTCGCACATCCAAGAAGGGCAGTCCTTTTTCAATGGAGACCATCGCATTTTCAGATTCAGATTCAGTTAATGACAAGCTTGCCTGCTTCCTCGCCTGTATTCGCCGCGCTGACGTTTCCAATGATCGCAACGCCCGGAAAATGGGGGGCGAGCGCACTTACAATTGCAGTGGCTTGCTCAGGGGCGACTGAGAGTAAAAGGCCCCCGCTAGTTTGGGGGTCATGAAGAATAAGTGTTTGCCCATTATTGAGGCCCTTTTTATCAAGAATCCCATTAGCAGTGTATTCGGCATTCGTCTTGTGTGCTTTGGTCAAAAATTCTTCCTGAAGCATTTGGGGGGCTTTTTCAAAAATGGGGAGATGATCGTAGCAAATTTCAAAGCATTGTTGGCTTGCTTTGGCCATTTGCCACGCATGCCCCGAAAGTCCAAAACCCGTTATATCGGTTGCGGCGTGAATACCTAAGTTTTGCTCTTCAGACAAGAAATCCAAGATGTTGTTGAGTCGCCCCATGGAGGCATGGACGTCTTTGAGGTCGGCTTCGGTCAATCCCCCGAACTTCAGGGCCGCATTCAGCGTGCCGGTTCCCAGGGGTTTGGTGAGGATGAGGGTGTCGCCAGGTTGAGCGGCTTGATTCGTCCAAACGCGCTTCGGATGAACGAAGCCAGTGACACTCAAACCAAATTTCAGGGAGTCATCATCAATGGAGTGCCCGCCCACCAAACAGGTTTTGGCTTCTTTTAAGAGATCGCAGGCGCCTTGCAAAACTTCGGTGATTACTGAAGAGTCCATTGCCATTAGGGGGAACGCGAGAATCGCCATCGCCGTTTTCGGGGTTCCTCCCATGGCATAGACATCACTCAAAGCATTGCACGCGGAGACTCGACCAAAGGTTCGCGGATCATCGACGATCGGGGTGAAAAAATCCAAAGTCTGTACCATCGCTTGGGTTTCGCTCACTTTGTAAATGGCGGCATCGTCAAAGTGACGGCCATCAACGATCAGTTCCGGATGAGCGGGGGGGAAATTTAGCGTGCCCAAAATTTTTCGCAGTTCGCTGGCCGAAACTTTAGCGGCGCAGCCCCCTTTTTTTACCGTTTGCGTGAGTCGAATCATGGGGTAGAGATACCCCTTGCGCACGGCTTTGGGAAGGGCTCAGGGGCGCCAATTCGTATTCATTCTTCGGTTGAGCGCGTTCAGAAGTCTTTCCAAAAGCGAAGCTGTCGGCTCCGTTGCTGAAGCAGGCTTTTCACCGGGCGCTCTAAAAGTCGCGCCTTTTGCAGCGCTGGCAGGTTCCTTCGAGCGCTCGCTTTGCTCAAAGAAGAACTCATCCTCGGCGCTCGGTCTTTGGCGTGCGAACATTACTGGAGTCAGGGGCACATGCTCGGCATCTTTTGGCTCTTCCGGAGGCGCTTCCGTGGCACTTTCTGGCGGGTGTTGCCGGTCGATGTAGAGATGCTGTCTCTTCTGCGCGGTTGCCATGCGCTTAGGTGGTGCAAGGTGCGTGCTGGGCCTTTTCGAGTGGCTTAATGCCACTTTTCTTCAGCAACCCCCTCCAGATGATTGGCCAGCCGAGCGCTCACAAATAAGAAATCACTGAGCCGATTCAGATAATTCAAGACCTCAGCCCGCAAGGGCTCCAGGTGGTGAAGGTGAACGGCCGCGCGCTCAGCCCTTCGACAAACCGTGCGTGACAAATGAAGGTGGGAGGCAGTCCGGCACCCGCCCGGAAGGATAAAGTGTTTTAAGGGTTCAAGCTGGGTCTCAAACTGGTCGATTTCCTGTTCGAGGGCCAGAATCTCTGCGCTTCCGAGGAGTGTGCCAGCAAGTTTTCCGTTAGGAGGGGTCGCAAGCTCTGAGCCCAAGTCAAAGACGCTGCGCTGAATTTTATGCAAAGGGGAATAGAGGGGGGATTGATCCGCAAGCCCGCATAAAACCAGCCCCAAGTGCGAATTGAGTTCGTCTAAAGTCCCATAAACTTCAATACGCAGGTGGTCTTTGGGGACTCGGCTTCCCCCGATAAGTCCCGTTTCGCCCTTGTCTCCAGTTTTGGTGTAGATCTTCATAAGCATATTCCTAGCTTTGCTCTTGACCATAGGCCAGTTTTTTGGGTAAGCAAAGAGTCTAGTCTTTTTCCAAGGTGCGGGTTTAGCTCAGTTGGCTAGAGCGCCACGTTGCCAACGTGGAGGTCGAGGGTTCGAACCCCTTAACCCGCTCCAAAATCAAAAGTTTCGATTGCTCCAGGTGCATCACTAGTGATACACTTTTTTATAAGAGGGCAAGATATGCCAACGAAGAACCCTAGATTGAATGTCGTATTGGACGCTGAGCTTTATGAAATGGTTGAGAAAATCGCCAAGCAGGAAGGTAAATCCATGTCCGTTGTGGCGAAAGAGCTAATGGAAGATGCGCTCGAAAAGCATGAAGATATGCTTATGTCCGAGATGGCTATGAAGCGTGAGACGAAATCCAAGAAAACCATCCCTCATGACAAAGCCTGGAAATAAGCCATATAAGATAGAGTACCTCGATAATGTGGTTTCAGAGGACATCCCTGATCTACCGAAGACGATGAGAGAGCTGATTAAGAGGGCAATCGAGACCCGCTTGACAGTGGAGCCTATTGGATTAGGAAAGCCGCTTAGATACAGTTTTATCGGACACCGCAGGATTCGTGTTGGAGATTATCGAATCGTTTATCGCGTTAATACTGAAACCAGCGTCGTGACAATCGTTTTCATTAAACATCGCAAGGATGTTTATGAAGACTGATTCCTTTTCGCCTTCGCTTCAAGCCTTGCAGCCCGTGCCGCCAATCTTTTTTCACGAACGGCGATGAAAAAATCCATGATGTAATCCTTCGCGGACCAAAGACTAATGGCGAGCGAAATATACAAAAGAACTTCACCCGCCCTAACCAGATCAATCCCGAACAGGGATTTTCCCATGATAAACGGAATCGCCACCATCTGGGTGGTCGTCTTTATTTTTGCAGAGCCTGAGGCCCCAATGATGAGGCCTTCGGCGCTAGCCAAGGCTCGAAGGCCGGTGATGGCCATTTCTCGACAAATGAGCAGAATCACAATCACGGGGTGAATGAGACCAAGGTACTGAAGCATGATCAGTGCGGAAACGACTAAAAATTTATCGGCTAACGGATCGAGCAGCTTGCCGTAGACCGTTTCTTCTTTACGTACGCGCGCCAGATAACCATCGAGTAAGTCTGTCAAACTCGCAGCGCCAAAAAGCAGGGCTGCAGCGACGTTCCAAGTAGGGTCCCTGACAAAAAGCATCGCCACGACCACCGGAACAAAACCCATTCGGATGAGGGTGATGATGTTCGGCATGGTGTTAAACTTGAGTTCGTCGTGCAATTCGGGCGGCGCTTTGGTTTCTGACACGATCCCAGTATGCGGCAGTTCTTTAGAATGTGAAAGAGGTAGAATGCAAAGAGGACTATTCAAACTCAGGCGCTCTTGGCACAATAGGAACATGGCGAAGATGCGGTTTCGATGCGCAGTTCTGGCATTTGTTGCGATCGGGGTGATGTTTGCCGTTTTTCCGGCCCATGCGGGTGAATGCGAGTCTCAGATTCCGCCCTCCCAGATGAAGAAGATGCTTGAGGATCGGGAGGTCTTTTCAACGGCGAGGCTGGACCAAAATTACTATGGTTTTAACGCAGCTATGGTGGTTCATGCCCCGCTTGAGGTCGTTTACAAAATTTTGACGGATTACGCCGTATATAAAGAATTGGTGCCCTACATTGATCGCGCGGATTTTGATCCTCGCACGAAAAGACTGATTTTAGAGGGGGGGATTTGGAAATTTCGATTGAGCTCTCTTGTTGAATTCACTGAATTCCCCGGTGGTCTCGTGCGTTATCACATCTTGGGCGGCCATTTTGCAGGGCTAACTGGCGAGATGCGCTTTGAGGGCAAGGGCGAAAAAGGGGTGTTGGTTTGTTTTAAGGGGGGGGTGAGTGGGAATGAATGGCCCCCCAGGTTCGTAATCGAACGCGGAGCAGAAATAGTCTTTGGTTTTACAGCAAAACGTATGCGATCCTATGTGGAGTCGCCAAGGAATATGGAAAACGACAGGGAAAAAGGAGCTTCCCCCCATGACTCAAATACAAAAGACGCCAAGTCAAAAAACATCCCCCGACCTCGAAAACGTATTGATTAATTCTCGCCACTCTTTTGATGAGCGAAGAAGACTTCCTCGCTTGAGTGTTTCAACTGAGCAATTTCGGTTGGAATCTTTTGGTAAAGATTCACGGGGAAAAGTTTTTTCCGTTTGCGATCTTTCAGAAGCCGGAATGGCGCTGCGAGTTTTAGATGTGCAAGATTTGAAATATTTTCCAGTCGCGGCGGAGTTGAAAGGAACCCTGAATTTAAGAGGCAAGAAGATTTCGCTCCAATCCAAGGTCCGACACCTGACCCCCGAATCTGTGGGATGCCAGTTTGTAGGGCTGTCTGATGAAGTCAAGGTGCAGCTTTCTGATTTCTTGGATCCCGCTAAATTGGGCAGCGAACTTAAGCCGCTCCCAGTATCTGAGGGGCGTATGCTTTGGTATCATGGCCCATCCGGAACGGATTTGCTGATGTGGCGCCATAACGATGGTCAATATTGGAAGTTTACGCTCTATGTTTTAGGCAGTTTCATTCAGTGGGAAGAAGGCCCTGGGGTCTCTACTGGAGAATGTAGAGCTTCGGGCGCATTAGCAGAGCAGCGGGGGATTCTCAGGCTTGAGACTTGTTTGCTTGAAGCTGATGCAAAGGTAGATCCTGATAAATTACTCATTGCAAAAAAGCTTTTGCTGGGATCAAACTTGCCTCAAGATTTGAAGAAATGGTGCGTTCGGCATTTTGAAGCATTTTAAAAGGCTTTGAGAAGGAGTAGTAAAATGGATCGCAACTTTGCGATGGAATTTGTTCGGGTGACTGAGGCGGCCGCTTTAGAGAGTGCGCGGCTCATGGGTCGAGGCGATGAGAATCTCGCGGATCACGCAGCCGTCGAGGCGATGCGGAAGATGCTGAGTTCGATCAACTTTGATGGCACGGTCGTAATCGGTGAAGGCGAGCGCGATGAAGCGCCGATGCTTTACATCGGTGAGAAAGTCGGCAAGGGCGATGGCCCTCGCTTGGATCTAGCGTTAGATCCTCTCGAAGGAACGACGATTTGTGCAAAAGGCGGCAATAATTCTTTGTCGGTGATTGCGATCGCTGAAGAGGGTAATTTTCTTCATGCGCCCGATACCTACATGAATAAAATCGCGGCGGGGCCTTGGGCGAAGGGGCTGATTAGTCTCACGGCGTCGCCTACTGAAAATCTCAACAAGATTGCCAAAGCCAAGCATTGTGATGTGGAGGACTTAACGATTGTCATTTTGGATCGTCCTCGCAACGCGGATTTGATTGCGGAAGTCAGGCAAAGTGGCGCACGAATTTGGTTTATTGGCGATGGCGACGTATCTGCGGCCATTGCCACTGCGAAGCCCGATAGTGGTGTGGATGCGTTGATGGGCAGCGGTGGCGCGCCTGAAGGGGTGATTGCGGCCGCTGCGCTTCGGTGTATGGGCGGGGATTTTCAGGGGCAACTCATCTTCCGTAAAGAAGACGAAAAAGAACGCGCCCGCAAAATGGGAATCACGGATTTTGATCGGATCTATAAAATCGATGATTTGGCCCGGGGAAATGTGATGTTTTGTGCAACCGGCGTGACTCAGGGAACGTTCCTCGATGGGGTTCGTTTTTTTAGTGGCGGCGCAAAAACGCATTCGGTCGTGATGCGTTCCGAATCCGGGACGATTCGCTATATCGAAGCGGACCATCATTTTCATTTGAAACCTAGGTATTGAGACTCATAATCTAGAAAAGGAATCAAAACAAAATGGCTGAAGCTCAGTTTCAAGAAGTCATTAAAGTGGATTACGATAAGTTTTTCCAGGCAATTACTAAGTATGAGGATTATCCTCAATTTGTCGCGGGCTGCAGTGGCGTGAAGGTCGAGCGTAAGGGTCCGGGGCAAGCGCGCGTCGCTTATGACATCAATATGATCAAAGACATTAGCTATACGCTGGATCATAAAGAAGACCGCGAAAAGGGGACGCTCGAGTGGTCCTTGGTTGAGAGTGATTTTATTAAGAAGAACATCGGCGCCTGGAAAATCAAGAAGCTGGCCGGGGGCAAGTGCGATGTGTGTTACAATATCGAGATTGAGTTTAAGATTCCGGTGCCCGGCATGATCCTTAATCGTTTGGTGAAGAGCAGTCTGCCTTCCATGGTGAAGGGGTTCGTGAAGCGAGCCGAAGAACTTTAGGAAAAAGTGGATATACTTTAGGAAAAAGTGGATATGACGATATCTGATGATTTACAAAGCAAGGCCTCTGAGATTGTAAAAAAAGTATTGACCGTGGGGATCGGCGCGATTTTTCTTACTGAAGAAAGTGTGCGCGCGATGGTCTCGGAGTTTAAACTTCCTAAAGAGCTCTTGCACGGGGTTCTGGAGTCGGCGAGCAAGACGAAGAACGAATTCCTACAAAATATTTCGCAAGATATTGTGAGTAAATTCGTGGATCGTATTGAGCCCGCGGCTTTGGTTGAGGAGTTTTTAGCTAAGCACGTCGTGGAGTTTAACGTCAAAATGAGTTTTTCGCCAAAGCCCAGCACGCATGAGAAGTCTGGTGCTAGGCACGGTAAGAATGCGGCATCGGTCAATGTTGATTCGGCTGACTAGTTCCTAGACACTCCGCTCGCAGTTTTCAGCGCTTTTCCGGCTCCTCAAATCGGGTCTATCTCTCTAAAATCTAAGCACAATTCATTTTTCTGCACGACTGTGTCGAGGGTGGCACTTCGATTGCTCTATCTCTGTGTGTGAAGTAGTTGCAGTCAAAACGAGAGAGAAGAAGGAGTACCCGATGTCCGCCACCTACGATAAGAGCCAAAAAATTGCGTTTGTTTATAAAAGCTTTCACAAACTTTATCATGAATCCAAAGCCCAGGCTCAAGCTCAAGCTCAGCCACAGAGGTCTCCCGCGGTCCCCCCAGCGCTTCCTGTAGGCAGTGGCGCGGTCTTAAAGGCAGCGCAAGTGAATCAGAATTCGTTTGGCCACCTAAACGTAGCTCCTTTTACGGCCCCTCATTTTATTGGCAAGCGCGTGGCGCGGCCTTCGGTTTTGCCAGACGCCCTCATGGTGGCTCCAACGAACCCTGCCCTTGAGGGGTTAAAGGACAATTTAAAGGCGCTCAATGACCTTCATTCACGCCTTCGATTTATGCTCAAGGAGCTTGAGGATTTGATTAAGGACTAATCCCCGGCGGCCTCTTTAGCTAAAAGTCCTTACGAATTCTATTATCCAATTTCCGGAATAGATGGGAAATAGCTGTGCCACTTCGAAACACTTTTCGCGCTCGTATTCGGAATTGATCAATGATATTCAATAGAGAAATGAAAATCTTCACCGAAACAACGAAATTCAATTCCCATCAATTCCGGAAATTGGATAGTGGCCCTGACGCCAGCTCTAGGGTGACCGCCGCAAAGATTGGCATTCACTAACCCAGCGTCCTCGTCGAGACACTCGGCGCTTCGCCCGAAGACTCAGACTCTTTCCCATTCGTATCTTGAAACTTCTTAATCGGAATATTCTCCGGAAAATGGGGACGGTCCGGAACGGCTCTTTCTGCGAGTTCTTTTTGAGCCTTTTCGCGAAAGGCATAAGTGTTTTTCTTGGGCACGGTTACGACGAGCGTATCGCCTTTAAACTCTCGGGCCAGTTTTTTGCCATCCACCGGCCAGGGGAGGGGGAAACTCTCGCTAAATGACTGGAACGCTTGCGAGTTTTGCGTATGTCCTGGCGCAAGATCTAGCTTTTCTTGATTCCTACGAAACCCTGACAGCACCAGGTTGTCTCCTCGAACGGAGAGGGTCACGTTTTTTTGCTCATGCTCGGGGATCTGAGCGCGCAAGACAAAACTATCGCCCTCGTCCGAGAGTTTCGCATCAATACGCATGAGTTTGTAAAAAGGGTCCTCTTGGCGAGAGGAGTATGCGGCAAGCTTCGAAGAGGTGTCTAAGCGAGTTTCCCTTAGTTTTTGGGCGGTTTGCGATTGCATGTGAGCCAGGTCGGTGCGCTGATTCTCAGAGAGTTCTTTGGTCCGTTGCTCAAAATGCTCCCGCGTTTGTTCGGTAGCGGCTCGGGCGTTGGCAGCAATGCGCTCAAATTCCTTGTCCGCTGCTTCCGTGGTTTGGTTCATGTTCAGAGAGGTCGTGTTTCTCAGCATATCGGTCTGGGCCACGTGTTTTTGCTGCAAGTCTTCTAACAGCATTTGTTGCTCTTTTTGGGCCACTTCACGCTGCATTCCGTTTTGGCTTAGGAGCGAGTCGAGTTGTTCTCTCCCCTTGGTCTCGGTGCCGTAGAGCGTATCTGAATAATAGTTTTTCGTTTCCGCAAGCGTGCGCTCGCCTTCGCGCTTGACCCGGTTAAGCTCCGCTTGCTGCTGGCGCTGCAATTCGCGGATGCGGGAGTAGCCGCGCTCACGCTGGGTTTTAAGAGAAGAGTCTTGTTTTTCAGCTTCGTTTTCGCGCATTTTTGAGTACTGGTCTTTGATCTGATCCAGGGTGAATGACTCTTCTTGCTGCGTTCTCTCCACTTGTTTGTGGGCCTGAAGGACACGGTTTCGCGCTTCTTTTTCAGCGGCGCTGGCCTTTTGATCGGCGGGGGTTTCTGTATCACTTACCTGGGATTTGGTGCGCGGAGTGACCCCTGATGAGTTGTTGGGCGATCTTGGGGTGGTGGGGGTCGGTGTAATCGACGACATAGTCCCTTCCTTGGGAATTAACCGGGGCGTGATCCCGGCTGTGCAGCCTTACAATAAGGATACCTGAGGTTATAAAGTCCTGGCAAGCTGCGGCTTTAAAAAAGATGTGCTTTTTAACGCATTGCAGATTTGACTCCGTGCGGAACTTCTGCCTACAATAAAGCTATGAGTAGGACCCCGACACGGAAGTCAGTGGAGCGCCGAAAGAAACCGAGAACCCGGAAATCTTCGGCTCGCGATAATAATAAGGACTCTGCGCCTAGGCTGCAGGAGCTTTCGGCCATTGATGGCTGTAAGAACTGTGGCAAAGACCTCAGAGGTTCTGAGCGAGCATTGTTCGTTGAAGAGGATCTGGGGCGCGTGTTTTGTTCGGAAACTTGTATCTCGGCCCATTTTTCGCCTGAAATCGAGCGTCTTGAAAAAGACTATCTCAGGCGACTCTCTCCTAATGATCTCTCTGCTGAGGAGCGCGAGAAGTATGCGCATCTCCGGTGGATCACGCTGCAAGAGGCGGATGAGGTGTGGCGGGAGAAGACCTTGAGTGGTGATCATCGCTATACGTTGATTTCGGAGTTTTCTCCAGGGACCGAGAAGATTTGGTCCGTGTGTATTTGCCTCTTCTTAAGGGATGAGCCGAGTTTCTTATATTTAGCTTTCCCCACTCGAAGTGCCGCCCTCATGAATGCTTATCGAAAAGGTGAGCGAATACGTTGGGAGAAGCCAGAGGCTTCAGAGGGCAGTGAATCAAGACTGACTCAAGTCAAGGCAAGGGATGCGCGGGAGGATGTGACCGAAAGAACCGATCGACTAGGGGAGCCTTGGACGGAGGATGAAACGTTTTTGGCGCAGATGAATCAAGACCGCACGCAGCGCACAGATGATGATATTCAGCCTGAGGAGTTTGGGCTTTATGAGGGATTTGTGGATCAAACCCTTGAGAATCCGGATGAGGTCTGGGTCTTGGAATCTGGAGCGGAGCCGGCGGGCGAAAGCAAAGATCCCGGAGCGGGCGACGCAGAAGTGGAGTCGCCTAGGGTTTTTCATTTCTTAAAACAATTTGAAAAAGAAAACCCCGCGATTTGGTACATCATCGTGGCACGCGATACGGATGAAGAAGAGCAAATCGAAATTCTCGATGCCTTTCCAACCCGTGATCCCGAGGTCGTCGAACGATATCGGCGGGGCGAGCAACAAGTCGGTGGCGCGCTAACTCGCACGAATGTGCGGACGGTGCACTAGTTCTGGGCGGTCTATCTAAACTGTCCAAATGAATAGGATGGGCAAAGGTATTCGTTGCCTGCCATGAGGCATTGTTCCATCATTTTTCGATCTGCGTAGTCTACGATAAAAACGGAGTTGTATTGGAGCCCCTGAAACCCTACAAACGCGCCTGCTGGGGCGAGGTCGGAGCATTGATAGAAGAGTCCACCCGTTTGGGTATTGGCCTTCGTTAAAATGTGTTCAGCGTCTACGACTTCAATGGGAAAGACGCAGATCTTTCTTGCGATAAACGGAGTGAGATCCACCATGATCTTAGACTCGTCGGTGCGGTGTCGGCACACGCTGTAGTCGTGGGTGCGTTCAATGTCCCCGTCGTAAGAGGGGGTGACGTTCACTTTGTCGGGGCAGCTATAGTCAGGATTTTGGTTGGCGGCTGAACTCATGTCCACGCTTGATTGTGTGGGTGCCGAGTGTGCGGTGGCGGGAGATTGCGCGGCTTTGTCTGCGGGCGTGATCCCGATGATATGGGGTTGCATTCCACACCCAGTGGCGAGGGTAATGAACACGATTGCAGATCCGCTAAACACTAAAAACGCTGATATACGACGAATGGATTTCATAACTCATCTCCTTTCTCAAAATCTTGCCGCGAAACGTACTGGGTGCTTACTGGTGATTAGAGCAAGGGGCGTGCCGGGCGGACTGCTGGGCGACTGTGCTGTAGCTATATGGAAAGATGGGGATTTATTCGAGAGGGTGTTATGGCTGGTTATTATTGTGCGGTGAAACTGTCCAAGCTTTTGACAGGTGAATAAGCCCAAGCAGCCCCAACCCCCCTAATAGCAACGCCAAAGGCCCAAACCAATCGCCCCACTTCAAAATGAGGGTAGAGATTTTGGGCATGATGGGGATCTGAACATTCATAATCGTAGGAATGAACTTCTCGGTTTTTTCGATGATCTCGCCATCCGGTAGGATGAGGGCAGAAATCCCCGTATTCGTCCCCCGCAACTGCGGGAGCCTCGTTTCGATGCTTCTAAACGTCGTAAGTGCTAAGTGAAGCTCAGGCTCGCCGCGGGCGCCAAACCACGAATCATTTGTGATGTTTAAAATCAATTGGCTCCCATTTCGAGCCGCCGCTACGACGTAGTTCGTAAACAGGGCTTCATAACAAATGATGGGCCCGGTGTTGACCTGCGCCGCAGAATCAAGCGGGATCGGCAGCACCTCGGGCCCCACGCCGCGCCCAAAGTTTCCGACCTGCGGAAACGCTTGCTTGATAAACGAAAACGTCTCGGCTCCTGGAATGTATTCACCAAAAAGCAGTAAAACGTTCTTGCGATAAATGCGAAGGTCCAGCTCGTCAGGGAAGCCCACTCGCGGCTGCGGAAAAAGGTAGAAAAATGCATTGTGGTCTTTGTCGTTGAATCGATCGTAACCGCCAAAAAGAAGGGGCGTTTTGCGGTCTTTTACGAAAGCTTCTACTCGCTGATCTCGCGCAAGCTCGTCGGCGGTTTGGGGGTGCCTAAAGTTTGAAGGATACGCCGTCTCAGGCCAAATCAGCACTTGGGGTTTGGGCGTTAATGCCAGCGCCTGATCCGAAAGGCTGATATAAGTGTCGAGTACTTTTTGGCCGGCTCCTTTTACGCCGCGTTCTGACGCTATTTTATCAAAATCCCCAATATTGCCCTGAATCACGGCCGCTTGCAAAAAGCGCTCGGGGTTGGCCTGGATGGTTTGAATTTCTTTTAAGCGATAAAAGCCGTAGGCACCGAGTGCAACACTCAAAAGAACGGGGCCCAAAAGCGGAACTACGCGGAAGACGCCTTTAGTTTGCCTCCATGTCTTTATACTTTGATACAAGCCTTCGTTTACCCAAAAAATCAGAAAAGTCAGTAGCGCCGCTCCACCCAGATCCGCGCTTTGGCGTAGGATTTTTTGAGCGTAGAGCGAGTGCCCGAGTGTATCAACGAAAAGTTTAGGAATCGTCCAATCAATGCCCGTATAAAGAAGTGAAATTAAAACCGGCAGCAAAGCTGTGGGGAAAATCCTGCCGCGCCCTTCTGAAATCCTGCCTAGAAAAAACCGGCGCGCTAAGGCGAAAGCCAAGAACTGAGGCTGGCCAATGAGCGTAAACCCCAGCATGCCCACGATGGCGAGGCTCCAAGGGAGATTACCAAACTCTTGCAGCACAAAAGCAACCCAGTAAAAGCCCCCCAAGCTCATGAAGATGCCCAGCCACATCGCTTGCGCAGCCGTATTTTTCCAACTCTTGCAGCGATCAAGCGCAAAAAACCAGGGGATTAGGCTAATCCAGATTAAGGGCGCAAAATCCCAAGGAGGGAACGCGAAGACAATGAGCGCTGCGGAGAGTACGGTTAAAGGGTCGGGAATCCAAAATTTCGTCCGATTTTTCTGGTTCACGAACCTATCTTATTGCGGCTGACCTGGCTCGGAAAGCAGATTCAGCATCGAGACTGGCTTTTGCGCCAAGAGGCTGCCGGGTTTAGGCAGCTCAAGAGGGGTTCTAAGGGCCAACAGGGCCGAGTAGGCGTTTACACGTCCGCCGGAGGCGACTTTTTCGGCTAGTGCAGGCAGCTTGTCGACAGACTTTACGATGAGTTGTTTGATCTGTTGGGGCGTAAGCGAAGGGTTCTGGGAAAGCAGTAGAGCTGCGATTCCAGTGACAAAAGCGGTGGCTTGCGAGGTTCCAGTCATGAAGCCATAACGTCCGCCGGGAAGCGTGCTGTAGATGTTCTCGCCGGGAGCCGTAACGTCAACTGCTTTTTTGCCCCAATTGGAGGAGGGCAGAAGCTGGTTGTGAATGTCGGTTGCAGCGACGGAGAGAATGTTGCTCAAGCGATAGGCCGAAGGGTAATAATAATTTTGACTCAGATCCGTGTTTTGGTGCTCGTTGCCAGCGGCCGCCACAAACAAGATTCCTTTGGCTTCGGCTTTCTTGATCGCTAGATACTCGTCTTCGCTGAACTCTGGGCCACCGCCACTGTAGTTAATGATGCGAGCGCCGTGTTCAACTGCATAATCGATAGCTTTGATCGTATTGCGAAGGTTGACCGGGCCGGTGTTCGCATCGGAATAATACTTCACGGACATGATGGAAACTTTTTTGGCCACACCACTAACGCCCATTTTGGCGTTCGTCATCGCACCAATAATGCCCGCGACGTGAGTGCCGTGACCGTGCTCATCGTGGGGATTGGGTTTGTCCACAACGAAGTTCCAGCCGTAAACGCCATTTTTGTTTTCCTTGGGATCATGCCAAATGTTTTGATTGAGATCTTGGTGAGTGGAGTCGAGCCCCGTATCAATGACGGCCACGATGACGCCGCGAGAACCTTCTTCAATTTTCCAGGCTTCGGGAGCATGGATGTGAGAAGGGGCTTCAGAGTTGGTTAATCCCCAGTTCTTGAAACTAACGGTTGGAAGTTTTTGGGGGATACTCGGTTTTTCGGTGGTGGGTAAACCAAACGCCGTTACCGTGGCCAGACTGGTTATGACAGCGACTAAGAACCCAATTCGCTTAGCTGAAGGTTGCATACTTTTCTTCTCCACAGGACTTCTCTGAGCAAGCTCCATGCCTCTGCGGGTCAAAGGAGACACACAATTTGCGGCTTGAAAAAGGGCCGCAATTTCATGCCCTAGCGGTCCAAATGCGGCTCAACGCTCGGCTCGATTAAGGGGGGGGCCTGTCAAACAACTAGACAGCTGAAAACAATTTCTTAAGGAAACGCGGGCAGAGGCTGCCTTAGGAGGCCCGCTTTCATAATCTCCCAAGCAAGCTCGTAGTCTGCTCCGTCGGGGTCGGTCATTCCCAAGGAATCCATAATCGCCGCCGTGCCATCCGAATACTTTGAAACGATAGAACCACTGCCGCCATCCACTGTGATCGGACCTCCGTACCAAAGCAGTTCTCTGCGCGTTTGGCCGGGGAAAATGCTGCGATTTAGCGTGTAGTGAAACCCTTGATTCGCTAATGCGCTTGCCCGTTGTACGGGAAGGTTTAGAAACGTTTTTTTGCCAAGCGTGTTGAGTCTACGCCTGGAAAGGCCTGCAAAATCCAAATGACGATTCAAAGTAGAACGGGCCAATTCGCCCCCAGCGTCGATCGCATCGGCGATTAAGCGGTAACGAAACGCAGCTGTCTCCAAAACGTGGTCATCTAAGCCCCAAATTATCCCCATGGAGCGGATGACTACCCCCAATCCGGAGGCGGTTCGATGC
>JBBCAV010000361.1:0-6450 GCA_051382305.1 Bdellovibrionota bacterium FG-2
CGGGGCGCGATTACGGTGGATGACGACGATTTGCAGTTAGCCATTATAACGGAGACCTCGGGACCGGATGTCGCTCAGGGAGCGGTAAAATGGGATGTAGAAAAGCGCTCCATCGCCTCGAATTGGATGGATGCCTCTCATGTGAGTTGGTTTAACTCACTTTTTGATCAGTTTGAGGACGCGATTCAACGTGATGAATTTGTTGGAAAAGAGGCTCAAGAAGCTTACCGTTGTATCGAAATTATTTCGACTGCATACGCCTCGGCAGCCGAAGGGTGCAGGGAAATGCCCCTCAAAGCGAATACTTTATTTGCTTAAAAACGCAAAGTGGACTAAAAAGCACAGCTTACACAAGAAGGAGCTACGTTTATGACGCCGAAACAAACAATGTCTATTTTGCCCGCTAAGGGAAAACTCGCGATCCTCACCCCCGGAATGGGTGCGGTGGCTACCACTTTGTATGCCGGCGTTGAAGCCGTGAAGCGTGGGATGGCAAAGCCTATTGGGTCCTACACTCAGATGGGTCAAATTCGCTTAGGCAAGCGTACTGAAAATCGTTACAAGACGGTCAAAGACCTCGTTCCTCTTGCGGACCTTAATGACATCGTGTTTGGCGGTTGGGATTTGTTTCCTGAGAACGCCTATGAAGCCGCAACGCACGCAAAAGTTTTGGAAAAAGAATTAGTCGAAAGTTTAAAAGAGCCGCTTTCGAAAATTAAGCCGATGCCGGCGGTTTTTGATCGTAATTTTGTGAAGCGCTTGGATGGCCCGAATGTGAAAAGGGGCAAAAACAAGATGGATCTCTCGGATCAGCTCCGTCAAGATATTCGCAGCTTCCTCAAAGACAATGGGTGTGATCGCGCCGTAATGGTTTGGTGCGCATCTACCGAAGTTTACACTCCTGCATCTGCAGTTCATCAGAGCTTGAAGGCTTTTGAAGAAGGTTTGCGGAATAACGATCCTGCAATTTCTCCCTCACAAATTTACACCTACGCGGCTCTAAAAGAGCACGTGCCTTACACTAACGGTTCTCCAAACGTTTCAGTTGAAATGCCTTGCTTGCAAGAGCTGGCGATCGAAACAGGAACGCCGATTTGCGGATCGGATTTCAAAACGGGTCAAACGTTGCTGAAAACCGTGATCGCTCCCGGCCTTCGCAATCGTCAATTGGGTGTCGCGGGCTGGTACAGCACCAACATCTTGGGAAATCGTGACGGCGAAGTGCTCGATGATCCCGGTTCTTTCAAGTCCAAAGAAGTTTCAAAAAGCGGTGTTCTGGATATTTTGTCCGCTGAACGCTATCCGGACCTTTATAGCAATATTTCGCACGTGGTGCGTATTAACTACTATCCGCCTCGTGGCGATAACAAAGAAGGTTGGGATAACATCGATATTTTCGGATGGCTTGGCTATCCGATGCAGATCAAAGTCAACTTCTTGTGCCGTGATTCCATCTTGGCTGCTCCACTCGTTCTAGACTTAGCTTTATTTATGGATATGGCTGGGCGCGCCAAGATGCGTGGCATTCAAGAATGGCTCTCTTTCTACTTTAAAGCGCCCGTGGTAAAGTTAGGGCTGCACGCTGAGCATGATCTCTCGGTACAGTTGTTGAAACTTGAGAATACGCTCAGATTTTTCACAAACGAAGAACTGATTAATCACCTTGGGTTGACCTATTACGGGGTCGATGAAGGGGAGAATAGCTAGTAGTACCCAGTGGAGGTATTCAGCATGGCGTCTAATTTTTCATCGGATCTTATTGTAACGCTATCCTTACTTGGATTTACGGCCATTGTCGCAGCGGCTTATACTTATCGCGTGAAAAAATGGGGGCGTGCACAAAACGCCCGCGTTGATAAACAAGGCGAAAGCGCACTGTTGAAAAAAGAAGCGATGGAAGGGGCTTTTTGGTTTCTTGGGCCCATTGCCCGCTTGGTGATTTTCCTGGGAATCACGGCAAACATGGTTTCTTGGACGTCGTTCGCCTTGGGGCTCTTGGCCGGGATTTGCCTGGCTTTTGGGCATTTTGGCTCGGCGGCCTTCTTTGCTTCGTTTTGCGCCCTTTTCGATGCGCTTGACGGAATCGTCGCTCGCTTGACGGATAACTGTTCGGATGCGGGCGAGGTTTTGGATGCGAGTATTGATCGCGCCGTGGAGTTCTTTTTCTTGGCGGGCTTGGCTTATTACTACCGCGAGATTCCGGCGTTGCTCTTACTGGTCCTTGTGACTTTTTTCGGATCATTCATGGTCAGCTATTCTTCGGCAAAGGCTGAGGCTTTGAATGTAAATCCTCCAAAAGGCAGCATGCGTAGGCCTGAGCGAGCGTTGTATTTGATTCTCGGAGCCGTGTTATCCCCTGTGACGATTTGGGCTTGGGAGCGTGGTCGAGATTATCCTGTCGCCATTGGACATCCCATGGTGCTGGCTTTGGGACTTGTGGGCGTTTTGTCCACGGTGTCCGCAGTTGAGCGCTTATGGTCGATCGCAAGACAGGTTAGGGCTCGAGAAGTTTTGGCTCGAGTGAAGGCGTCTAAGAAGGGGAGTCAGGAAGTTGGCGCCTCAGAACGAGAAGTGTCCGACTCTCTTTTGCCAAAAATCTAATTTTCCCTTAAAGTTAAGGGATCAGGTCTCTCACTTTCTTCATCATCGTTTTTCTTATGCTCGGATTGGACTCGCTGGGAGTGGGGCGGTGGTCTGATCTGTGTGCTGCTTTCGCAGCGGATCCTGTTGTCGCCGCTGCTCCAGTAGTTGCACCCGCTCCAGCTCCGGCTCCGGTAGTTGCGCAGCCGGTGCAACCACAAGCTGCGCCGGTTTAT
The DNA here is from genome assembly GCA_051382305.1 of Bdellovibrionota bacterium FG-2. Taxonomy (GTDB): domain Bacteria; phylum Bdellovibrionota; class UBA1018; order UBA1018; family UBA1018; genus CAIRTR01. Next base: position 2,817 of record JBBCAV010000361.1, read on the forward strand.
CAAGCTCCCCCGCAAGCGCCGGTTCAGCAACCTGTAGCGATACAGGCGATCGCGCCGGTCGCGGCACCAGTTCCTGTGCAACAGGTAGCACCGCTACAACAACCACAAGCTCCTGCGCCGGTTTCTCAACCTGTCGCGATACAGGCTCCCGCTCCCGCAGTTCCGCGCCCTGTCGTTGCGCCTAGGCCCGTTCCTCATGTTTCGGCGCATCCAACTAAAGTTGCTCCAAAGGCGCAAGGAAAAACCGAAGTCAAGCCCGCGGCCAAACCGGCGATCGAATACGACTATTTTGAGACGAAGGTGCTTCGAATTGTATTTGAAGGGGGTAAGCATTTTATTTTTCAGGGCTCTGATCAATTTCGCATCAAAGAAGGGGCAGTCATCATCATTCAAAAAGACGGCCAAAATCTGATGGCTGTGCAAGTGCACAATGGGGGCAGCGCAGTTAGGACTTTTTCAGCCAAAACTGTGAAGAATTACTTTAAGGACGCAGAATTGATTTTAGGCGAGACCTACACGGCGGTGGCGCGCGGGTTGAAATCAGATCCTGAGAAGGACGTAGGAAGATTTCTTTTTGATTTAACGACTGGCTATTCGTATGTCACCTATGCTGAAACTTTTTCAGCAGATTTTGCCGAGAGCGTTCTCAATTTTGGTGGCAGTGCGAGCTACGTATTGTCTAAGGTGTGGAGATTGTATTCTAAGGCGGGATTTCTCATGCTCCCGATCAAGGCCGCTCCTGAGCCTTTTACGGCGCGATTCATTTGGGTTGAAGGTGGGGGGGCTTGCAAAGCACAAGGCGTGAAAAAACCGTGGGAACTGACACTTCTCCCGAGTTTTCGCTACCTGACGAGTTTCGTGACTACGGATTCATTTGGATATCAGGGCCTGATGGGGCCGCAGGTGGCGGGGCGGGGCAGTTTTGAGTTTAGTAACGGGCAGAGTGTGAGTTTGGATGCGCGGTTTGCTTTGCTAACAGCCTCGAATTTGTCGCCGTCATTTGGAAAAAAAGAATGGGGCGTTTCCGGAAGTTGGAGTCTTGCCCCGGTTGAGGGCCGGCGATGGTCTGCGGGCGTGGAGTATTCGAGTTTGAGTTTTGCGGTGGGAGTGATCGAGCTCTCCGCACGGCATATAAGCATGGGCATCAGTTATAGTTGGTAATTATGATTCTACCCATGATTCTACCAAGAATTTTACATGATGCGTTCAAAAAGCTCAGGCGGCAAGAGTCCGGAGACCTCGGTCTATTAGCGCTTTGCCTGGCCTTGGTTCCGTTAGTTTGGGGAATTCTCCTGGGCTGGCACCCCGATCGCTACATTATGGCGGCCGATGGCTGGGCGATGATGATTCCTTATTTGCGGGAGCTGCTTGCTCATGGCGGTGACTGGACACAAGTGATTTACCGACCTGAAATTCAGGGAGGGGCTGCGCTCCACGACACTGCGGGGACGTTGCTTATTCATCAGATCTGCGGCTTTTTCAGACTGTCCGTGACGACCACGGCAAACTTGACGGTCTTTATTGCGCAGTCGGGCTTTGCATTTATTGGGACCCGTTTTGCCGAAGAGCTCGCGGGGCGCTGGATGTTGCGGACGCAGGGGGCAGAGCCAAAGGGTCAGCAAGATTCGCAAAAACAACTGTGGTTGCTTCGTGCGCTGATGATTTTGCTCTTTGCTTTCGCGCCGGTGCTTTCGTGGAGGATATTTTTTGGACATGTGATCATGATCTTTGGCACCTGCGTTTTTCTAGGCTTTTTTGCACTTTTCGTGGCGGCGCTTAATGCCCGACTCACGCTCACTTTGCTTGGGATCGTTTTTTTCATGATGCTTCAGGTTTTTCCGACCGCACTTCAGCAATCCATTATTTATGGTTTAGTTTTTGGGGCGCCTGTTTTGTTGGCTTTTTGCTTAAACGAGTTTTTACCTGACCGACGTTGGGGGTTCATTCGCTGCTTGCGCACGCCGACTCTGGTGCTCGTGTCGGCTATTTTAGTGTCGATGCCCAAATTTGCAGGACTTTTGCACCATGCCTTCGGTTCGGACGCCGCCCGCGGTGTTTTGGAGGAAAGCGGGGTCGTATTCTCGCACCTGACAATGTCTTGGCGAGATTTATGGGCCTCGATTCCCTGGGGTTTGGGTTTGATAGGTATAACTTCGCCCTTTGAAAAGTGGCACGAGGTAAATCTTCCGGTGGGACCCTTTGTTCTCGCGCTCGGTGCGCTTTTGTTGGTGCGGGATCGTAGTGGGCGAAAAAGTTTTGCGGTGGGTTTGTCGTTTTGCTTTTTGGTGGCGTTTCTTTTCGCGGCCAACGTCCACCCCATTTCGGACCTTGTATTGACTTTGCTTCCGATTTTGAAGAGTTTTCGTGTTCCCTCAAGGGCACTCCTGCCCGTTCTGGCAATGTTTCCGATCCTGGCGTGCGCCCAATTTGTTTTTCGGCTTAACCGTGAGCCCTATTCGGCGGGGGGATTTAGCGGGTGGTGGACGGCTGGAGCTTTGTGTGGTGGGGCGGTGGCGATGGTCCTTCTTCCACCTTTTGTTCGAGAACTTGCGGCTTGGATTTTCGTGGCCTCGCTGTTTCTTGTGCCGGAGTTTGTACACAAATTTAAGATCCCTCGCGCCATGGGGTTGGTGTTGCTGTTTTTGATTGCCCTGGCGAGTTTGCTATCGTTCAAAGAGCGAACGGTGCCAACCCTGAGTCTGGTGGATTTGGAACCAAGATTTAGCGCGGTTTTGGCCGACATTCAAGCGCACGAGCCCCCTCTTAATTCCTCGCTTGTTCGCACCACCTTTGATGGCAACATTGCGGAATTTAGTTCAAACTCAAATTGGATGTTGGGTGTTTCTTCGGTCAATGGCTATTGGTTTCCGCTGCGCAGATACCTCGGGCTTGCCATGGGGCTTGCGCGGATTCCGGCAGATTATACGATTGTAAATCTGCGATTTAGAACAACGGACTCAGATTTTGATGCTGTTCGAAAACTGTATAACGTGGGTTATCGCGTTTTGATTGATGAGGCAGGGAAATATTCGCTTGAGAAACTGGCGCCCACCCTTGGGGCGGCATGGTTTGCGGCAGGGATTCAGAAGGCACCTTCTATGGAGGAGCTAGCGAGGAGGTTGACGGTAGATTTTGGCACCCTTGCGCTCGTAGATGCTTCGGATGAAGTCGTGCAGCGAATGAGGGTTCCGGAATTTGAGAATCAGGCGTGCAAAAAATCACAAGCTTCGGTGTTAGTCGCCACCCGAGGGGAGCAAGGGGTTTTGCTGGAGGTGAAGAATGGGGTGGCGGGCTGTCCGCTGGCTGTTTCGATGAACTATATGGAGAGACTAAGCGCTTATGTGTATTTTGAGGACGGCTGGCGTGAGCGGGAGCTTAATCTTTTTCCGATTTATGGTGCGCTCACGGGGATTCTAGTGCCGAAAATAAAGGGACATCCTTCTTTTCGTATTTTAATTGAGGCGGTGCCCTTTGTGCCGTTATGGTCGCGGCTTGCGTTCTACGTCGGGCTACTGATTCTTGGTTTGTTGGTTGTGGAGCGTTTGAAGGCGGGGAGGACCTTGCCGTGAAAAGAAACGCCACCAAAAAGCAAAACGACAAACCCACCGCAAAACTTTTTCGCCCACTACGATCC
>JBBCAV010000362.1:0-1035 GCA_051382305.1 Bdellovibrionota bacterium FG-2
TTTACCGCTTCTTTCTCAGGCTCCGAAACACTCCAAGATGGGCGAAGGTACAGCTAATTGCAGTCATCGTTCTTTTCGGCAGCAATCTTTTCAGCTTTTTCAGATATTACGCGTTATCAAGCACCCCGCTTGCCTATATTGCGTATTTAGCTGCTCTTTCATTGCTCATTGACCGTTTTCAGAACAAACAAACCCGTCTTCGCCCGCTACTTTTCCTCGTTCCGTTAATACTATTCAATCACTCGCAAGAGTTGTTTTTTCTGGCAATGTCGGCCTGTGCGCTTTTTCTAATTCACTTGTGGCAAACCCGCACCTCCCGCCTAAGTTTTCGCATTATCACTATCCTAATCATTTCATTCGCGATGGCTTGGCCATTGGGAGTCTGGCACATCAGGCATCTGCACCCGATCAAGCATTATCTTGACTCTATCCCATTTTTCCTACGACTCTTTCAATCTGGGCTTATTTTAAGGTGGACTGAATCAACCCCCTTTCTTTCCCAATTTGGGACATTCAAAATCTGGGCTCCGACGCTAGGCTACCTTCAGACCTGGGGGATCCACGGATTGGTTTCGTTACTCATGGCGATCGCATTGATTCGAAAATACCCAACACTCTCAGCCCTAACGCTCATACCAGTCGTGCTTTTTCTTTGGCCCCTCTTTGCCATCGGACTCACGGCATTCACGGGAGGAGGCAACACCTATCGCTTGATTTATGCCTTTCCGACTTCCATCATCTTAGTCACTGGAATGAGAGAAATTTTCCACTTCCTCAAGGAAAAATTGGGGTGGCAAAACCGGGAATCACTTGAGGCCGCCTTGGTGATGATTTTGATATTGCTCATAGCGGCCAATCCAGGCGATCCGTGGAGAGGACGCCTCCTCTTTCAACTATGGCGGCCTCCGAAAGCCTTAAGCCTGCAGATGCTCGATCCAATGGCAAGGTGGTTTTATTTGTGGAGACCTAATGATTTTCGCTGCGAACCGCTCACAGATACGGTGACTGGTTTTTATTTGGAAACTCAATTCGGCA
>JBBCAV010000363.1:0-4538 GCA_051382305.1 Bdellovibrionota bacterium FG-2
TTTCAAGAATGAAAAAAGACTATAGTAGATTTTGAATCTTCTCGACGGCATCGCGCACGGCGGGATTCGTTTCAATATCCCGCTCAATCCGATTGCAGGCATGAATAATGGTCGAATAATCTTTGGCGAAGCTTGCGCCGATTTCTTTGAACCCCAAATTTGTGTATTTGCGTACCAAATACATTGCGATCTGCCGCGGAAAAGCGATGTTTTTCGTTCTCCGCTCGGACTTTAGATCCTGAAACTTGATTCGATAATGTTTGGCAACGGCGTTTTGAATCGCCTCGACCGTATATTTTGCACCTTCTTCGGGCACTACGGTTTTTAGAAGCTGTTTTGCCATCTCCAGAGAAATCTCTGCTCCACTTAACGACGCTTGCGCTTGAAGGCGAATCAAAACCCCTTCGAGCTCTCGCACATTTGATTTAATATAGGTTGCCAAGAAGGTTGCCACATCATCCGGCAAATAGATGTCGTCTCTTTCGGCCTTTGATCGCAAAATAGCGATCCGCGTTTCAATTTCTGGCGGCGTAATATCCACCACCAAACCCCACTCAAAGCGCGTTCGAATTCGCTCCTCAAGCCGCTCAATCTCCTTGGGCGGACGATCGCTCGTCACAACAATCTGGCGCTTAGCTCCATGTAACGCATTAAACGTATGAAAAAACTCTTCTTCGCACGCGACTTTCCCGGCAATAAACTGAATGTCGTCGATCAAAACAATATCGAAACTATCGCGAAACTTCAGACGAAACTGCGACATTTTCTGCTGTTTCAAAGAATCAATGAGTTCGTTGACGAATTCTTCGGCCGACAAAAAAGCAATACGCGTGTTGGGTGCTTTTGAGAGAATGTGCAACCCAATCGCATGTAAAAGGTGGGTTTTACCCAAGCCTGGCGGTGAATAAATAAACAAGGGATTGTACTGGCGTGCAGGACTTTCCGCCACCGCGACAGTGGAAGCGTGCGCAAATTGATTACTCGCGCCCACAATAAAGGTACTAAAGGTGTATTTCGGATCGAGCCGAATTTCATGGCCACGTTTTGCGGCGCCCGCCCTGTCTTGAGACCTGTCCTGGCCAGAATTAAATGCCTCGGCCGGATTGTGCTGACGCTCCAGCTCAACCGCTTTCTCGCCGCCTTCTTCTGGTACAATTGGGGTGCCTTCGTTGGCCCCTCTTTCTGAGTCAGAAGAAACACTGATTTCACATCGTGCTCCCGTGACTTGCGAAAAAGCGTCTTCAAGTGCTCGTTTATACTGATCTCTCACCCAGTTGGCAGAAAAGTCATTCGGAGCAATCATTAGAACCCGTAAACCACCCTCAACCGGTTCTGCGCGATCAAGACGCAACGGCTGAATCCAAGCACGCAACTGATTAGGCGCAACAAGCTGCTCCATCGCCCGATAGGCAGATCGCCAGGTTTCAGGCCAATCATGCGTGTCTAGTTCTAGTGTGGTTTTCATAGGTATTTGAAGGAATATCGGGCATAGCATGCACTAACAATCTTGACAATGCCAACAGAGTTCGTTAATTGACAAAGACACTTTTAAAGGAAGTTTTATTTTATGAAGAGAACCTATAAGCCGAGCAGAACCAAACGTCGTCGTAGACATGGATTCCACGCCCGGATGGAAAGCGTCGGCGGCCGAGCAGTATTGAAAAGACGAAGAGCCAAGGGGCGTAAGCGCCTTGTTCCAACCGTCGCCGGTAAGTAAAGCTGTCGGATTCTACGAGATCCCCCCTTTCCTTAAGTTATTCGCACAGACTGCATTATCAGTGGCAGTTCCGCGCCTTTTTTTCGAACAGCTCGGTTTTTCGCCTTCGGGCCTGCACTGTCTTTCGTCTTGCAAATGATGTCGATCATTTCCGCTTAGGCATTACGCTTAAGGCTCGCGGTTCTTCGGTCGAACGCAATCGCCTTAAACGACAAGTGAGAGAATCCATGAGAAAACTCGCACCCCACCTCGGCTCTTTTGACTATAACGTCGTTATTCCCGGGGGAAAACCGATGTCTTATCTTTTTTCAAAACAGATCTCGGTGTGCCTTGCCGACGAATTCAAGCGGAAGCTCCTCTTAGGTCAGCATATCCCCTCCAGGACGCCTGCGCCGGAGCGCGAGGTTAAGAAATGAGAGCACTTCTTTTCCTTTATAGGACGCTTATCTCCCCTGCCCTTCACCTTCTGGCGGGACCCGGAATGGGTTGCCGCTATTTCCCCACCTGTAGCAACTACTCCGAAGAAGCTATTCATCACTTTGGCCTCCTTCGAGGCCTTCTCCTCTCTTTGTTTCGGATCTTGCGCTGCAATCCACTTATTCGGGGCGGCCATGATCCAGTCCCAACATCGTTTCTCTTGAAATCTCGCGCTATTTCAGTCAAACAAGAACTCTCTTGAAAGGGTCTACTATGGATAAAAGAACCGGTCTCGCAATCGCCCTTTGTTTTTTGATCTATTTGGGATGGCAAAAGCTCTATCTAGAACCACGCATTCCACGATCGCCACAAACAAGTGCGCAACAGGCCCCTGCAGCAGAGGCCCTAAGTGCGCCTCAAGCACAAGCCCCTGCCGCTCCGACGTTGGCGAAGCCCGCAGCTCAAATCTCACCCCCAAGTGCTACTCTTAGCCGGCCTGAACAGACCGCACTCTTAAAAACCGCACTCGGAACCGTGACCGTTGGAAACAGTTCCCCCTTCTTTCTAGATTGGAAACTAAACGATTATCATTTGGGTGTTTCCCCTCAGACACCCAACATCGACCTCAAAACCGCCATGAATCTTTCAGGCGCCATCGAGTTTGCCTTTGATGACACAAGCTACACCTATCTTTCAACAATTCGCGGGGACCTAAAGCCTACGGAGACCGGCGCACTCTGGACTTATGAAGATGCAAATCTAAAGCTCTCAAAAGAGTTCTCCACCCAACCCGGAAGCTCAACGGTCGATCTAAAAATTCACGGGGACTTTAAGACAAAAAAACCAAATTTTGCGTTTATCGCTCTCAGTAGCCACCTGATTGATAAAGATCCCGAAGCCCAAGATCGACAACTCGTCTACTTCACTAATAAAACCATTGAACGTGTTAACGTTTCTGAGTCTGTCACACAAAAAGAAGTTGGCACCCCTGTCAGTTATATTGGCGCCACAAGCCGCTATTTCTTGATGGCCGTATTAGCTCAACCCAGCGCCGAGGCGCGGGGGCTGATTCAGCCTGCCGGTGCCAATACGGGCAGAATTAGTCTGGTTTATCCTTTAAACTCAAACACGTTTTCGATTCCTGTAAAAGTTTTCTTTGGTCCTAAAGACCTCTCTGTCCTTCGGGCCGCTGATCCCCTTCTGGATCACACCGTCGATTTTGGTTGGTTCACGGTGATCGCCTATCCTTTGCTAAAAATATTGAAGTGGTTCTATACCTTCTTTGGCAACTATGGGGTCGCCATCATTTTCCTGACCTTACTTCTTAAATTGGTCACCTATCCGCTGACCTACAAGAGTATGAAGAGTATGAAGGAAATGGCCAGCCTTCAGCCGCAGCTTCAGAAATTGCGGGAAAAGTACAAAGACGACAAAGAAACGCTAAACAAAGAAATGATGACCATGATGAAAAGTCATGGCTACAACCCGATGGCCGGCTGCCTGCCGATTTTGATTCAAATGCCGGTGTTTTTTGCGCTTTACCGCGTCCTGTATAGCTCCATGGAGCTGTACCACTCGCCCTTTATTTTCTGGATCCGGGATCTCTCGGCCGCAGACCCTTTCTACGTCACGCCGGTGCTATTGACGATTACCATGTTTATTCAGCAGAAGTTGACCCCGAATACGGCCGCAGATCCCATGCAGGCAAAAATGATGCAATTCATGCCACTTATGTTTGGGGCAATGATGTTAGCGCTTCCCTCGGGTTTGACTCTTTATATGCTCGTCAATGCGCTCGCAAGTATCGGCCAGCAAATGATGCTTAATAAGAAATTTAATCCTCCAGGAAATGTCCAAGTTTTCCCTGCCCGAGCGAAGTAAGCCCTCCTATTTTGCCGAAGACACGATTGCGGCGATTGCCTCGGGTGTGGGGGGCGCGGTTTCAATTGTTCGCGTCAGCGGGCCGCGCGCGCTTGCGGCACTCAAGGCGCTTTCGCCCGCCCTTGCGTTTCCGCTCACGCCGCGAATGCTGTATCTTGCGCCACTCACAGATCATACGGGTCTTGGGGCCCAGCCCATTGATCAAGCGCTTTGCGTCTTTTTCGCGGGGCCGGCAAGCTACACAGGTGAAGACGTAGTTGAATTTCATCTTCATGGCGGAAACCAGATTGCCCCACGGCTTATTGAAACGCTCGCAAAATTAGGGGTTCGTCAGTCCCTTCCTGGCGAATTTAGTTTTCGGGCTGTACGGAATGGAAAGATGAGCCTCTCGCAGGCAGAGGCGGTTGCTGGACTCATTAAGGGCCCCCCCTCGTCTGCAGGGGGGCTTGCCTTGGGAAAAATTTCGGGGACTGAAAACGCGCCTTTTGTCGGGAGTTCAGAGACGGTTCCAAAAATGGCGGCG
>JBBCAV010000364.1:0-1631 GCA_051382305.1 Bdellovibrionota bacterium FG-2
ACTGTCTTTATCCCGGTAAGCCTTCAATCAAACTGGATGCAACTCGCACCGCGTCGCCGGCCCTCATTTTCATCTAAAAATATCAGGCCTTTTGCGCCGAACTGGCGTTAATACCTTTAGGGATTCGGATCTATTTCCGGAGGCGCGATAAGGATCAAGATCTATATCGCGACAAAGATAAGAAGGAGATGAAGCGCGGGACGCTTGCCAAGGTGGTCTTTAGCCCGGCTTGGTTACAGGGGGCCGGCGGTGATAAGGCCGCAATCATGAACTGAGAACAAGGACAAAGACTGACGCGTCACACCGCTATTGCATGTTTTCGCACGAATCGTTGCCGTACCCCGGAATACGGCTGTCCAGGAAATGATCAAAGTGAATATTCCTGGATTGCGCCGAATGTTTGAACAGGTTCCGTCGGAAAGGGCGCAGAATCATGCTTTTACGGGGAAATGCGACATGCGGCTGAAGGGCATGGATCGTCATGATGAGTAGTCTTAGAGGGGCGTCAAAAAAGACACAATTGTTTGGGGTTGAGGAAGTTGGTAAGCTCGTTTGAGATATAGTTTTTAAACTAGAAGGGGATAATTTTTATGAAATCATATTTAAGGTCCAGAGTGTTAGGTCGTGTGGGAATAGCCTTTGGAATGGCTTTAGCAATTGTAACAACTCCAGCTCACGCTAAGAATGTCGTGGAGACTTTTTTTGCCATGGGAAAATGTTCCTTTCCTGATCGCTCGTTTAAGACGCTTAAATTCAGCATTACGAGATCGATCTTTAATGTCGGTTCTCCGCAGCTGGGCATCAAGTATGAGATAGCCTATGCTGAAGAGCCTGGTTCAGGCTTTAAACTATCAGCACCTGTAATTGCAAATACAGCATCAGTGGGCTTTTTTGATGTCATTTCACCGGTGCTCACAATGGGTACTTCGGAGCTCCATTATTATGTGAAGTTGGATTCTGGTACAATGAAGGTCGATCCCGTTACTTATAAAGCAACAGGCCCTATTAGCGGCCCTTTGTCAGGAAGTTTAGTGTTACCGAGGAAATCTCGACAACAGTGCACGGGCACCTGGAAGCAAGGATACGCGCTTCCCTAATGAATTTGAGCTCTTTCAGTAAGGCCGAATTTCAAGTGAAAACCAGGTTCGCATAACCCCCAAGAGGCCAACCCCCGGGGTTCCCTAGGATTGCCGAAGAGAAAAAACGGGGTTTATTCCTCCTATCCGTCGCCAAAACGGATGGTGCTTGCCCTTACCCGCGCGGCGATGACGTCTTAATAGGTCAAATGCGGAAGCCGTTTTTTGGCTATCGCTTTGATTTTTTGACAACGCGAGGTCCTGCCCTATCATCAGACCCCAGATGAATAGACACGCGCGTCCTTTTTTATAAAACACTGACTTCCAAAAAATAATCTTCTCTCCCTTTCAATTTGGGAGCCGCTTTCCGTTCGCAAATTTTCTTGCTGCTTTTCCCCACCTCTTCTCCCCATTGCCTTCCCAAAAACTTTTCTACCTCCCCCCGCCATAAACTATTTTCTCCTCTTGCTGTGCCTTCCCTTTGAGAGATTCCAGACCCCACTCACTAAACCTTCGTTGTGGGGGTGGGGTCTGGAATCTCGGCCATTTTAGGGA
>JBBCAV010000365.1:0-2537 GCA_051382305.1 Bdellovibrionota bacterium FG-2
CTACTACCCCTTTCAGGACCGCTCACCAAACCATGATTTTTATAGCATAGCAAGCTGTCCAGTTTTAGGGGTCCACTATAGTTCGGATCAAAATATCTCCCCGCGGAAATCGAAAATGTTTTAGGAATATCCAGAGGCAACCTCTCTTCCCAATAATTGAGAGCCGTCTTATTAGGATTCACCTCCCACCCAGCATCCTTTGCCGTTTTGAGAGCAGCTTTCACGGAGGGTGAAGAGTCCTTTCCCAACAGATTCAGGTATGCAAAACGAGAATCAAAAGGATGAAAGCGCGAATATGATGCAAAGAGCTTCTCGGCACCTAAAAGATGCTCTTTTGAAAGGACATTTCCCCGAATAAACACGGGAGACATTGTCCAGTTTCTCCAACGGGGACAATGATAATAGCTCAGCGACTTTGGAGTAAAAGTAGGTCGCTCCCCAAGAGCCGAATAGGATTGAGCGACGTGACTTAAGAGTTCCGCATGATTCATATTAAATACTCTACCCAGGATGGGGCCCAGAATCCACGAGTCTGACGATCCCAGGTGATAAAAAAGGCCAACAGAACCTAAAATGCGCCATTTTTACTCATTTTAAGTAAAAACACCAGAAAACAGGCCTGTTTGTATCGAAAATCTATCGCGCCATTTTGGCGCGATATTTGGCGCGATACCGATTTTGAGCGGATTTTCTTGTGGTTATCGCGCCATTTTGGCGCGATATTTGGCGTGATCAAAAAGTACAATTCTCAAGCAACCTTCGCCTATTTTTTCACCTTATACTGTGTCGTAGGCCCGGAACCCATCCGCACAAGTAACCCTAGTTCTGTGAAGTGCTTCAAGTGATTCAAAGCTGTTCGCTTGGGAACCTTCACCATTGCGGCATACTCTATCGCAACGACCGCTTCTTTCGTCACAACCCATTGCCATCCCGCTCTCTCGGCTTTGCTAAGTGATGCGAGCTTCTGAGGAGCCAAAGTCTGAACTGCACCCGCAGAATTTCGATAAAGCGCTAGTTCCAGGTATGGATTCACCCAGCTATATTTTGGAAGAGGCAAGCCAAAAGCAGAGGCGCGAGATTTTATAGATTCCAGACCAAATCCCCTCTCCTCGGCCATTTTCATGCGAGCAAAAACATAATGCAAAAGAGGATTGCGGCTTAACATGGGCGCATTAAAAGATTGGAGCTGCTCCAACGTAATCGGGTCAATTGGCTTACCAGGGCTCTTTACGACAACGGTGTTCTCCGAAATAATCAACTGACACTTGGCTCCAGTTATTTCGTAACTCCGATGAACAAGTGCATTAACGACTGCCTCACGAATCATTTCAAAAGGCAGGTCAACAGACTGCCGCCGCACCATCTGACTGCGATCGATTGTATTGGGCAGTTTATCTTTCAACCACTTTTCCAGCTCAGACGGCACAGAAACCAGAGGTCCCTCAAAATCCCGGGTTTCATCCTTGCCATTGGGATAATGGATCGTCCCCAGCAATCCGGCCTGCGGCATCATATCACGAGGGGCTTTTCCAAAAAGCAACACCCCGTATCCAGTAGGAACCAACTTTTTCCCCGCCAAACGCAAAACACCTTGATGCATCAACCGCTGGCGAAAGGCTTCAGAATCGATTGGATCGGAAATCTTTGTCACCTTCCGGTATTTGCCCAACCAATCGAGAGAAAAGTCCCTCATACTGGCCGTCGAAATCTGATTTTCAAAAGAAGACAAAGCGGTGGTTTTTAGCTTCTTTTTCTCTGACGACGCACGCTCCACAGCTTGAGCAATAAACGCTTTGTTTTCTTTTTCAATAATCGACTGCAAATCTCTATCAAACATGTGAACTTTTATTCCGTTGTCTTGAAGGTATTTGATTCCCTTACGATCAACGGCCGGATCAGGATCTTCAACGCCGACCCAAACTTCCTTAATTCTTGCCAACACAATTCTTTCAGCACAACTCAGCTTTGGGTGATTGCGTGCCCCTGGCGCGCAGGGCTCCAAAGTAGCAAACAGGATTGCGCCATCAAGTCGGCTCGCGCGATTCTTGCGTTCCAACAACGTAAATTCTGCGTGGTCGCCATCACGCAACTCACCTCTATACGCTGTTTCTATCGATCCATCCGGCTTCAACAATACTGCCCCAACGGCGGGGCTCTTCTTGCCGTCAGGCCGCCCTTCAGAGATGGACTTGCGCATCATCTCTATGGCCATTTCCATCATCTTTCTTGGGTCCAACTTAGTCTTTGCTGCCATTGCGATCCTCATCATCCTCGTAATGGCACCTAATTACAAGCCACTAGAACCTTCTTTCGTGGCCATAGTCTTAGACTCCTAAACCACCCCTACTTTTCCATTTTTGGAACATTTCTGTCCGAAAATGGAACATCCGGAATCCGGAGTAAATTACCTTCGCCTTAAGGCGAAGGCTTCGCTGAACGGCTAAAGCCGGATACTCGTCGGCCTGCTGGCCGACTGTAAATCTCATACCACCTTAAAATGATCGTCTGGCGGCTCCGGTTTCTGCTCCTCGATATAT
>JBBCAV010000366.1:0-1024 GCA_051382305.1 Bdellovibrionota bacterium FG-2
CTCATTATCTCACCGGAAAACACCCGCTTTATCCTTGAGCGGTTTTACTCAGCCTCTACCCATCAATCCTATGAATCAGAATTGCCGGAGGCCTATCGGGGGCACGAATTTGGTCCGGGGATTCGCGCCATGGTTCTCACCCTTCATTATCAGTGCCGCATCACTCAAAAAATATTGTACACACTTCTGCGCGGGTTTGGTGTGCAGATCTCCTTAGGGCAAATCGGTGAGATCCTGCTGGATCATTCGAATCAAGTTTTTCACGACGAGAAGGAAGCTGCTCGGTGTGCCGGGATCCAGAAACAGGGGTATCAGCACATTGACGACACGGGAGCACGTCTCAACGGCAAAAACGTGTTCACGATTGTCACGACTAATGACCTCTGTTGTTCATTCACAACCTCGATGAGCAAGGATCGTCGCTCTGCAATCAGGGCACTTATTGGCGGATTTGAGTTAAAATACATGATTAACGAAACGGCGTTGGGTTATATGCGTGAGAAGATCAGCAATCGTAACCTGGTCCGCGCCTTAGCCAAACTGGGGAGCAAAAAACTTTATACCGAGTCAGAATTTGAAAAAGAGATCCTGCAGTCACCGCTTTGCGTGGGGGCCCAAAAAGGATTTAAAGATATCTGGAAAAAACACATCCAAGAAGGCTGCGCAATCGGAGCCTATCATGCGGGATTCATGGGGCCACAAGCCTCCGTGCTTATTTGTGACGATGCGCCCCAGTTTAAGGGTATTTTAGAATATCTCGGACTTTGCTGGGTTCATGAGGGCCGGCACTACAAGAAGCTAATCCCGCAAAATCCATTTTTCCAAAAAGTGATGGATGAGTTCTTGGCCTCGTTCTGGGATTTTTACCGCGCTCTCAAAACCTATCGGAAAAGCCCAGATGAGATGGAAAAACGACGACTGAGCCAATGGTTCGATGAGCTATTCTCACCCACGACAGACTACTATGCCCTCAATCATCAGATCAAGAAAACAGCTAAAAAGCGGGCCTCTCTTTTGCTGGTTT
>JBBCAV010000367.1:0-8217 GCA_051382305.1 Bdellovibrionota bacterium FG-2
GACTTCATGGGTGGTGACGGGAGGCACAGGCGCTGGGACTGCTTGCACTCCAATGGGCGGAAGGGGGGAGGCCAGAGGACCTGGCTCCACGACGACCGCAGCAGGTTTTCCCTCGTCTAAGAGCGCAGCTGCTTGGGCGGGTTGAGTGGTGAGATCTTTGATGTTTGGAAGACTGCGAATGATGTCATCCCGCTTGGGTCTTAGGGGGTCGTTGCCGCCCGCGTAGTTTTCGATAAAATCGTCTCGTTCTTTCAGCTTGTTATCCAAGATGGCGCGAATCTTATCATATTGACGGACAATGTGAGGAGTGAGGAAAACGAGCAGGTTTGTTTTTTCTGTTGTGGATTTGCTCGCCCGAAACAGCCAGCCCAAAAGTGGAATGTCTCCGAGCAATGGAATTTTGCTCACGGCTTCAGAGGTCTTGTCTCGAATCAATCCGCCGATCACGACGGTATCCGAGTCCCCCACGATCACATTTGTTTTTACGGAGCGATCGGTTGAACCAAAGGCTTTGCCTTTTAGTTCGGCAGGAATTCTCTCGGAGACGTCACTGAGTTTCATATCAACGTCAAGTTTGATGAAGTTTGACAGCTTGTTGATCTGCGGCTTGATCCGCATTGAAAGAGGAACTGATTCTTTTGTGAAAGAGTTGGAGGAACCCACGTTGGCGCTGATGGTGGTAGTGGGAACCGGGATTTTTTCCGCCGATTCAAAAAAGGCTTCGCTGTTATCAAGTGCGATAATTTGTGGAGTCGCGAGCACGTTTGAGCGTGAGTTGGTTTGAATCGCTTTGATTAGGGTCTGAATGTTACCAATCTTGACTGTCTGTGTGCCGATCGTGTAGTCTTTTGTTGTTCCTATCGGGAAACTTAGGATGGCGCCCTGTTGGGAAAGAGGGTTTGCCAAGAAGTCAAATAGGTCGGTATTTGGCGCCAAAGCAACTCCATTGACTGGACTGATGAGATTTGTCGAAAACGCGAAATCGCGATTCATCGCGATTTCCATGATGACCGCTTCGACATAAACTTGGTCACGTTGGATATCAAGTCGGTTCACCACCGTCTCAACGGTCAAATAGTCAGAGGCGGAAGCCGTGATCACAAGAGCGTTTGTCGTTTTATCGGCAGCGACTCGAATTGAGCCTTCGAAAAGGGATTGCGCATTTGGATTGATGCCTGTTCCCATTCCGGCGCCGGGCATTGATTTTGCCCCAGAGCCTTGGGAGAGATTATTGAGGGTTGCGGCGAGTTCCGTGGCGTCTGCAAATTGGAGGAACCGCACCCGGATCTTACCACCCACGGCGGCCGGGAGTCGTTGGTCGAGCTTGGCCACAAGCTCACGCACTTGGTCCGCCCCTTTAGCGTTGGCATGAACAATGAGGTTATTCGTTCTTTCGTCGGCGATGATTGTGTTGATCACGCCGCCTTCTTTGGTCCGCCTTGCACTAAACTTTCCGCCGCCGCCCATTCGCGGACTCCCGGGGGCGCCAGACCTTCCGCCGGTGCCCGGAAGAAGTTTGTCGAGCAGGTCAGAAAGTTGCGAAGCCGCCGCGAATTTCACCGGGATGACCTCGATGCCAGCGTCGTAACCTTCGACGTCTAAGATCTCTAACATTTTTGAAAGTTTGGCAATATTGGATCCCGTGTCGGTGATGATCAGTGTGTTGGTCTGTTCGTAAGCATGGACGCGAGAATTCGCAGGCATAAAACTTCTGAAGATGCGAGCTAGTTCTTCAGCATTAATGTGTTTGATCGGAATCACCCGTGTAATGAGGGCGTCGGAATCGGGAGCAAGGTCTCCCGAAAAGGTGCGGAGTTGTTTTTCGCGGGCATCGCGATCACGGGCGATTCGAATGAACTTACCTGAAGGGATTAGCGCAAAGTGGTTAATGTCCAAGGCAGTTAAGAAGGCGCGCCAGGCGTCGCCCACCGTGATCGGTGCGTTTGCGATGATCGTGATGCGCCCTTTGACGTCTTTATCGAGAATGAAATTTTTTCCGGTCAGTTTCCCTAAGGTTTTGGCGATATCCATGATATCTGCATCAGGAAAATTGAAATCCGTAATTACCTCTTTACTGCCTTCGCCGGATTCGTCATCGACAAATAGTGGCTCGACGGATTGCTTGGCGATCAGACCGCCGGGTGCGCCTCCTCCTGCGGAGACGGATGTTCCCTGTTTTGAGGAACTCCGGGAATCAGAATTAGAACTCGGGGACGCGCTGCTTGTACCCGCCCCTGCGTATGCCGGAGGAGGCGCGTAGTTTCGTCCCACAGGCGCCTCGGGTTCGTCTTCGTCATCTCCCTCGTCAAAAAAGTTTCCAGGAGGAGGGGGGGCGCTAGGATTTCCCGTGTTTGCAAAGGGGTTGGTGAAGGTTCGTGGATTGGGCTTAAATCCTTCTGGGGGATTTTCGGCCCAAGCGCCCTGACTGAGGAGGGCAAGGATGCCGACGATTCCGATCAGGCTGGCCATGGTGGCCGCGATCTCTAGCCAGCGGAGCGCAAACTCACGCTCCTTTGTATCCATCGTATCCATCACATCTAGAGTGTCAGCTTCGGAGTCATAGGGGAGATGAGTTTCGGGAGAGTTAGCGGATTTCATAGGCGTGTGTTGACACCTTTCCACTGCGTTTCACTTGGAGTTCCATGTGGTTTGCAGTTTTGAGTTCAGAGAGCATTTCAAAAGCTTTTCCGGGATCACTGATTGGCTGGCCGTTCAGTCCCATGATGACATCGCCGTTTTGGAGGCCTAACTTGTCGTAGATGCTTCCGGGCACAATTTGAAAAAGAGAATATCCAGCAGGCACACCGTTTTCAAAATTCGGAACGGCTCGTGCCTGGGTTAAGATGTTGTTAAGGTCAGCCATGGCTTTATCGACTTCGGTGCGAGCGACGTTGAACTGATTGGGGGAGACTTTTTCGATTCCCCCGCCGACAGAAAGCTTCTTCGGGGCTCCCACGGTGATTTTTGGCCCCCCTGCATTAGTATCCTCCGGGAGCTCGATGAATTCTCTTCGTCCGCTCGAAAGATTTAGAAAGGTCACTCGGGTAGGGTCAATTTTTATGATGCGGGCTTTTCCGGGAATCTCATCCTCACTTCTAACTGGATAAACAAGGGAGGCGGATTTGTCTTCGATCGTTGCGAGCGAGCGGAATTCGTCGCGAAGGATGAGGGTGCCGATTAGATTAAAAGGAAGTGTGGTTCTAACGGGGGGGCCCCCTTGATCTTGGGGTTGGCCCGTCGGAGTTGCTTCTTCGCCCGGGATAATCCCTCGACTGCTAAAAAGGTTACGGGTGAAGATTATTTGATAATCGTTCAAGGAGCGTGCGGTTTTACCTCGATCGGAGGTGCGAGCCATTTTAACAGTGGGGGGCTCGGGAATGAATCGTCCAATCAGAAGCGCAAGGGGGCCTGAAATGAAATAGGTCGACAAAACAACGGCGACAAGAGTGGAGTAGAAGCTGGTGCCTTGCTTTTGAAAGGAGGTTGATATTTTTTCAGCCCATTGCCTCACATCAATTTGTTGAAGCTTCGCAGTAAGTAATTTTGGGTTCTTGAGATGAAACTGTGCAGCTTGGGTCAGCGCTTTTATTTTTCCTCCAATTATTCTTGACAGGGTGCGAAATTTTTCACGATCGAGGTTTCGAACGGATTGAAGTAGAGCGGCAAAATTTTGACGGGTAAAGGGGTTCGCCCGGTTTTTGAACTGAGCTCTGATCTTTTCAAAAGTGGGTAATAGGACATCGCTTTTAGTTCGGGCAAGCAGCGCCAAAGACTTCGCTTTCCATGCGGGCAAAGCTTGGAGGAGGTTCTGAAGACGCTGCTTGAATGAAGTAGGGTTCTCTTCGGACATGGTTCGAACCAGAGCTATCGCAAAAGAGATGCCAAAATTAAAAAAAAGATTCCCGACATTTGAAAACAGGTGATAGAAATAAAGGTGAATGATTCCGCTTATTCGAGCGTCAGCTTTTTAACGCTTGAGAGAATTGAGGAGGGTGAGGCGGAAGGGGTTTTGACATTTTGTCTTAATAATGGATTCTTGGGTCGTTATTGAGTTCAATGGATTGACAAACTGGCAACGAGAGAAAAAAGAAGAGACAAGAGGAGAACTTATGGCCATTGCAGAGAATAGTTTCATGAAATCCGTGTTTTTTGGCGAAATTCGAGAGGATTTGATTTTCCCGTATCCCAAAGTCGCCGAAGACACTTCCGAAACTGTAAGAATGATTATTGATTCCTTTGATAAGTTCGCCAAGGATAATGTGAAGTCGGCGGAGTGGGACGAAAAAGGCGAAATGCCTCGCGAAATCGTCACCCAGCTTGCCGAGCTCGGAATGATGGGGATGGGAGTCGCTGAGGAGTTTGGCGGCTTGGGCCTTCCTCAATCGGGCTATGCTCGGATCATGCAGGCGCTGGCGATGACCGATGGGTCGTTGGGCGTGACTCTGGGCGCGCATCAGAGCATTGGGTACAAAGCTCTTTTACTTTTCGGAACGGACGAGCAGAAGAAACGGTTTCTCCCTAGGCTTGCAACGGGCGAACTTATTGCCTGTTATTGTCTTACGGAGCCTAGCAGTGGATCGGATGCCGCTTCCATTAAAACAAAGGCTGCCTTGAGTTCTGATGGAAAGCATTACCTCATCAATGGGAACAAACTTTGGATCACTAATGGTGGGATTGCCAGTTTCTTCACCGTGTTTGCAAAAATTGAAATCGAAGAAGGCGGAGTCAAAAAAGAAAAGGTGACCTGCTTCATGGTGGAAGGTCCCACTGATGGAATTACCGTGGGTCCCGGTGAGCACAAATTGGGAATCCGAGCTTCTTGGACCAATGCCATTCACTTTGAAAACGTCAAAGTTCCCGTCGAAAACATTATTGGCGGTGTGGGGCAGGGGTTCAAAGTCGCCATGGGTGTGCTCAATCACGGACGTCTTGGTTTAGCGGCAGGCTGTGTGGGAGGTGCAAAAAATTGCATAGAGGCTTCAATCGCTCATGCGAATGAGCGCGTGCAGTTTCAAAAGAAAATCGGCGAGTTTGGGATGATCAAGGAGAAAATCGGGCGCATGATGGTGAACACGTTTGCGGCCGAGAGCATGGTGTATATGACCACGGCTCTGATTGATCGCAAAGAAGTGGACTATTCTATTGAGAGTGCCATTGCGAAAGTTTTTTGCTCCGAAATGCTATGGGAAACCGCGGATGAGAATCTCCAGATTTGGGCCGGAAATGGCTATATGAAGGAATATCCCTATGAGCGTTGGTTGCGAGACGCACGTATCAATCGCATCTTCGAAGGGGGCAATGAAGTTCTTCGCGCCTTCATCGCGCTTTCAGGGTTTCAAGGCCCAGGGCAACAACTCGCAGGGCTGGCCGACGCCATTAAGTATCCTCTTAAGGGGCTGGGTCCGGTGAGTGACTTTGCCCTACGCAAACTCAAGCAAAACATCATGGGGCAGTCCATTACCAAAGCGCATCCCGCGCTCAAGCGCCCTACGGGGATGCTTGAGGAATATGCGGTCGAGTTTGCAAAGCAAGTTGAAGTCTTGATTCGTCGGCATGGTAAGCAAATCTTCTTGCGCCAGTTGGCTCAGAAACGTATGGCCGATATCGCCATTGATTTCTATGCGTTGATTTGCATGATTTCGCGTGTGACTCGCATGATTGAAGAAAAAGGCGGAGCGGCCAAGTGCCAGCTTGAAATTGCGATGGTGGAATCCTTCTCCACGCGAGCAAACCGGCGCATTCGCGGAAATTTCAAAGCAATCGACACGAATGACGACGACGCCATTCACTTCATCGCGCAATCCGCGTATGACTTGGGCAAGTATCCTTTTGATGTAATTTAGTTGCCGTGATTTAGGCTTTTTTGCCTAAAGCGGCTTGGATGTCTTTTCTGAGGTCCTCGGGTTTGGTTTGGGGCGCGTAGCGTGTAATCACGTTGCCGTCCCGACCCACGAGGAACTTAGTGAAATTCCATGGGTTATGCTGAGATCAGCATAAACCATGTTATGCGGAGCGCTTGATTATGCAGAGTCAGTCCGACATCGGCCCAGAGAATGTGGATTTCGATGAAAGTTGACTCCGCATAATATCGGCGCCCTAAGAGAATTTCAAACTCACCTGGATGACGGCTTCGTCCTATTAGCCATCAGCGATGCGATCAAACGATCTTGCGGTAGGAAGGTCCCTTGTCGAAGTCTAAGTGGTATCGCGGATTCGAGAGCCTCAATTTTTTCAGTCGGATCGGCCTGCAGATAAATTTCTGTGGTCGACTGGTTTGCGTGTCCGAGCCAAAGGGAGACCTTACGGATGTCCCCGGTTGCTCGAAGTGTGTCCAAAGCGCATGTGTGGCGCAGCGTATGCGGCGAGACGCTTTTTCCGATTAAAGATGGGCACCCAGCCGCAGCCTTGCGGACGTGCTTGCGCAATACATACTCGAATCCGGATCTCGTCATTGGTTTTGACGTAGCCGAAAGGAATAACTCGGGACAAGTGGCATTGCCTCGTATGGCGAGCCAGGCACGGATAGCGATTCCAACTTCTTTCCACAGTAAAAGGGCGCGCTCTTTGCGCCCTTTCCCGATCACGCGAACTTCAACGTATTTGCCCTCGAATCGCACGTCCGCGAGCCGTAAAGTGACGAGTTCAGAAACACGCAAGCCACCAGTGAGACCGAGATAGAGCATGGCCCTATCGCGAGTACCAAGGCGCAATGCCGGATCGGGCGCGTCGAGTACGGCGCGCGACTCAGTAAGCGATAAATGCTTTACGAGGCGCGTGTCGGTTCGTTGCGCTGGGATGGCGAGTACGCGACGAATTGAGTCAAGGGCTGACGGCACTCGATATTCAATGAAGTGCATGAAGGACCGTATGGCAGCGAGCCGGGTGTTGCGTGATCGAGCACAGTTGCCACGTTCTTGCTGTATGTGATCGAGGAATGCTAGCACGAAAGGCGCATCGATTTGCTCGATTTGGAGGTTGGATGGCGCCACCCCCAAACGTTTGTTCGCAAACGAGAACAGGAGCTGGAATGTGTATGCATAGGCGGCGCGCGTATTCTCACAGATGAGTCGTTCACGAATAAATGCGGTGATATGCGGTGCAATCGGGGTCATAGAGGTTCTCCTTCAAAGTTGCGCTGACAGGTGTCTGCAACTTGAGACATGAGTGTTGGCGTTGCTTGGAGGTACCAGTAGGTATCGGAGACACAGCTGTGCCCGAGGTACGTCGAAACGGCGAGCATGTGCCGCGCGATTCGATCTCGACTATCTGGCGCACTTTCGAGAGCACGCACTGCGAAAGTATGCCGAATGTCGTGAACTCGTGGCCTACGGCCATCTAAGCGTGTCGGAAGGCCAGCCTGTCTGCGTACTGCATGCCACGATTTACGAAAGCCACCGTAGGAAAGTCCTGTTTTGTTGCGGCTCCTGAACATGTGATCGCTGCCCCCGACAATTGCTCGGCGCCGGACCATGTATCGCTCAAGCCCGCTCTGTACTGAAGGATGGAGTGGTACGAGACGCGTCTTTCCAAATTTGGTTTCACGAATGATCAAACCATCCGCTGTTACATCGGTCATATGCAGGGCCAACGCTTCCGAGATGCGCAGCCCCGTTGCGAAGAGCAGCGCAAGCATAGTGCTCACCGTGTGAGGACGGAGCGAATCGACTGGTTTGAGCCGAGTGGCGATTTCGAAAAGCCGACGCGCTTCCTCCTGTGTGTAAATGTACGGCACTGGGCGTTGCCGCTTCCCCGTGAAGTGCCGATACGGGGGGATCTCATGGAGTGGGTCTTCAGCGTGAAGATATCGGGCGAGTTGAACGACCCTCTGGAAGTGCCGGCACTTCTGCCTGGGTGTGGCCATCTGTGATGCCCATTCGATAGCGGTATTTGCACGAATATGATTCTCGCCGCGAGCCGCAGAAAATTCGGCAAATCTGCGCAGGTTCTGCTCATACTTTTGGAGCTTGAAACCACTCGCTCGCCGCGTGGCCAGCCAGGTATCGATGAGTGCCATCAGCATAGCACACCCCCAAGCCATGGCTGCGCCACCGAACTTAAAAGATCCACATCGACTTTTGCGTAGTGTGCTGTGGTCTCGATGGATCGGTGCCGAAGAATGATACCGATCGTAGGAAGACAAATCCCTTCACGGAGCATTGCTGTTGCGGTCGAATGTCGCAGAAGATGGGCACCACGAGTTGGGGTGGACACGCCTGC
>JBBCAV010000368.1:0-1822 GCA_051382305.1 Bdellovibrionota bacterium FG-2
CGATGTGACTGACACCAAGTTCGAGCAAACTCCTGCCAAACAGCGTGAGCCCTAACACGAAGCCGCTTAGCCACTTGCGAAAAGTGTCTTCGTGTCCCGAAAAAAATCCGTAGCCGGGATCACTCGAATATCGGATTCTACGTATTGTTTTGTGCCTAAATATACAAGGGTGAGGGATGCAGTTGGATAATCCGACGCAAAAAGCTTGAGGCCGGTGAGATCCTCTTTTCTCACGCGCGACGACGATTTTACCTCGATGGCGTGAAGCCCTTTTTCGCCATACAAAATGAGATCGACTTCGTGTTTCGATTTGGTGCGCCAGTAGAAGAGCTCGTACCCCCAGTCGAGGTATGAATTGAGTGCTCGAAGTTCTTGAAAAACCAGCGTTTCGAGGGCCGCGCCTTGAAGCTCCTCCGTGAAATCGAGAGGTCCTTTGGGGCGAATGCTTTGAAAAACTCCCACATCAAAAAAATAGAACTTGTTCTTGGAGTAGAGCTCTCGCTTCGCCCGCTTTGCAAAGACCGGCAGTCGAACTCCGATCATGAGGTCTTCAAGGATTGAAAAATAGTCTTCGACGACTTTTCTCTCGATCTGACAGTCTTGCGCGACATTTGAGACCACCAGAGGTTGCGCTTGTGAAAAACTAGCAGCTTCCAAAAACCGGGCAAAACCCGCGAGGTTTCGGGTCAAACCTTCTTGTTGAATCTCCTCCTTGAGATAGGTTGAGACGTAGGTGCTTAAGAAGGCCTTGGGATTGGGTTCTTTATTGATGGCGGGTAACATCCCGTATTGAAGTGCGCGTTTTAGGTCAAAATCCTTCTGAGTTTCAACGCTGGTTAGAGGAAACATCTCATACCGATAGGCCCGGCCCGCCAAAAGGTTTGCCGCCCCTCTGTTTAATTTTCTTGCGCTCGAACCTGTGAGGACAAACACCAGTTTTTCGTCCTCAATTAGGCGATGCACCTCATTGAGGAGCGCCGGGATTTTCTGAACCTCATCAATTACTATTGGCATGATGGGTTTAGATCGCTGTTGCTTTGGAACCCAATCAAGAAGTGACTCTGGACGAGCCAAGAGGCGACGATACAACTCGTCATCAAGCAGATTCAGAACCGCGGATTCAGGTAGGTTTTGCTTGATCCAAGTGGTTTTTCCCGTACCACGAGGTCCGAAGAGAAAGAAACTTTTGTTAAAGGGGGGGGTAAACAATCTGGGGTACATAAGTCCATTTTAGCATCTAAAATGGACTTTGCAATCCCTAAACGTACATGTAGGAGGTTCGGGCTTGCTTAACGCAAGTGGGTGGCACTAGTCTGTACGCAAGGTACTTCACTTGCCTCGTACACTCTCCCAGCTTATTCCCCCTGACCGAGAACTCACAGCCTCTCAAGCGCTGGACGTCTTCTTAGAATATGTCCTCGAAAAGGGCCTGGTTCTTTATCCTGCCCAAGAAGAAGCTCTGCTGGAACTTTATGCAGACAAAAATGTAATTCTGAACACCCCCACGGGTTCAGGAAAATCTCTCGTTGCCATGGGGCTGCACTTTTTGTCGCTTACCCAAAAACGGAGATCCGTCTACACCTGCCCGATCAAAGCCCTGGTCAATGAAAAGTTTTTGGCCCTTTGCCGCGATTTTGGCCCCGAATACGTTGGCATGATTACGGGTGATGCGACTGTGAATCCCGACGCTCCCATTTTGTGTTGCACGGCTGAGGTTTTGGCAAACGACGCTTTGCGCTTGGGCGCGCGCGCGCCTTACGACGATGTCATCATGGATGAGTTTCATTATTACGCTGATCGCGAGCGGGGGGTGGCCTGGCAG